>CAJGDC010000001.1 GCA_904502005.1 uncultured Alistipes sp.
AATCTGACCAGCGCAATCAACAGTCTCGCCTGTTACTGGATCTACGTAGTATGCACCCTCAGGAGCACGCTGGAAACCATAACCGTATACACGACCGAGCTCCTTACCTGGGTAAGCGTAGATAAATACGTTGTTACCAGAAGTAAAGCCGGTGTTAAGCTGATAGAGCTCTACACCTGGAGCAAGCTCAACGAGCTGGTTCCAGTTACGTGACCAGTTGAAGTTGAAGTCCCAGCTGAAGTGACGCTTCTGAATAAGCTTTGCACCGATGCTGAACTCAACACCGTGGTTGTTCACCTTACCTGCGTTGATAAGCTTATAGGTAGCACCTGTAATCTGGTCTGTAGGAACAGAAAGAATCTGGTTTGTAGTATTTGAATCGTAGTAAGCCAAGTCGATGCTCAGACGCTTCTTGAAGAAGTGAGCCTCCAAACCGATCTCCCATGACTCAGTGTTCTCTGGCTTCAGGAGTGGATTGTTAAGAGTACCTGGAAGCACATAAGAAGATGAGTATGAAGAGTTGGTGTAGTAGTCAGTAATCTTGTAAGCACCGGTATCGTTACCTACGTTTGCCCATGAACCACGAATCTTAAGCATATCCAACCAGTTTGTGTCACGAAGACCTGGGATAGCCTGGTCGATAAGCACTGCAGCTGATACTGATGGGTAGAAGTAAGAGTTGTTACCCTTAGCAAGAGCTGAAGACCAGTCGTTACGAGCTGTAAAGTCGAGGAAGTAGGTATCGTTATAGTTGAGAGAGATCATACCATAGAGAGAGTTGATCATCTTCTCAGTAAGAGTATAAGCTACCTTTGGACGGTCTACAGAGTTAGAGATCTGGAACACGTTTGGTGTAGAGAGCTTCTCTGCAGTGAGGGTCTGGTTACGGTGGTTGTAAACCATGTTGTTACCACCGAAGTTTACGCCGAGGTGGAAACGGTTGAACTGCTTCTTGTAAGAGAGCAAGAAATCGGTATTAACCTCATAGCGGAAGATATTCTGGATACGATACCAACCCTGAGCATAAGAGGTTGCATACTGTGGCTTACGAGAGGTACGGTAGTCATTGAACATATCAAGACCAGAGCGAACCATGAAGTTAAGGTCCTTGGTAATAGCGAAGGTAACCTGCATGTTACCATAGATACGGTCACGAATCTGAGAGTTCAGATAGTCGTATGCAAGCCAGTATGGGTTGTTTACGTTAAGTGAAGTACCGTTACAGTTAATAAGGTTGTTCAAATAAGCTGAGTCACCACCTGTACGAGCATCGAGAGCCTCGAAGATACGGCCACTGCTATACTCATCCCAGAAAGAAGAGATGTCTACTGAAGGGTAGTTCCACATCAACTGGTATACTGGAGAAGCGTTGTTATAACCTGTAGTTGGGAGGTTATCAGACTTCTTACGGTAGTAGTTAACCTTACCAGCGAAAGTAACAACCTTGTTAAGCTTACTGTTCACAGAGAATGATACAGTCTCCTGGTTGTAACCCATGTTAGGAACGATCCAGTTGTTACGTGTATCCTGGAATGAAGCACGAACTGAAGTACCCTTACCGTTGTTACCGCTTACCGATATATTATTTTTATAGGTAAAGCCGGTCTCATAGAAGCCCTTGTAGTAATCCTGAGCCTCGAATGGAACAAGAGTATAGAACTTTGTAGAAGCTGGCTCATAAACAGTTGCACCAGAAGGATCCTTGTAAGTATCAAGAACGATAGAGCCTGGCTTATCGGTACGCTCGTTACGGAGCTTGTCAAAGTCGAGAGAGTGGTACATGTAAGTAAGACCTACGCCACGCTCGTCGGTACCATAACCGAAGTCAGTGCCATACTTAGGACCCCACATGTTACGTGACCAAAGACGGTCAGCAACCTTAGTTGAACCCTCATAAACGCTCCAGAATGAGAAGTACTCCTGTGGAGAGTACTGCTTACCAGCCAATGAAGCGTAAGTAGTAAGAGAAGCCGAACCAGCACCATAATCCTCCTGAAGCTCTGGCCAGTAAGAAGCCTGCTCAGCAACCATTGAGAATGAATAGCTTACGCCGATACCCTTCTGCTTTGAACCAGACTTAGTGGTGATAATCACCGCACCGTTCTGTGCACGTGAACCGTAAAGAGCGGTTGCAGCTGGACCCTTAAGGACTGATACAGAAGCGATGTCATCTGGGTTAAGATCACCCACACCGTTACCGTAGTCGATAGGAGCATCATCAGAGTCGTTGGCACCACCAGAAGCGGTCTTCTCATTACCGAGAGGCACACCGTCCACAACGAACAGAGCCTCATTGTTGTCGTGTGAGAGTGAAGACTCACCACGAAGAGTTACGCGGACTGAACCAGCAGGACCTGTAGCAGCAGACTCGAAAGACATACCTGCAACCTTACCGTTCATACCGTCAAGCCAGTTACCCGATACGGTCTGTGCGATGTCATCACCTGACACCTTAGAGACAGCGTAACCGAGTGACTTCTCAGCACGAGTAATACCCAACGCAGTTACCACGACCTCGTCAATCTTCTGAGTTGACTCAACCATAGTCACGTTAATCTGAGCGCGAGCACCAACAGGCACCTCCTGGCTCTGATAACCAACGTAGGTAAACTCAAGGACAGGATCAGCAACGCCAGCAACATCAATTGAGTAGTTACCGTCCAAATCCGTCAGGGCTGCGCGAGTCGCCAGACCTTTGACCGAAATGGTCACACCGATCATCGGACCTCGAGCATCAGTAACCTTACCAGTTACCACTTTCCCTTTACCCTGTGCATACACTGATGCAGGGCTAAACAGCGCACAACAAACTAGTAATGACATAGTTACGATTGTCATCACCAACTTACGTACACCGTTTGAAACAAGAAGTAAATCTCTTTTCATAGGTTAATTATTAAGTTTTATTAAAAATTGGTTGCTTAAATTCATACAAAAATAAAAATTTATTTTTAGAAAGCCAACATATTTGCAAATATTTTTGCATTTTTTCTTAAAAAAATTTGCCTGCGCTCATTTTTTCTCTCAAACCTAGTCTAATAAAAATTTTTATCGCCAAAAAATATCCCAAAAAGACAACCTTTTGTCGCAATTGCTATCCTGAAGGGAAAAAATTCTCTACCGTTGGGATAAAAGTGTTGATTTGACCAAAAAATTGCCTACTTTTGCGAAGAAAATTATGCAAACTCAAAGAGTTTTTAGGCCATGAAAATGAAAAAAATCACTGCATACATCCCCACCTTTGGCGAGGAGATTGCTAACACTATTTCGCATGGCGCAATGGCGGTTCTCACACTGCTTGCGCTACCATTTGCAACGCTCTGGGCGTACACTCACGCCATAGGAAATAACATCGAATCAGCGGTGGGTGTATCGATATTTGTATTGTCGATATTTATGATGTTTTTGACATCTACACTCTACCACGCCATGCACCCGGAATCACGACATAAAGAGATATTTCACATCCTTGATCATATCATGATTTATGTCGCCATTGCAGGGTCGTATACCCCTATTGCACTGACAGTTATCAACGGTTGGCAAGGTATTCTTATTGTCGTTCTTCAGTGGACAATGGTGCTATTTGGCATCTTCTACAAATCGCTCTCTAAGCGTTCAATTCCAGCCATCAGTTTGACTATTTATTTGATAATGGGATGGACAGTTGTGTTCTTCATGCCGCTCTTTATTCGCAACGCATCACTACCACTACTGATACTAATCGCTGCAGGTGGAATCTTCTACACATTGGGTGCATATTTTTACGCCAAGAAGGGCTTTAGATACCACCACCTTGTTTGGCATCTTATGATAAACATTGCAGCTGCGTGCCACTTCGTTGCAATTGTATTTTACCTTAATGCCTAATATCTGAAATAGGCACAAAAAATAGAGCCACGTGGCTCTATTTTTTTGTCAACATTAGATGCTGTTTACTTGCTCATTCCTCGCACAACAAGCCGTGCAACTCCTGCATTTGTATGCACCTCTACCACACGGTGAAAAAGTCCTTTTTCCATCTTTGAAGCCTCAAGAATCATGGTAATCGTACTCTTCTCGCCAACCTTAAGCGGACGACGCGAATAACGAGCCTTTAGGCACGAACACGAGGTATTTACACTTAGCAATACAAGTGGCTTATCTGTCTTATTTTCAAGCACAAATGTACAAGTGTAATCTCTATTCTCTCTCGGCACACTTCCAAAGTCATACTCTCTCTTATCAAACGAAATTCCGTTCTGATTACAATCTTGAGCCAGAGCTAAAAAGCTCAAAAATAGAAGAGGTAACAGAAAAAGTAGTCGCTTCATAATTATTCTTCTTACTGCTTAAGTTTGAAAATATATGTAATAGTACCTCCTTGCACAAAAGCGGCACTTTCGGTAAATCGTGCGCGTTTTGCAGCCTCAATTGCAGCCTCTACGAGTGATGAATCTGAGGTTGTTGAGCCCTTTGGCTCATAGGTCGCAGCCGTAACTTTACCCTCTCTATCTACAGCCACTCGCACCACAACCTTACCACCTCTATTGCCCGCCGGGTATGCCGGCATAGGCAGTGTTCCGACAAGTCCACGCCCCTGCAATCCCTCATCTAAAGCCTCAGTACCTACTGGATTTAGCCCGGAATCTCGACCTGAAGAGCTATCCTCCTCGGACTGTTGCGCATATGGATTACCGCTATTTTCAGCGTTATCGACACCACCCTGATTCATCTTAAAGAGTGCTCGCGGATTTACCGTCTGCGTCTTAGGCGCTGCACCCTCGGTCTGCTGTGAGCTATCTTGCTCGGCTACCACTTGATGCTTCTCAGCCATATCTGGCGAAGGAGAGGTCATAGACTCTGTAGAGACCTCAGGTACCGTCTCAATAAACTCCACGAACAGCTCCGCCTCCTTGATTGGCTTAGGCTCTATATAGATAACGCCATAGAGCATTGCAAGCGCAATGCCCACACCATAGAGAATGGTGGCAAGTATGGCGTAGTATCTTGACCTCATCTATTAGGGTTGGGTTGCAAGGATAAGTTTATAATCATTGTCTTTGGCGATATTCATCACCTTCACCACCTCGTCTACAGCGACAGTTTTGTCACAATGTAGAGAGACAGTAGGCTCACTCTGACCTGCAAGGCGACTCTTTAATGCCGCCTCAACGCCAGGAATACCCTGCACACGGTCAAGCTCGACATAGTAGTTATAACCACTACCCGCCTTCTGTATTGATACGGTAGTTATAGCCTTATCCTTCAGCTGATTACTACTCTTTGGCAGCATCAACTTCAGGGCATTCGGATTGATAAGCGTTGTTGCGATAATCATAAAAATCAGCAGCAAGAACATCAAGTCCGTCATTGCCGAGGAGGAGAAAGACTTATCTACCTTAGATCCTCTTTTAATTGCCATAACTACTTCTGCACAGGTTGGTTAAGAATATCCATAAAGGCTATTGAATTCGCCTCCATACGGAATACAAGGCGCTCAATAGCAGCCACAAGGTAGTTGTAGCCAAAGTATGCCGGAATACCGACAATAAGACCTCCAACAGTGGTAATCATTGCCACGTACATACCTCCAGAGAGTAGCGCCATATCGACCGTACCACCAGCAGCAGACATATCCATAAAGGTCTGCACCATACCCAGCACAGTACCCAAGAAACCAATCATCGGCGCACCACCGGCAATAGTTGCAAGGAACGGCAGACCGTTCTCAAGGCGAGAGACCTCAAGGTTGGCAACATTTTCAATTGCATTCTGCACATCAGCCATTGGACGACCAAGGCGCTCAATACCCTTCTCAACCATACGAGCAATTGGAGTGTTGCTTCGGCGACACATCTCCAGTGCTGCCTGGATATTACCATCAGAGATAGCATCACGAATACGGTTCATAAATCCCATATTCATACCCTTAGAAGCCTTGCGAATCGCCAAAAAACGCTCCACAAAGATAAATACTGTAACACCTCCAAGCATTAGGAGTACCCACATAAGCCAGCCTCCGCTATTAAAGAGCTGCCAGAGGCTCATCTGTCCCGCCTCGGTCACCTGCTCGGCAACCTCTGCGGCCTGTAAAAGTTTGAACATCATAGTTTTAATTATTTTTTGTTAGTCAAAATTATCCATATTATCCTCTTTTGGCGGAGCATCAAAGCCATCAATCATGGACTCCATCGCCTCATTATCGCGCTCTCGTAGACCTAATGATACTGCTGCCTGCTCTTGTGCCTCCTTACGGCGGCGACGAGAGAATCTATTAGCCACACGATTTTTCAAATCCTTGCCGTTATCAAAGTCCTCCTTAAAGTAGATACCCAGACCAGTCTCCTGCAGACCCTGATTCTCATCAAAGCGGTCAATGGTGTGGGTAAATCCCTTAAGTCGCAGTGTTCCTGCCTGGTCTATTAACCAAGTTACATACGCCTCACCCGTAAAGGATGATGATGCATTGACAACCTGCGACTTATCGCCCAAGTAGTTACCCTCAACCTCAATCAACAGTCTATCTCCCATAAGGCCCTGTGAGAAGCCAAAATCGACCTCATCACTCATCATCTGGTCCGTCTTTGGGCGGTAACGCAACACAATATTAAAATTATCCGATGAGAGCCAGTTGCTCAACTGATTTGACAACAGCTCAAAACCAGTTACTGCCGCAGATGAGACGCCAAACGATGTCGCCTGAGTAGACGAATCCGATAGGAACGAGTTGGAGAGCAGCAGATAGAGGAACTGCTGCGAGCGTCGCTCTGGAGTACTTAGCACATTGGCAATAACGGTCTGTATACTCGCATCTGCACTCGGCACCTGAACATCAAAGCCGACAGTAGGCTTTGTGAGTCGGTCGGTAAGGTTGATAATACAATTTACCGGCACAGCTCGATTTGGTATCGAGGTATCTACATAACCCTGAAGCAGTGGCTGGAGTGAGGTCTTAATCTTATAGACAGCTGCGATATTAAGCAATGCATCTAACGGCTCGCCAGTCCACTGTATCGTAGAGCCCTTTTCAATAATAAACTTCTTATTGATAATATTTTGCAGCGTAAACAGATAACTACCCTGGTCAATGGTATAGAGACCATACATCTCAAAGATATTTGAACTAGGGTTGATTCTCAAGTTAAGCAAGCCATTACCCGTTCCCTTAATAATATCGCCCACTGTAGGGTCAATAACCAACTGAGCCTCTGCATTTTCACGCACATCGAGCGACATATTTATATCCATACCGCCACCAGATGCTGTACGTTGTTTCTGTCGGCGCTCAAACATCATCTTCTTACGCACAAGATAGGATGTAGTATCTGCGGCTGATGGCTTAGCAAAGGTCACAAAGTCGGCAGAAGATATATTACTCTTATCCGAAAGAGGCATGAAGAACTTAGAGTTATTCTCCGTGTTTGCTGTAATATCCATCTTCACACCCGCCTTATCGCCCTTAACACTCACATCTCCAGAGGCGAATATGGTTCCGTAGAACATGTCATTATCGCGCTTTGTGGTACCGAGCACCTGCATATTGTCAAACTGCGCACGCAGAGAGTACTCAATATTTGAGAGGTGGTCAAGGCTCAAATCCATACTCAGCAGACCGCTACGCTTATGCTTATCATATATTGTGGCATTACGCAGATAGAATCTATTATCTCGCACCTCCACTCGAGCCGAAGGGGCGGTATAGGTACATCTTGTATAGTCAAGAGTGGTGCGCATATCTGAGACTGTAATCTCGCCATTAAGGCTCGCATCGCGCTTCTCACCTGTAAGAGTAAGCTCAACCTTTGCCTTACCACCCGTATCCTTTATGACCCCGGATAGCAGAGGGTCGAGCAGCGACATATCAAGCTCATCCACAAGTATCTGCGCAAAATAGCGAGACTGTGAAGGGAAGAGATAACCACGCGCCACCTCCTTACCCTTGTCGGCAGTAGTCACGGAGAGTTTAGCTCGTGAGCGGCCGAAATCCCAACGCGACGATAGCTTAAGATCTGGAAGCGGAAGAGCATTGACGTGAATAGAGTCCAGCTTTACATTTGCCTCTATACGCGTATCCTTAAGTGCCGAACGCACTGTTACATAGCCATTGGTTCTACCCTCAACACGATAGCCTATACGCTCGGCAAACTGTGCAAACGGGGCAAGTGAGAAGTTCTTAAGGTATAGGTGCAGTGAGTCTGTCTTTGAGTGTGATGCTACGCCGTCAATAAGCAAATCCTGCCCCTCACGAGCGTTATAGATACGAAGATCTTGGACATCGACTCGTGTAGAGTCCATATCGATACCTGCCGATGAAATTCTCCAAACATTTTCGTTATTACCTACACGCGACGGAAGCACATCAACCCTCAGGTGGCGCATACCGTTTCGTCGCGAGACTAACGCCTTAGCAGCGATATTTCCACGCACACTGTTAAGAGTATCCGCAAACTGACCATAAAGATCTACGGCATTATCCTTAGCACCTCCATGTAGATTAAAGTCATTAAGTCGCAAAGCACCCGCCCACAACTCCGATGAGCCGACATTCATCACAAGCGAGTCGCCACTATTGGTCGCATCAATCTCGACATTAGAGACCAGATATGGATATCGCTCAACACACTCCGAGCGGCCGCGCATAACAAACCTATTTGCAGCAGGGTCCATATATACCTTAACCGTAGAGCTTGGAGCCACCTCAACACCCGCAACAAAACAGCTTAGCAGAGGGGAGATATCCTTTGTTGTTACCGACAGCAACGCCACATTATCCTTAATAACCTCCTCCTTACTCTCAATTTTATTGAGTGTATCTGAGTCATAGAGTTGTGGCAGATAGCGAGCCAAAAGCGTTGAGAGATAGTATGCAACATCCTTATACGAGCAACGGCTCTCAAATAGAGCATCCGCAAAGTCCGAATTAAGGGTTATCTGCCTAATATCCTCATTGCTATCTACAACAAGCTCAATGAGGTCAGAGGTCAGTCGCTTATCGTTATAATTATAAACCGCATCTGCTACATCCACCTTGCCATTCATGGTATCAAAATTCCTACCATGTGCCTCCATAGATATTGTCGCCGAGAGAGTAGCAAGGCTATCTCTACGATTTATATTGAGAGCCGAAAGGTCTGCCCTCTCTATCTGAGCCACAGCACTATATGCCGGTGTACCATCACTCATAGCCATCATTGCCGCCTGCAGACGTGCCTTAAGACTTGGGTCGGTACTTCCAACATTTATCGCAGACATATCGTCATCATGAGATGCATCAAAGGCGATATTTGAGTAGTTGTAGCCATTGAAAAGCAGAGAGCCTATCTTGCCACTCGCCTCCATCGACACATCGTCACCAAATTCGGCAGCAGCCTTAACAGTAAATGATGTATTAAGTGGAGAGTCAGTAGCTAAGAGTGGTGAGATATTCAGATTATCCGCCACCATCTCTGCCGTAATATCACGACCATCATCCTCTGTGCGCATAGCACACTGAGCCGTAAGCGTTCCACCGCTACGCATTGCAACAAGCGCCGAGGCATCAAACGAAGAGATTAGACCCTTAAAGTCACCCTTGATATTTAGGTGGTCTGTTCGCTCAATGTAAGGGCGAATCTTCTCCGGCACCTTAAGATGGGCGATATTTCCAAGCAGACGGACAAACTCTGGCGTTGTAACATCTACATTCTGCACCTTGACATCAAAACGTGTTCGCTCAACATCAACAAGACCCTTGACTGTCGCAGTAGCCTTAATCTTTCCACCATCCTCAAGGGTTAGGTTATCAATACGACCTTTGAAATTGGCAACCGTGCCGTGCATAGATGCAGCGACATCGCGGATAGATGTATCCCAACCGAGCAATGTTGGTGCAAAATAGCCGACCATGTCACTATTGACAAAGCTATTTTTAACCTCTACATCCAGCCGGACATTGCGGATAAAGTCTTTATAACACTCCCAATCCTTGCCAGTAATAGCAAATGATGGAACATTTACCTGCGACTGGTGTGCTATAATAGTTGCATCTTTGAGGGCGACCAAACCCTTATCTACCAAGAAGGTTGCAGACATATTATCAAGCACAAAGCCACTGCGCTCTACAAAATTTAGTTTGGTAACATCGCCACCCACAGCAACGCCATCTACATAGAAGTTATCAAGGTGTGCAGAGATATTATTCATCTGCATATCCATATAATCTACACCAAACTCAGGATTTCTCTTTTCAAGTCGCTCAAGCCTAAAATTAACACTATCTGCATCTATCGAGCGAATAAGAAGATGGAATGGTTTCTTCTCTTTCTTATTACGATTAACCAAACGGTCGGTCACCTCTTTGATATTTATCTCACCACGCTCTGTTTCACGCAGATACAGCACTGCATTATCTACACGAGCAGATGCTATGGTAAGTTGCTCAGATATTCCCGCCAATGGACCTATCATGGCCTTAACCGTACGTGCATAGAGGAGTGTATCGCCATCCATATCCTCTACATAAAAGCCACGCACCTTGACGCGATTGAGCATACCGATGGTAATATGGTCAATACTTACTTTGGTGCCCAACTTCTCCGATGCAAAGTTCGTTGCCCAGTGCACAGCACAGTTCTGCATACTCGGCATAGAGAGCAGCAGAGTACCGGCAACCGGCAGCAGTATCAACAATAAAATCACTGTTGATACTATCTTTGTAAATATTTTCGTAACTTTGCGCACGGAATATCCTTAAGTTATATTTTATAACTTACAAAGATAGTACTATTTTTTTGAAATACTCGCATATTTTTTTGCAAAAATGGATGATATAATAATTTTAGGCATTGAGTCCTCGTGTGACGACACCTCTGCAGCGGTTTTGCACAACACTACACTACTATCAAGCGTCATAGCCTCGCAGGCTGTGCATGAGAAGTACGGCGGCGTAATTCCAGAGCTCGCCTCTCGAGCACATCAGCAGAATATCGTTCCCGTAGTGGACACAGCTCTCAAAGAGGCTGGTATCACAATTGACAAGGTGGACGCAATAGCCTTCACCCGCGGCCCAGGTCTGCTCGGCTCGCTAATGGTCGGCACATCCTTTGCCAAGGGTCTATCTATCGCCAATAACATCCCAATGGTGGAGGTAAACCATCTGCACGGACACATTCTCTCGCACTTTGTAGACCTACCAGACAGAGAACTTCCACACCCAGAGTACCCATTCCTCTGTCTATTAGTTAGTGGCGGACATACGCAGATTGTCAAGGTCGATGCGCCTGATAAGATGGAGATTATCGGCACAACCATTGACGATGCCGCCGGCGAAGCACTGGACAAGTGCGCCAAGGTGATGGGACTCCCTTACCCTGGCGGCCCAGTGATTGACCGACTGGCAAAAGAGGGTGATAAAAACGCATTTAAGTTCGCCAAGCCTCGCATTGAGGATTTCAACTACTCCTTCTCCGGACTTAAAACCTCTTTCCTATACACTCTACGCGACCAGGTTGCCGTAGACCCGGACTTTATTGAGAAGAATAAAGCCGACCTCTGTGCATCTCTGCTACACACCGTGGTAGACATCCTTGCCGACAAGCTTGTCAAGGCGGCTAAAGAGTTTGGTATCAGAGATATAGCCCTCGGAGGTGGAGTATCTGCAAACTCAGCTCTTCGCGCACGTATTGAGGCTGAGGGCAAGCGTCACCACTGGCGAACCTTCCTGCCG
Source organism: uncultured Alistipes sp. (assembly GCA_904502005.1). GTDB lineage: Bacteria > Bacteroidota > Bacteroidia > Bacteroidales > Rikenellaceae > Alistipes. The sequence goes on from CAJGDC010000001.1 coordinate 11,687, forward strand.
GAGCTAAAGTTTACGACCGACAACGCCGCGATGATTGCCGTCGCTGGCTACTACCGATACCTCCGTGGCGAGCTGGCAACACTCGACCTCGCCCCTATCGCCCGCTACGAGGAGATGATATAATTTGGCTATTGGCCTTTAGCCGTTGGCTATTGGCTAATTATGAAAGTTAATGAAATTAAGGAGTTTAAGGATATTACTTCCCTAAACTCCTTAAATTATTTGTCTACTTTGCCAATGGCTAATGGCTAACAGCCAATAGCTATAGCACAAAGGTTTCGCCAGAATTTAATAGGTCATCCACACACTGAATCTTAGAGGCCGCCTTAACGCTCTCAACCTGAGCCGCCACCTCCGTGTCATAGCATGGAGCATCTACAGAGCGGATAACACCAAGAGCGACCGGATACTCTGGATACTTCATAGCTGCGAGCATGCAGTGCAGGGTTGTATCCTCACAATGCGCGTCATGAGTAAGGATATCGTCAATAGTATATCCATCCTCGCCAACGGTTACCACCTTGAGTTTGAGCCCCTCAAGCACAAGTCCTCGATTCATATCCTTACCAAAGAGCATCTTCTCGCCATGACGAAGCGTAATAGTATTCTCTGCGCGGGTAGCCTTATCAGCAGCAAATGAAGCGTGTGTCTTATTATTGAAAATCATACAGTTAACAAGCGCCTCAACCACCGAAGTTCCGCGATGCTTTGCAGCCTCAATAAGCAGCTCCTTTGTAAGCATAACCTCAGCATCGACTGTACGAGCAAAGAAGGTTCCCTTTGCGCCGATAGCCAACTCACCCGGGTTAAATGGGTGTTCAACGGTGCCATATGGCGATGTCTTTGTCACAGTACCAAGCTTTGTTGTTGGAGAGTATTGACCCTTTGTAAGACCATAAATCTCGTTATTGAAGAGGATGATATTAAGGTCTACATTTCTACGCAGTGCGTGAATAAAGTGGTTACCACCGATAGCAAGGCTATCACCATCGCCCGTACACACCCATACCGAGAGGTCTGGATTTGCAACCTTTACACCTGTAGCTACAGCCGCAGCACGACCGTGTATTGTATGGAAGCCGAAGGTCTTCATGTAGTAGATAAAGCGTGACGAGCAGCCGATTCCAGAGACAAAGACAAACTTCTCATGCGGCTTATCAAGCGCATCCGCAATCTCTGGCAGTGCACGCTGCACCGCATTGAGCACCGCATGGTCACCACAACCTGCGCACCACTTAACCTGCTGGTCAGACTTAAAATTATCTGGTGTATATCTATATTCTGCCATAAATAGAAACTGTTTCTTTAGTTCAATTTTTCGTTAAACACATTTACCAACTCCGCCACTGTAAATGGCTGACCTTCAACCTTATTGTAACGCTCAAATGAGAACTGAGGGAATAGACCCTGAAGGTATGACGCCGCCTGTCCTGCATTAAGTTCGCAGACTACAATACGCTTATAACCGGCAAATAGCTGCTCCAAATTTGCAGGCAGTGGGTTCAGGTAATTCAGATGACAGTGGCTAATACTCTTGCCCTGCTCGCGCATCTTCTCTACTGCCGAAGTGAGGTGTCCTCGTGTACCTCCCCAGCCAACAACAAGCAGGTCGCCAGAGTTATCACCATAGACTGTCTGCTCCGGAATGTCAGCAACAACAGCCGCCACCTTTGCTGCTCGGGTAGCAACCATAACAGCGTGGTTTGCAGGGTCGTAAGAGATATTTCCGGTTGCAGCATTCTTCTCCAAACCGCCAATACGATGCTCAAGGTTAGCCGTTCCAGGGAACGCCCAACTACGAACATTACGCTCATCGCGCTTGTATGGCATAAAGTCGCCCTCGCCAGCAACAGCGATAGGAGGATTAATAGTCGGCATATCAGCCATTTGAGGTATTGCCCACGCCTCAGAAGAGTTTGCAATAAAGCCATCAGTGAGCAAAATGACCGGAGTCATATGCTCCATAGCTATCTTTGACGCCTCAAAGGCATAGCGGAAACAGTCACTTGGCGATGAAGCAGCAATTACCGGCACTGGGCACTCGCCATTTCTACCATAGAGAGCCTGAAGTAAGTCGCTCTGTTCAGTCTTGGTTGGCAGGCCTGTAGATGGACCACCACGCTGAACATCGACAACAACAAGTGGCAACTCTGCCATAACAGCCAAGCCCAGAGCCTCACTCTTGAGCGACAAACCAGGGCCAGAGGTTGTTGTAACTGCAAAGTTACCAGCATAGGCAGCACCAACAGCGGTACAGATACCTGCTATCTCATCCTCAGCCTGTACGGTCTTAACACCCAGCGACTTATGCTTTGCAAGCTCCTCAAGGATTACTGTGGCAGGGGTAATAGGATACGAGCCACAGAATAGCGGACGACCACTCTTTTCAGAGGCTGCAATAAATCCCCACGCAGTTGCTACATTACCATTGATTGTACGATACTTACCCTTAGGCAAACCCGCAGGCTCAACAGCATAAGAGTTATGTGTCAAGTGGTTATTGGCTGCATAGTTGTATCCAGCCTCAATAACGAGGTTATTTGCCTGAGCAACAGCCGGATTCTTCTTGCCAAACTTGTTATTTATGTAGTCATGTGCATGAGCTGTACTTCTATCAGTAAGGTAAAGACAGATACCCAATGCAAACATATTCTTACATTTGGTCTTAGCCTTATTATCTAGTTCACTATCCGCTAAAGCCTCGCGAGTCATTGTCGTGATACGAGCAACGATAATATTTCTGTCAGCAAGATTTAACTCCGAAATTGGATCATCTGTTGCAAAACTCGCTTTTGCAATATTATCAGCAGTAAGAGAATCGCCATCCACGATAACTGTCGCATCAGCCTTCAAAAATGAGGCATTAGCCTTAAGCGCTGCAGGATTCATCGCAACAAGCAGATCGCACTTATCACCAGGATTGTTGATTGTTGCCGAGCCAAAGTGGACTTGAAATCCCGAAACACCAGCTACAGTACCTTGAGGGGCACGAATCTCAGCGGGATAATCAGGGAATGTTGATATGGCGTTACCAGTGAGCGCCAAGGTCTCCGAAAAGAGCGTTCCCGTAAGCTGCATACCGTCGCCAGAATCGCCCGAAAAGCGAATAACGACATCTTTAAGCAGTGAGGTTTTTTGTTCCATTTCAATATAGTTTTAAGTTGATTTACTGTGGTATAAAGATATAGGTTATTGTTCCCTCCTGCTTTGCAGGAGCAGAGTTATTATGGTCAAAGCGTGAGGATTTCGCAGCACCCACAGCCGTCTGGCGCATACACTCATCGCCACCAGACTCAACATAGGCATAGAGCACCTTTCCCATTCTGTCAATTGCAACCTTGACAACTACCTCACCACCGCCCTCGCAGCGATATGCCGGCTTGACAAGATGGCGCGAATAGCGAACCGGATTGTCAAAAGAGAAGGAGACCGTAACACTTCCCTTCACCTTTTTGTCACTCTTATTTGAGCTGCTGTCATCGTTACTATCCTCCGAGCGCTCACCGGCACGTTTTGCATCCCTAAGTCCACGCTCATACGCCTCACGATTTGCCCTCATTCGCTGCTCCACAGCCTCTGCGTCCTCATTGAGAGATGATGTATTCGTACCGCGGTCATCAGCGAGATTTTCATTGAGCGCATTCTCGTTAGAGGAGGTGTTGCGAATCTTACTCCAATCAATATTTTGATTAGCGCGGCGCACCTCTTCCGCCAAACGGTCACGCTCCTTTTCCAGCATTGCAAGCTCCTGAAGGTCAATATACATACCCTGCTGCGACGCCTTGCGCCCGATAACAATCTTAGAGGCAAAAAAACCGATACCTATAATCAAGTAGATGATAATTGTAACACAAAGCCCAACCCTATGGTCGTATGCCCAACTACCTATATCTTGACTACGATTATCAAAGGGGAGCTTAAGCGTATTGCGACGACGGCGAGGAGGATTAGGTCCCTTCGCCGATGTCGTATTTGTCGTTTTTTTTATATCTTTATCTTGACTCATGAACTACAATTTCGGTTTTGTCACTACAAATGTAGTAGATTTTCCGAAAAATTACTATATTTGTACCGATAAATATTTTATATAGGTATTATGACAACAACATCATCTACAAAACAGCAGACTCTTGCCGCACCACTTACATTCTCTGGCAAGGGCTTGCACACGGGTGTACAGGTCACCATGACTATAAACCCAGCACCGGCAGATCACGGCATCGTTTTCCGCCGTGTAGACCTTGAGGGTCAGCCAACAATCCCAGCACTTTGCGAATACGTAACAGATACATCACGTGGCACCACTATTGAGATTAACGGCGTAAGAATCAGCACAATAGAGCACATAATGTCAGCCCTTTGGACTATGGGTTGTGACAATGCTCTTATTGATATTGACAACACCGAGACCCCAATTATGGACGGCTCTGCCAAGGAGTATGCGGCATCAATTGCTCGCGTAGGCCTTGTTGAGCAGGATGCTGAGCGTAGATACTACGAGGTGCGCGAAAAGCAGGTATACACCATTCCTGAGAAGGGTGTGGCAATTGTACTCTACCCAGACGAGGAGTTCTCAGTCTCTGTACATGTTGATTACAACTCAAAGGTTGTAGGTAATCAGTACGCCGTACTGCTACCTGAGGACGACTATGCCAGCAAAATTGCACCATGCCGTACGTTCGTATTCCTTCACGAGCTTGAGCCACTCTTTAAGATGAATCTGATTAAGGGTGGTGACCTTGACAACGCAATCGTGGTTGTTGAGAATCCAGTCTCTGACGAGCAACTTGAGCACTTGAAGAACATCTTTGGCAAGAAGGATATTCGCGTAACTGGTGGATACCTAAACAATCTTGAGCTTCGTGCAAATAATGAGCTTGCCCGCCATAAGCTACTTGATGTACTTGGCGACTTCGCCCTACTTGGCATCAGAATCAAGGGTCGTGTATGGGCTACCCGTCCAGGTCACTTTGCCAACACAGAGTTTATGAAGCAGATTCGCGCTACAATTCGTCGTGAGGGTGTTAAGCCACGATTTAAGTACAATCCACGCACAACACCTGTCTACGACCTAAACCAGATTCGCGAGATGCTCCCTCACCGCTATCCATTCCTGCTTGTAGACCGCGTATTCCACATTGATGGTACATCTATCGGCGGAATCAAGAACATCACTGCCAATGAGCCATTCTTCCAGGGACACTTCCCTGAGGAGCCTGTAATGCCTGGCGTGCTGATTGTAGAGGCGATGGCGCAGTGTGGTGGACTATTGGTTATCAGCCAGTTAGAGGATAAAGGCAACTACTCTACCTACTTCCTCAAGATAGACAATGTCCGCTTCAAGCACAAGGTTACCCCAGGTGACACTCTGCAGATTGAGTGTGAACTCGCCTGCCCTGTCCGCCGTGGCATTGCCACCATGCTTTGCAAGGCATTTGTTAGCGGAACACTCGTCTGCGAGGCTGAGCTGATGGCACAGATTGTTAAGAATAAATAAGACTACTAATAAATAAACGTACAAAAAATTATGATTAGCCCTCTTGCGTATGTGCACCCAGATGCACAGCTTGGAAATAATGTTACCGTAGAGCCTTTTGCATACATCGCTGGCGATGTGGTTATTGGCGATGACTGTTGGATTGGCCCAGGTGCTGTAATCCACGACGGCGCTCGCATTGGTAAGCGTTGCAAGATTCACACTGCAGCCTCTATCTCTTGCCTTCCTCAGGACCTTAAGTTCCGTGGCGAGAAGACCACTGCCGAGATTGGTGACGACAATGATATTCGTGAGTATGTAACCATCAGCCGAGGCACCGCATCACGCGGCAAGACCGTTGTCGGCAATGGTAACCTACTTATGGCATACGTTCACGTTGCACACGACGACGTTATCGGTAGCCACTGCGTTGTTGCAAACCGCTGCTCGTTTGCTGGCGAGGTTGAGGTTGGTGACTGGGTAGTTATCGGTGGTCACTGCGCAATTCACCAGTGGGTGAAGATTGGCGACCACGTGATGCTCCAGGGTGGAACTCTGCTCTCAAAGGATGTTCCTCCATATATCACCGTTAGAAGCGACACCTCTAGCTACGCAGGACTCAACCGCATTGGTCTACAGCGTCGTGGTTTTACCGACGAGCAGCTTGAGAGTCTGACAAAGACCTGCCGCATACTTTTCCAGAGCGGTCTTAACTACCTCAACGCTTGCAACGAGGCTGAGGCTCAGGTGCCTCAATCTCCAGAGCGTGATGCCCTTATTGAGTTTATTCGAAACTCTGAGCGTGGTGTAATCAAGCCTTACACCTCAAAGTAATATACTCCAAAAAGCACTAAGGGGCTGTCTAACCGCAAGTTAGCAGTCCCTTTTACAAATTATAGTGATATGAAAAAGCAGCTATTACTCCTTTTTGCTCTATGCATTGCCCTATCAGCGGTAGCGCAACCCTATTCACAGCCTAAATTACCGACTGTAAAGACCACATTTAAGGATGGCAAATGGGGATTAGTAGACAACAATAGCAAATGTTTAGTACCTGAAATATTAGACTATGTTCGTCGTTTTAATGATAGAGAGTATATGCTATGTGTTGAGCATAACAAGGAGTACTTTGTTGTTGATCGCAAGGGTTATGTAGTTGCTGGTTCTGGTCGTACAATTCCGACGATATGCGACCAGTTCGCTATTGTAAATAACAGCTCCGCCATTGATTGCAACGGCAAGGAGTTCTTCCCAGGCAAACATGTCACCCCTACACAAATAAAACATGGAGATAGCTGCTACTACCTCTTCAAGGTCAAAGATAACAGCAAGAGTGACTACGCACAACTGCTGACAATTGACAATAAAATTGTAAACAAACACATACGTCTGGCCTATACTTTTAGTTCAGGAGCCATTGCTATCTCCAGACACATCTTTCCAAACACCAGCTATGGACTAATTAACGCTTTAGGAGAGGAACTTATTCCTTGTCAATACGATGATTTAACATTCCAACCTTTCAACAATATCAAGTATTATATAAAACTTGACAATACCGACCTCTTCAAAATATACAGCGAAGAGCTGCTTAATCAATTGGGAGTAGTTGTTACCAAGAAAGATGGCTGTTACACCCTCTACGACCAATGTGGCACACAGCTCACTCAACCTAAAGAGTATAAAAACTCAAATATAGCAATCAAGAAAAACTTCAAGAAGATTATACTCCCGCACTTTATGCGCCGAGGCTATATCATGCAAAGTTTGCAGGAGAAGATTAACAATCCAAACCGCATAGGCTACGAGGAGTATCTTGCTGTGGCAAATAAGCTACCAACATCTAATAAGCATCGCAAGAGCCTTAGCTCACACATTGCCTACCTTAAGGAGCATCCAAATGTAACGGCATACACCGTCGCTGAGTGCTTTACAAAGGGTAAAGGGCTCTATGACAAGAATAAATACCAAGAGGCTATTCCATGGCTACTTCGTGCCGCAGAGGGAAAACACACCCCTGCCTACCGCTGCCTTGCCGATAGTTACAACAACTCCAAGCAGTTCCAAAAGGCGCATAATTGGTACAAGAAGTGTGTCAAAGACTTAACCCCTGGAAGTAACGACTACTGGTTTGCTTGCATGATACTTGGAGGTATGTATAAGTCTGGACGAGGGTGCGAGAAGAACTACGACACGGCCCTCTACTACCTCAGACTATTCCATCAGAATACCACACAGATAAACAAATCAACAGCAAGCGAGATGATTGCCGAGGTGATTGCTCTGAAGAACAAAACTACTGCTAAACCTCAGCAGTCAGCCTCAAGGAGTTCAAGCTCTTCAAGTGCTTCAAGCAGCACCTCAAGGTACTCAAAGCACTCCCCTATGCCTAACACTATGCCTAATGATGTAAATAGATATATCTGCTATAAAAATAGAGCAGGGCGCATAGCTGGCATTAGAACATATATCCACAATGGTGAATGGAAAGCTACAGTATATGCCCAAGGTAATGCAGGATCTGGCAATGTATATATTTTTATCAGACAATATGTAGACGATACAAAGTGGGTATATAAGGGTGGTGTACCAAACCCACTCTCTAATACACCTAACACAAACATTGATATGCATATCGCTTTGAATTGGTCCTACATTAAAGTAAATGGTGTTGTATATGATATTCCTATATCCAAGCAGGAGTATGATAAAATAATGCCTAAAGTCAATGTTTATATTAACAATGGTGGCGGATATAACAATAGCGGTAGCGGTAGTTACAACAATAACGACAGCGGCCGAAGTTATATAGACGGACCATGCAAATATTGCGGTGGAGGCGGCGGTTGTAGCTCTTGTAAAGGACGCGGATATAAGTACAACCCATACTCGGGACACGATGACACCTGCCCATCTTGCAACGGCACAGGTAGATGTTTCAACTGTCGAGGTACGGGCAAGCAGGCTACATATTAAGAGCTAAAATATGGCTATAGCGCAATTTATTTCGCCAAAAAATCAAAATATTAAAATTTTTGATTAACTTTGTGGCACATAATTACAACGATTTAGGTTATGCTTAATGTAGTATTATTTGGCGCTCCAGGTTGCGGTAAGGGCACACAATCAGAGCTTTTAGAGAAAAAATTTGGTCTATCACACATCTCTACCGGTGAGATTATCCGCTCACAAATCAAGGCGCAGACTCCACTCGGACAGCAGATGGCTGAGTATATCTCTCGTGGCGAGCTTGCTCCAGACAGCATTGTCATCGGCATGGTAGAGAACTATCTTAATGATAACAAGGATATTAAGGGAACAATCTTTGACGGTTTTCCTCGCACAACAGCTCAAGCAGAGGCTTTTGACAAGTTGCTGGAGCAGATGAACGACAGTGTAGACATTATGATCTACATGGATGTTCCGGAGGAGGAGCTTGTTCGCCGAATTCTCTTGCGCGGCAAGGACTCTGGCAGAGCAGACGACGCCTCTGAGGATGTTATCCGCAACCGAATTGAGATTTACAACCAGCAGACCGCTATTGTAGCTGAGTACTACCGCGCTCAGGGCAAGTATGTTGCCGTTCCAAGCCTCGGAACAATTGAGGAGGTCTTTGAGCGTATCGCTGCTGAGATTGAGAAGTTGGCATAATTTAACAATAGAGACAAAAAAATGTGGGTGACTAAAAAGTAAAATAGTCACCCACATTTTGTTCGGAGATTGAATAAAAAGATGTATTTTTAGGCTTGCGAAGCCCGAAAAAGCGGAGTTTACTTGGCGTAAATGAGCATTTTGAGGGCGAGCGTAACGACAAAATACACTTTTTATTCAGCCTCATTTTTTGTTTCTCACAAATCCCTGCGCACGAAGCTCTATCTCGCCGCCATCAGGAGTCACAAGGAAGCAACCCGTCTGAGGCTCGGTAATGTGACCGATAATATCTATACATCCAAGAGCTGCCACCTTCTCGCGCATTGACAATGGCAGGGTAAAGAGCAGTTCGTAATCCTCACCGCCATTGAGCGCAGCAGTTACTGGGTCGATATGCATCTGCTCTCCCAGAGCTGTGCACTGACGAGCTATAGGCATGCGGTCTAGGTATATTCTTGCGCCACACAGTGATGAGCGGCATATCTGCATAAGGTCTGAAGCCAAACCATCCGAAATATCAATCATCGATGTAGGCACTACACCCTCAGCAGCAAGTGAGCGGACAATATCATATCGCGCACGCGGCTTGAGATATCGCTCAAGTAGGTACTCAAAGCCCTCAAACTGAGGTTTTTCGCCAGCCACACCCTCAAGAACGCGGCTCTCGCGCTGCAATAGTTTAAGACCGAGGAATGGAGCACCAAGGCTGCCAGTAATACAGATTAGATCGTTTACCTGCGCACCGCTACGGTAGACAACAGCCTCCTTCTTTGCACGACCCACCGCTGTGATAGATATTACAAGGCCATTAACCGATGCGCTTGTATCGCCACCCACAAGGTCCACCTCAGCCTCACGACAAGCGAACTCAATGCCGGCATACAAATCTTTCAGAAACTCAACAGATATTTTTGACGATACAGCTACCGAAACTGTCACCTGCTCAGGCAGGGCATTCATCGCAACAATATCGCTAATTCCCTTAGTCACGGCCTTATAGCCCAAGTGCTTTGGCGGGAAGTATGTAAGGTCAAAATCTACACCCTCAACCATCATATCTGTAGTGACAAGCATAGCAGTGCTCTTTGAAGCCTCAATGACCGCTGCATCGTCACCTACACCCTTAATTGTTGTCTTACGATTTGCCTTAAATGGCTCTGTAAGAGTATCTATAAGTCCAAACTCTCCAAGTTCGGCAATCTCTGTTCTCCCCTTAATTGTTACCATAATATAAAGGTATGTTCAACGTTAAATTTTGTACAAAGATAGTAATTTTACTTGATATATAGGCTAAAGAACTTCCAAATCTCCTCAGCCGTATCCAAGTCACGCTCAGCCCAAGAGTGTTTACCACCTACAACCTCATAAAACCACACTTGATTGCCATCCGTTCCACCTACATATCTATGAGCGATAACCTTGTTACGACGAAGTGGAAGAGTGTCGGTCACTTCGTAAGTGCAGCGATTCGCAGCCGCCCAAACTCCCACTGCACGCGGAGTTGCTATATCTGCACCCCAACCGTCATTATTATATGGGTCGCCATTCCAACGCGACAGGTTATCCTCAGTACCATGCACCTCCATCACCGGTATAGGATTCTCGGGCTTAAGTGTGCGATACATCACCTCCATAATATGCCCAGAGACCGACGCCACAGCACGAAAAGTATCTGACGCCTTGTATGCAAGCATATAGCTCATAGCTCCGCCATTTGAGTGGCCCGTTGCAAAGATGTTATCCTCAGAGAGTCTATACTCTCGTTGCAGATGCTTTGCCAATCGCACCGCAAAACCCACATCATCACGCTCGCCTCCATTCTCTATATGAAATTGGTAGCCCACATACCAGTATGGCTTGCCCTTGTAGTCATTCTCGCCGCGTGGATAACAGACCGCAAAGCCCTCTCTATCCGCTATGGGGTGAAAACCATAAGGCACAGATGGTATATTGCGCGAATTGTAACCATGAAATACCATCAATAGTGGCGCGCCTTCCGGCAGATTTTTCGGCAAGTAGAGGTGATAGCTATATCTCTTACCCTTATGCTTAAACGTGTGCACCGTCAGCGTTCCAGTGCCGTCAATACCCTCGGCAACAGCTGCTGCCCAGCAGCAGATTGCCACAACAATTGACAAAAACAGCCTTCTCATTCCCGCATTGTTTAACACTCCTCGCTACGCGCAGCGGTGGTGTCTATTAGTGTATAAATCTGAGTATAAGGCACATCTGTACGACCTACGCCTCGGCGCATCATCTGCTTTAGAGTCTCAAGGTGTGAATAATAGACATCTCGAGGCATACATTTACGGCGGCGACAAATAGTTGCAGCCATACCAACCACCTCGCCCATCATTGCCGTTGTACGCATCACTCGCACAGTTCCAAGGGCTATATGGCTGACCGAAATATCTCTACCTGCCATAAACATATTCGGAATATCCTTTGAGTAGAAGCAACGGTATGGAATAGGATAGAAGCCCATAGGGTCAAGGTGTCCGCAAGAGAGATACTCCTGCCCAGGAAAACGGAGACTATTCTCCGGGTCTGGATAGTGCTGATCGATATACCACGATGTTGATGCCGAGCCGTCAGGATAGATGACATTGTTCTTCAAATCCTGCTCGCGCAGCACAAACTCACCCATAATACGACGCGACTCACGCTTTCCCGCCACATGGCTCACCCAGCCAAGGTAACTATTTGCATAATCCTCCTTTTTAGAGTAGTGATTTTTTAGGTACGCCCAATTTGAGTATGCCACATACATTCCATAGTCTCGAATACGCTCTGCATCTACAATCTGATCATCTCGCATACCTACCTCCCAGTACCACTGTCCTCGGCGAACTACCTGAACACTCTGCTCATCAAGTTTTAATCCCCAATCAATATCTGGGAATGGGCGGGCAACACTATCCTCAAGGCAGTACCACTGCAACGAAGCACCCATGGTCATAGTATCGGCAACCTCTGGCGCAGACTCCTCGCCATACTTACTCTTTGCCTCGCGTCCCATACTCCACTCTGCACCCGCAAGCACACCAAGATTTGCATCTCCCGTACAGTCGGCAAACAGACGACCCGAAACACGAATGCGGCTATGATTCATCACATCCGTAGCCACTACAGAGGTTATCTTATTATCCTTTTTCACCACATCTGTAACACGATAACCCATAAAGAGAGTTATTCGCCTCTCCGCAAGCACAGCATTAAGTTTCTTCTCATCCTCATAGACATCTGCCGTGCGAGCATTTCCCTTAGTCACGGGCGCAAACTCATTGAGCAGATAGCCCAGCGATGGATAGAGTCCAATATTCAACCTACCGCCCAGTCCTACACGAATCTCTGACGAGTTATTGCCTCCCAGCACACTTCTGTCCTGAATAAGCGCCACACGACTTCCGGTACGCGCAGCTGCAATTGCCGCACACATACCCGCCACGCCACCACCAACAACGACAAAATCGTACGAACCAGCACTCTTTGGCGCTGTAGGCAGTTTCAACAGTCGCTTACGAAGAGATTTATAGCTCTCAAGATCGCTCTTTGGGCACTTATCACTCTGGGTAATAAGAATTGCATCAAAGCGGCCATCAAAGCCCGTAAGGTCATGCACCACAACATTATGCTCACCCGCCACCAAAGAGAGTTTCACACCACGCTGCCAGTGCCACTCAGGCTCCTCATTACCAAAAACACCCACACTCTTGCCATCAACAACAACCTCAAAGATGCCGGGTGTAGCAGCCTCGGACCAATACTTAGTCCAATTTCGAGTACGAACAAAGATGTTATACTCGCCCCCAGCTGTAATAGTAAAGCCGGTTGAGGCATCGGCCACAGGCACTCCCAATCCATGGGCAAGTAGAGAGGTCGAGCCTATAAGGTCAAAGAATTGGTTATCAGCGCTCCAACCTCCACGCTGAGCAAACATTGAACCGAGAAGCAGTACAGAGTTATCCATAGCAATATTATTTATATAGACAAATATAGTGACTTCTTTGCAGTTGAACAAGAAAATTTCTATCTTTGTATAAACTTAAATCCTAAAAGATATGAGAAACCTATTTATTCTACTCCTTGCTCTGGCAGCATTTAGTTGCGCACCAAAGCAAGCTGAACCAGTCCAGTCTGACAAGTATACCGTTGAGGGCTCTATCCACTTCAGCAAGCAGTGTGACGTTAAGTGGCTTACCCGCTACGAAGATAAATATATCAAGGCTCTGCATGAGCGTGCAGCCATAGAGCCAAGCGAGTGTGACGTTATGTTCTTCGGTAGCTCTTCTATCCGTCTATGGAAGAGTCTTAAGGAGGACTTTGCACCTCTTACCGTTGTAAATCGTGGCTATGGCGGCGCTACACTGCGCGATTTGCACTACAACTACGAAACTGTCATGGCACACTACAAGCCTAAGGCATTTGTATTCTACTGCGACAATGATTTGAAGCCAAACTCCAAGACAAATATCACCGTGGGCGAGCTGTTTGACCTTGTGCGTCTACTCTTTAAGCGCATCGAGGCGGACTATCCGGGCGTGCCAATCTACTTTCTTGCCATGAAGCACTGCCAGCGCCGAGAGGCTATTCGCGACCGTCAGGCAACATATAACACCCTGATGCGTGAGTTCGCAGAGATTAGCGACCAGGTTATCTACGTAGATACTTGCACTCCGCTTCTTACTGAGGATGGTCAGATTGATGCAAGCAAATTTGTTGATGATAAAATTCACCTCAACGAGAAGGGCTATGCCGAGTGGGTGAAGATTCTTAGACCGATGTTAATCAAATAATTAGAGAATATGAAGAGAATTTTAACACTACTGTGCACACTTATCGCCTTTTCGGCAGTGGCACAAAAGAGCGGTGGCATTGATGCCGCAATGATGCAGCAGATTCGCGAGGGTTACAGAGGTAAAGCCTCTGACAAGGCTGTAAAAAATGCCCTCGCCTCAACACCAATCTCAACACTTGCCAAAAATGGTGACAACCTGGCAATGTGCGACACTCACTTTAGATATAAAGTCAAGACCAAGGGCATTACAGACCAGAAGTCATCGGGTCGTTGCTGGCTCTTTACGGGTCTTAACGTGCTGCGCGCAAAGATGATTGTTAAGCACGACCTTAAGGAGTTTGAGTTTTCACAAAACTACCTCTCTTTCTACGATCTACTCGAGAAGTCAAACCTCTTCTTGCAGGGCATTATCGACACTCGTGAGCTGCCGCTTGATGACCGCAAGGTTGAGTGGCTGCTTAAGAATCCTATTGGTGACGGTGGTCAGTTTACAGGTGTAAGCAACCTTATCACAAAGTATGGTGCAGTGCCAAATAGCGCTATGCCGGAGACCTATCAGAGCAATAACACCCGCGACATGCGAATGATTCTCTCGCTCAAGTTGCGTGAGTATGCCCTTAAGCTCCGCGAGGCACGTAAGGGCGAGCTGAAGGAGCTCAAGACCGCCATGCTGACAAACATCTACGACATTCTGGTTAAGTGCCTTGGCGTACCTCCTACAGAGTTCACATGGACTCGCTACAATAGCAAGGGTGAGCGTGTAAGTTCAAAGACCTACACTCCACAGAGCTTCTATGCTGAGTTTGTGGGCGAAGACCTTGAGAATAACTATGTTATGTTGATGAACGACCCTACTCGTGAGTATGGCAAGGTATATGAGATTGACTACGACCGCCACACCTACGACGGCGACAACTGGCTCTATATCAACCTACCAATTGAGCGTATTAAGGAGGTGGCATTGGCATCTATCAAGGATAACACAGCCATGTACTTCTCTTGCGATGTGGGCAAATTCTTCGATCGCAAGCGTGGCGTGCTGGACATTTCAAACCTCGACTACGCCTCACTCTTTGCAACCGAATTCCCTATGGATAAAAAGCAGCGAGTATCAACCTTTGCCAGTGGCTCTTCACACGCCATGACCCTTATCGCAGTAGATACCGACAAGGATGGCAAGACAACTAAGTGGATGGTTGAGAACAGTTGGGGTGCAAATAGTGGCTACCGCGGCAATGTTATCATGACCGACGAGTGGTTCAACGAGTATATGTTCCGTCTGGTTGCCGAGCGCAAGTACGTTCCAGAGGATATTCTCAAGCTACTTGAGCAGAAGCCAATTATGCTCCCAGCTTGGGACCCTATGTTCGCTCCAGAGGAGTAACACATTTTCCAACATAAAATAGTTAAGGGGTTGTGCATTGCGACAACCCCTTACTATTTTGTATGCGATAAAACTAACGGTCTTCAGCCTGGTGACCTGTACGGTCTACCTGGTGGTAGAACTGAGTGTAAGGCACATCGGTGCGACCGGTACCCTTGCGCATCAGCTCCTTAAGGTCCTCAAAATATGTTGTATACACATCGCGAGGGTAAGCATCGCGGCGAGCACAAACGGCTGCAGCCATACCAACAACCTCTCCGATAAGACCACATGTACGCATAACTCGTGTAGAGCCAAGGGCAATATGGGTTACGGAGATATTTCTACCCGCCATAAACATATTCTTAATATCCTTAGAGTAGAAGCAACGGTAAGGCAGCGCGTAGAAGTCAATTGGTGTCAGCACGCCATAAGAGAGCCACTCCTGATTTGGATAGTCCTTGCTATTCTTCTCCATAGGATAGTGCTGGTCAATACGCCAAGTGGTAGTACAGGTCTCATCCTCGTGGCGAATAGGACGCGTAAGATCCTGCTCACGAAGGATATAATCACCCATAATACGGCGAGACTCACGCTTACCAGAGACATGGCTCACCCAAGTGAGGTGTGTACATGTCCAATCCTCCTTCTTTGAGTAGCGATTCTTGCAGTATGAGAAGGTAGAGTAGGCAACATACATACCATAGTCGCGAATCTTCTCTGCATCTGCAACCTGGTCGTCCATCATACCAACCTCCCAGTACCAATTTGCACGGTGTACTGGCTCAACGGTATACTCGTCAAGACGCAGACCCCAATCAAGCGAATCTGGGAAGTCGCAAGGTGTGTTCCAATCCTCGCAATACCACTCAATAGATACACCCATAGTCATATCGTCTGCCTTCTCAGGCGCAAGGCGCTCGTCAAACTCTGCCCTTGCCTCACGACCCATACGGCACTCTGCGCCAGCCATATAGCCAAGGTGCGCATCGCCAGTACAGTCAGA
This sequence comes from uncultured Alistipes sp., assembly GCA_904502005.1. GTDB lineage: Bacteria > Bacteroidota > Bacteroidia > Bacteroidales > Rikenellaceae > Alistipes. Next base: position 27,981 of record CAJGDC010000001.1, read on the forward strand.
GAAGTACTTACCCGAAATCTTAATTCTATTCTGAGCGGTAGCCTCCTGAGCCACTACAGATGCAATCTTATCGCCATCCTTCTCAACCTCAATGACGGTATAACCCATAAAGAGCGAGATATTCTTCTCAGCAAGCACAACCTTCAGCTTCTTATCATCCTGATAGTGGTGCGCACCACGTGCATTACCGATTCTATCTGGGCCAATCTCGTTCAAAAGGTAGCCAAGCGATGGGTATGGGTCGATGTTAATCTGACCACCAAGACCTACGCGCACCTCAGATGAGTTATTACCTCCAAGAACATATCTATCCTGAATAAGTGCCACCTTAAGGCCGAGTCGTGAAGCTGCCAAGGCTGCACAGATACCTGAAATACCACCACCAACAACTACAAAGTCATAAGCGCCCTTATCCTCAACCTCTGGCACGCCAAGCAACGCCTCGCGCAACTCGAAATACTCCTCAAGGCTCTCTGTTGGGGTATAATCCTCAGTTGTGAGAATCACAGCATCACAACGACCATCAAAACCTGTAAGGTCATGCAGTGCAATAGTATGCTCGCCAGCAGTAAGGGCTACCTTACCACCTCGTTGCCAGTACCAATTTACAGAGTCTGTACCGTAAGTTGTGCCGTCACTCACTCCGTCAATAAGCACAGAGAAGATACCCGGTGTAGGGCCATCAGACCAATGCTTAGTCCAGTTCTTTGTACGAACAAGAATGTTGTACTCTCCATCACAAGGCACAGTCACCTTTGTCACAGCATCCTTAGCAAGTGGAGTTCCAATACCATGCGCTAACAGATAAGATGAGCCCATCTGCAGTACGAACTGCTGTTCAACAGTCCAGTCACCACGCTCAGCAAAGGTCGTAGCCAAGACCATCACTGAATTTGAATTGTTCAATTTCATATGTTAATAATTAGGAAATACTAACACAAATGTAGAAAGAATTTGGCTTCTTTGCAAATAATTGCTACCTTTGTAGTTAAATAAACTAAAACCAAAAACCGTATGACTTTACTCGATTGGCTCATTGTAGCCCTATTTTTAGGCACGCTGATGGCTATCGGCTACGCCTTCTCTCGCAAAAACAAGGATGTTGAGGACTATTTCGTTGCAGGTCGCTCAATGCCGGGATGGATTGTGGCTATTGCCGCTACTGGCACAACAATCTCAGCAGGCACATTTGTTGGTTCTCCAGAGCTCGGCTTTAACACCGACCTTACCTATGTGCTCAATCTTCTTGGCTCTATTGTGGGCGGTATGCTCGTGGCTGCACTCATTATGCCAAAACTCTACAAGGCAAATACTATTACCATATATGGTTACATCGGCGACCGCTTTGGTGAGAAGTCTAAGCGTGTAAATAGCGCTATGTTCCTGCTCGGACAGCTCTTTACATCTGGTTCACGACTCTTTATTGCCGCAATTGCAATCTCGGTAATCGTCTTTGGCGGTATCAAGTTTGACTTTATGGTCTACTCTATCATCCTGCTCGGTCTTGTCTCTACTGTCTATACGATGATGGGTGGAATCAAGGGTCTGCTCTATATTGACACTTTCCAAACCCTGCTACTTGTAGGTACTGGTGTTGTAGCTCTTATTATGGTATTCTGCGCTATTGACATGCCATTTTCAGAGTTGTGGGCAATGCTTACAGATGGAGGTATGACCAAGACTCCTGGCGCAAATGCTGGAGCACTTGCAGCTGACGGCACTATTGTCGGCTGGCAAGAGGGTAGCAAGCTCAAGATGTTCGACTTCTCGCTCAACTGGGCTTCACCATACACAGTTTTGGGTGGTATGGTTGGCGTGGCTTTCTTCAAGGTCTGCCAGTACACTACCGACCACGAGTTTGTGCAGCGCCAGCTCGCTTGTCGTGACGTTAAGCAGGCATCTATGTCACTCGTATGGTCACAGCTTATCTCACTGCCTATCGTGCTTGTCTTCCTGCTTATCGGTTCACTCCTCTTTGTCAAGTATAAGAGTGAGTTCCTTGCTACTGGCAACCCATCGCAGTTCTTTACAGATGCACGTGATATCTTCCCACAATACATCAAGAATCACATCCCTATGGGTGTGCGTGGATTGATGATTACCGGTCTGCTAGCAGCAGCTCTATCTTCATTCAACTCGGCTATTAATGCTATGGCATCAAGCTTCGTTACTGACCTCTACCTCCCTATTCGCGCAGATAAGGGCAAGGCTGTTAAGGGCGACGCTGAGCAGCTCTCATCTTCTCGTAAGATGGTATTCCTTATGGGTATGTTGCTCACCGGATTCGCTATCGTTACAGCAGTGATGCAGGAGGCAAGTGGACTCAACCTTGTAGACTTTGCTACCGGCGTTATGTGCTTCGCCTATGCAGGTATGATTGGAGTATTCCTCACAGCTATCTTCACAAAGCGCGGAAATACCACTAGCGTTATTGCCGCTATCGTTGTTGGCGCACTGATTATCATTCCGCTGATGTTCCAGAAACAGATTTTCGGCACACAGTATATCGCATGGACCTGGTGGGCTCCTATCGGCGGTATAATCTCAACCACAATCTGTATGCTCGGCAAACCTGCGAAAAAGTAAACTCTGGTTTGGCTAACGCAGTACGGCTGGCGCGGAACTGCCCGCTTTTTGAAAAAAGCAGGGCGTGCAAAAACTTTTTGAGAAACTTCGTTTCTCTTCCGTGCTGATGCGGATTTAGGATAGCCTTGTGGCTATTACGATAAAAAAGAGAGATATGCTTTTGCTCAAGTAAACTTGGCAAGCAATCTCTCTTTTCTCTCGTACCATCTGCGATGGGCAACCTCAATCCGAATAAACACACAGACAAAGTCTGTACCGCTAAACGGCTAACAGCCAATGGCTAATAGCCAACAGCCAATTTTGTCGTCAGAGTGGCGCATTTACAACGCTCGGCAAAAAATCCCACCGATGGATAGTACTAAGTACAGCCATTGGTGGGACTTTTTTATTAGCGGCAGGAAATGTGCCACTATCACGACAAAATTATCTTTGGGCACGTTTTTTACGCCTAGCATCACGCTCCGCAGCCTGCTCAGTTGTGAGCATAATAATCAGATCAAGGTCGATATTTGGCTCATCGACATCTATCTCCTGCTGAAAAGTCTCGTAACCTTCAGCCACGATAGTGAGGATATACCCTCCCTGTGGCAGCACAACACGGAAACCATCGGCATTGACTTTCTGCTGATATTTTAGATCTGAGTCCCACTCTGAGGTAAAGGTCACAAGTGCACCTGCAATAGCCTCTGCACTCTTTTTAGGCACGGGTGTACCACTTACAGCGGCGAGGTTCTGCGCCTGGGTTGTAAATGCCACGGCGAGAAATAGTAATGTTGATAAAATCTTTTTCATAGAGCAAAGGTAATAAATATTCATCTATATAGAGACTTGTGCTGCAAAAAAGTTAAAGCCGAGTTTGCAAATTTCGTAAATTGAATAAAATTTACTACCTTTGTTGAATAGAAAGATTTTTTAACCTTAAACAGATAACAGAGATGAAAAGATTTTTTATGTTTGCGGCATTTGCTGCAGCGCTCTTCTCAGCAGACTTTGCTACTGCTCAGACTAAGATTGAGGATTACCCAACTGTTCAGTTCTTTGCTCATCGTGGTAGCCGCTTTGAGTATGATGAGAACACCATGCTCGCCTTCCGTGAGGCTTATGCTCGTGGTGCTCGTGGTTTTGAGACCGATGTTCGTATGACCGGCTCTGGTGACCTTATTCTTAGCCACGACGAGTCACTCTATCGCACCTGTGGCGTAGATGTTCAGACTGAGGACCTTACAACTAAGGAGTGCTTGAAGATTAAGACTAAGTCTGGCAATGACCTTGCACTTTGTCAGGAGCTTGCTGACTTCCTTGCTGGCAAGCCAAATATGTATATTGAGTGGGAGATTAAGACTATCCCAGAGCTCTACACCGAGGCAAAGCTCGAGGAGTTGTGCGAGAAGTTGTGGAATATGACCATGCCTACTAAGCACGAGACATCACTCTACCTCTTCACATCGTTTGACAAGCGCGCTCTTAATATTATGAAGCGCCTGCACCCAGAGGCTGAGATGATGCTTCTTAAGAGCAAGCCTGCATCTCCAGAGATTCTTATGGAGGCGTACAATATGGGCATTATGCGCGTAGGTTGCAAGATGGACGGTACTACTCGCTCAACTATCCGCTTGGGTCATAAGCTCGGTATGATTGTATCGCTCTGGCCAGGTAATAACAAGGAGGACTTCTTCCTCGGTGCTGCTCTTGGTTGCGACGCTATGTGCTGCGACCGCTTCTTTGAGGTTGCTGAGTGGGCAGAGAAGAATATTCCATTCGTAAAGATTAAGGGCTACGAGAAGCCAAACAAATAATCTGTAGATTATAAAAATAATAAGCACCGCCAAAAAGCGGTGCTTATTATTTTTATATCTGATTCTACCTCAGCTCCTCTGGCAGACTCTCAACACGAGTATAGACCGAGATATTTTCCTTGTCGTCAGTCGCTATCCAACGCATTGTAGAGGCACGAAGCTCTACAATATAGCGGTGAGACCAATCAAAGTAGTTATACTCATCTGTTCCATAATTGCCGCGAATTACGGCACCGAGCATAGTATCGGTCTCAATAAAGTAGTGTCCACTCTTAATCTCGCTATACATTGTACCGATATTCTGGTAGATAGTATAGGTGCGCTCAGAGCGCTCAAAGCTGATATAAACATAATCGCCCTGCTGAAGAGTTGCGCCATTATCATAGCTTGTCAGCATCCACACACCAGCAAGATTTACAGGTGTCACATCAATCAGTGGCTCGAGTTTCTCCGCCTCCTCATTCTTTGTACAACAGCACAACGCAAGCGCTGCAAATAGTAATGTGATGTATCTTCTCATATTATTCAATTTTTATCTCTCGCTTAGAGGGTCCATACTCCCCCTCAATATACAATTTCAATTTTTCTCGCTTCTCACCGCGCAAAGTGATAACCAAATCACCCTCTTCGCCCGCCTGAAGCACCTTTGGCTCGGTATATACCACAACCTCTGGCGATGATAGCAGGCTATCTTTTGTAACACTAACAGCCCTATTGCTGCCATTCATGCAGGCTATGCGTTCAGTCGTATTACCCTCAATTTTTACCCCCGGCTGACGAAGCAGCAGCGCTCCACAAGTGTAGGGGTAGTCACCACGGCGGTCACTATCTGCCACAACGTAGCCCTTGACCCATACCACAGCTGTCGGCTCTGTTTGGTCTGCAATATAGAGCAGCACCCGATGGTTAAACGGACCTGGGAAGCCCTTGCCAGAGAAGCTCAATGACAAATTTCCACTCTCACCGGCTCTCACCACACCACCCGTAGCCGCAAGACACCTACAGCTTGTATTTGCACGATAGGCGATAGGCTTTGTGCCAATATTTTTAACCGCCACCTGCCACTCTACCCTATCACTCTCCGCAACTGACCCGAAATCAACGGTCTGCTGGGCTACAACGAGCTCTGAATCCACAGTTTGTGGATTGGCTACACTCTCAAGCGTAGCCCTTGGCACCAACTTAATTTGTGCCACGGCTCCACCACAGAGAAGGCAGAGAAGTAGAGTGAGTAGAGTTCGCATTACAACCAACCGTTACTGTTTGCGCCACGGCGAACGGTAATAGCAAACCTCTGACTACTGCCACCACTTGCGGTAATAGTAGCCTCTGTAGAGCCACTCTCAACGCCCTTGAACACCAACGCCGAGCCACTCTTTTCAACTGTTGCGATAGCTGTATTGGCAATTGTCACACTAAATGTCTGATTATCACCACTCTTAAAGTAGCGTGCAGGGGCAATAGCAACCTGAGCACCAGTGGCAATATAGAGATTCGGGAAGCGCATATCAACACCTGCGCCCTCAATAGCGGCAAGGAACGCAGTAGCATCTACCTGACCACCCATACCTCCGCGATAGTCTGACATATCTATTGTCATAGGTTGTATAGGACCAATATCGGCAACATAACGGCAGTATCTCTTTGTACCGACAAAGTAGCTATCAATATCAACAGCGCTATCTACGAGAAGTTTCTGAAGCTCCGCAGCCTTAAAGTGCTTACGCAGCTGTGTGGCATAGCTAATACCTAATGCCATAACACCCGAAACATGTGGACAAGCCATAGAGGTACCCTCCATATATCCATAGCCACTCTCAGAGATGTGGTACGGCAGCGTTGAAAGGATACATCCTACCTCGCCATAGTTATGCTTATCATCCACATACTCAAAGTAGTAGTCCTGGTCGCCACCAGGGGCTGAGATAGTTGTACCCGTGCCGTAGTTTGTATAGACTGCAGGGGTAAAGTCTGCCGCTGTAGCCGCCACGGAGATATACTCATCTGCCGCACCAGGGAATCCTGCAGCCGCAGCACTCTCATTTCCGCCGGCAAAGATTGCAATTCCACCCTCTACAGTGCCATTTGCAGAACCTGCATAGTGGGTAAAGTACTCCAAAGCCTCTCGCTCAAGCGGTGAGCCAGCAATCCACTCCTCTTTTGTTCCGAAGCCAGCAGCTCCCCAATCGTAGATATTCGCACATGGCGATACATATCCCCAGCTACACTGGAGCACCACAGCACCATTATCTGCCGCATACTTTATCGCACGAGCAGTCGAAAGAATAGTGGTTGCCATATTTCCGGAGAAAATCTGGCAGCACATAATCTTCACGCCGCTATTCTCACTACCATCACCACCAGCGATAGAGCTAATACCAATACCATTATTGTTCACTGCCGAGATAACTCCTGCCACGTGTGTTCCGTGTCCAGAGTCGTAGACATCATCCCAAACAATTTTACCCGACTGGTGGACAAAGTTGTAACCATATACGTCGCCCTTATATCCATTACCATCGGCATCGGTATCCGAACGAAGTGTCTCGCCCTCATTTATCCACATATTTGGCAATAGATCCGGATGCTCCACAAAGATTCCCTCATCAAGCACCGCCACAATAACACTGCTATCACCAGTACTCTTCTCCCATGCACCCTGGCACTGCACATCGGCATCCTTAACACTCTTTACAACTCCATCCTTATGGAACAGCTCACCTGTGTTGATAAGATTCCACTGCGCAGCAAGTAGAGGGTCAGCAATAGTGGCACGAGTAGCCGCCATAGCAGCCTCTAACTTACTCTGTGACAGTGGTGTTGCACGACGAGTGTAGTTACGCTTTACTGTGCGATTTACATCTACCTTCTGCACCTGACCTAGGCGAGCAAATCGGCGAGCAACATCCTCTACAGCGGTTTTATTGCCATCAAAGCGCACAACATACCAGAGGTTAAGACCACTCTCTACAGTACGCTGCTCGGCATCGCTATCAACCGCAAATACGCGCTCTATCTGGCAAGTTCCGATTGCCTCAAGAATCTCGTCCAGCTCAACGTCACCACTACGAGTTACTCGTGAGCCATCAATACCCGCCTCCGCAATAAGCTGAGCCACCTGAGGGGTGAACTTTACAACTATCTCATCCGGGGTGTATGGCATCGGAGCAACCTCTACACTCTGCTCTAACTCTCTGCTGCACGAGCTAAAAATAAGCAACAGGGATAGTATATATAACAATCTACTCTTCATCTCCCATCGGTTTTTTCTTTGTTGTATACTCCTTATAATAGTAGTCCATATTTGCAGGCTCATTCTCAAAGACTGCCAGCGTACCATTCTTAGCGCGACCCTCCTGTGGGAATACAAGGCTATATGGAATCCACATATCCAATGCAGGGTGGTAGAGCAACCAATCCGGTAGGCGACCATAGAGTCGGTTATGGTTTATCGAGAAACGCTTGCACGAAGGCATCACCTTCTTAATCTTACGGTCTACAAGTATCTGTGGCAATGAATCTACAGCATCAATCTCCTGCTGAGTGTAGTATGGCACTGTATCATCATCCTCAAAGGTTGGAAGCTCACCCTGCAAGTAGTTCACAGAGAGCACAAGGGTATCCAAATTCCACTTAAGCAGGTGCTCTGGGAACTTTGGCTCATCCATAAATCCGCCCAAGTCGGTGCGAATAGTATTACTCAAGTCAGAGATTGCACTACGCTGGTTGGCGTTAAGGATAAGGGTGCGAAGCTTTGGGAAGTTCTCCTTTGTCAGCACCTCAGGGACCGTCTGGAAGTTATTTGAGCCTAAATCCAAGTGCTCAAGATTCTTCAGCGCCGCAAGGCTCTTTGGCAACGAGGTAAGTCCATAGCTACCCAGGGTCAATCGCTTAAGTTGTGTAAGATTGGCAATATCATCGCCAAGCTCAAGGTTGAGCAAGAAGGTGTTTGTATTTCCAAAGAAGTACAACTCCTCGGCCGCTGTAAGATACTTAACCTCGTATGGCAGTTGCTCCTTGATATTAAAGAAATAGAACTCCGCGCTGCGCACACGACCAACCATCTTATCAGTGCAGCCCTTCATACTCTTATCCCAAAGCACAACATTATCCCACAAATCCATAGGCTGTGAGGCATCCCATGAGACCATAGTCTGCAGTGTACGAGATATAGAGAGCAGTGCTACAGAGTCACCAGCGCGAGTATCCGGAATAATAGGCTCGGCTGCCTGCTGTGTAACATTCAAATTATCCTGACGTGCCATAGTAACCTCACCCTTAGGGCGGAAGGCAACCTTAGCGAGGCGCTCACGGTCAGAGGTGTTTATATCCCACTTAAAGCGCACAGTTGTTGTGCGTGGACGAGCCCCACGATTAAGGTCCAGAGTATGACGCTCACTGTCCAACCAACCTGCATTGTCAGGGATATCGACATCAAAGTCGATATTGCTCTTAATTTTAACATCAAAATATCTACTATCAAGGCGGTCATAGTTTGCAATCTCAACCTCTGGCTGCTCCACCTCGATGGTGTAATCAAAGCCCTTCTGGTTAATCACAATCTGCTTCTGCTCCCAGGTGTCAATATTCTCAATCACCACGACACCGCGACGAGCAGTAGTTGTGAGGGCAGAGTCGATGATAAAGTTACACTCTGTCGTACCCTTACCATTTGCTGGCGAGACTGTAATCCACTGGTTGTCTGTAGAGGCAATCCAACGGTTTGTAGAGGTTATTGTCCTGCTTACAACGCCACCTGTAGCCTCAACATCGAACTCAATGCCTTCGGTTGTAAAGGCATTGTCTGTCTTATCTGTGCCGCAAGCTACTGCAATAGCTGTGGCGGCAAAAAATATCAAAATTCTTCTCATACTACTCCAGCATTGCGTCACAGTTAAGAATTGTCTGCGACTTGTCATAAATTAGCATATACGCCCCCACCTGCCATGCATAGCAGATATCCGAAGCATCAAAGATAATATTCGGATTATCCGAGATGTCAAGGTAGTAGATAAGCGTAGAGATTGTATCGTCAATCTTACGGAGGTCATTTGAGCCCAGATACAAACCTCTTAGGCCCTTATGGTTAAAGACGCCCTGTGGCCACTCTCTTAGGCAACGCTCACCTGCTGCATTGCGCTGACTACGAATACCTAAAACTGTAAGGTAGAAGCTATCGAGCGGCTCAAATGGGAAGTGCTCAAAGCAGTTGAAAGACAACTCAACGCCATAAAGGTATGGTAGATTTACAGCATGAATCTCGCGTGGGAGGTCCTTAAGTTTGTTATATGACAAATCAATAGAGGTCATATAGATTGAGTTCTCATACTCAAAACTTCCCTTCGGAATCTCGTCAATACTACAGCCGCGAAGGATTATATATGCCACAATAGAGTTTGTCTTTGCCAGAGCCGTTGGATACTTCGTCAGCTTAGGATTCTGCGCAAGGGTAAAGGTCTCAACCTTAATACCACGATAAGAGCCATCCTCCTCGCCCTCAAAGCCATCGATTTCATTGCCCGAAAAGTCTACCGAAGTAAGGGCTGAGTTACTCTTTGCCGAGAAGATATTTGGCACCTTCTTGAGCTTGTTATACTTAACAGAGAAGGCCTCAGAGTCGGCATAACCACAGAAGTAGCCCTCCTCATCCACAGGCAGTGACTCTAACTGATTATTATCAAGATAGAGCTGCACTGGAGAGACACTCTTGCCCAGCGGATGAATCTTTGAGATATTGTTATATGCAAGGTCAAGCAGTGAGACCTTAGTCATATTCTTAAACGACTCAGGCAGCTCCTCAAGGCTATTCTGACGAGCATAGAGAATCTGAATCTTCTCCTTTGACGCTCCACAAGCCAGCGCATCCATACCTGCATAAATCTCACTGGCACTCCACTGACGGTTATTTGAAATATTGATAGAGATAAGCTCTGGTATGCGAGCTATCTGCAGTGGGAACTTCTTGAGTTTTGAGCAGTTATAGAGCTCAAGGTCGGTACAAGAGGCCAAATCACCAAGCTCCTCTGGAAGTGTCTCCAGTGCGCCGTTGGCGATAAAGAGGTACTGCAACTTTGTCAGTTTGCCAATCTCCGCAGGGATAGACTTCAGTCCATTACACATCGTGCCGTGGTTGGTATCCATCTTGTGAATTCTCTGTGCTCCACTCTTGCGGTCGATAATCTCACCCTCCGACATTGTATCATAGAGCGATGTAGCCGCAATGTGAATATTATTCTCAGCAAGTGCGCGAGCGCAAGGCTCTGCAAACTGTGTTGCAGGGTGTATAGTGCGCAGATACTCACCGTGGCTCTCAAGTCGAGTACGATTACGCTCCGCAAGGCTCTTGCTACTGTCGAGCGTAGGGTCGTATGAGATTAGGTTTGTGTCGTTGTGTGTACCCAAATAGAGCTCAACCATCTCTGTCAGCTGTCCAATAGCCGGCGAGAGATCTCCACGAAAGGCAAAGCCACTAATATCAATCTTTGCAACTCGGCCATTCGAGTGTAACTCTACACCCGGCTGGTCGCCCCATAAATCTGGGTCTTTGTTAAACTCCCAGTTGGCACCAGTAGCCCAGTTTTCGCCAACGTAGCTCCAATTCTCGCCATCAAGGCTCTTCCAAATCTCATAGAGGGCATAGTAGTCCTTAATATACTCGTCACTCTGATAGAGTGTTACACTCACATCAGCCTTAGTGGTAACATTATCCTCAATAGTAAACTCCGAGAGCTTAGGTGAATTATTGCTCTCAAGGAGATTTTTACCACTATCATAGGTCTCGTAACCTATCACGCGATAGGTTGCTGCAGGCAGAGAGACAAGCGAGTCGCAGATAACGGTCGAGGTGCGATAACCCTCGTTGCTACTCATCTGATTCTCCTCATCAAAGTGCATAGAGAACCTGGATGGCAACTTCTCAATCTTTATAGGGCTTGTCACACTTCCTGAGCTAAGCACCTTTGCCACGGTGAGCGACACATACTTTATCTCGTCAAAGGTATACTCACGCGCCGCTGCACGAGTAGGGGCATTAGAGAAGTCCTCCTTATCCTTTTTCAGTGTAAACTGTGCAGCACCACGAGGAGTAACATTGACTGTAATGTCGTGCATTGTAAGTCCACCACTCACAACCTCAAAAAGGCTCTCAACGGCAGGTGCACCGGCATAAATCAACTCATCAGCAGTATCATAGAGCGAGAAAGCCACAAGGCGATACTCGCCCGTCAGGAGCTGCAACTTATCTGAGCGCAAGCCCATCTCCTCACTACCCTCTACAGATGAGAGGGTGAGCGTCTGGGCAATGGTTGTCTCACCATAGCCCAGCGTAACCTTCACTTTGCAAGCCTCGCCAAGATAGTCAAGCGTAGGCTTTACGGCGCGAGTATCGCCGTAAGATGCCTGCTTGTATAACTTAAACTGCGCATATCCGTAGTCGTTATTGCGATAGTCTGGCTCAGAGACTTTGCTACAGCCTAGTACTACAACGACAAGGGATAGTATCAATAAAATTCTCTTCATTATTTGGCAATATTGAGTGTACAAATAAGCACTATCTGACCCTCGCCAAACTGTAGTGCACCAGTTTTACCATTACCCTTCTCGGCATCCATAGTAACCATCTGGAAGTCCTGGCTATACTCATACTTGAGCCACTCCTTGTCAGCCTCATTTACATAGCCGCAGCTCTGAGGTAGACCCTTAAGCATAGAGAGGTTTGGTGTTGCTGTGGTGTAGGTCAAATGATATACCTTCTCACCATAAGAGGCATACTTTGTATACAGTTCGCCAGAGGTAAGCTCTACAAGTGTAGAGTTCTGCTGTGCAGCATACTCTGGATAGTAGAACGTAACACCTGTAGACTCCTGCTCAGCCGCCTCATTATATCGGCAGAAGAGAAGTGCAAAGACGCCATCTGCATCAGCAAAGGTAACAACACCCTCATAGTCACCCGTAAGGGCATTCTTTGAAGGCTCGGCGGTTGGTTTTGTCGCATCCATAACGATGCGCACCTTCTCAGACTCAGTACCGAAAATAGTCGTTGTAATCCAAGCTGTGCTATCTGTAAGCTCTATCATTGAGCCGTTAGCATCAAAAGTGTAACACTTAATCTCGGTGTATGGTCGTACAACATTGACATACCAATCCTCATAAGCCCACTGTGAAGTGTAGAGCACATCGTAGCCGACCTTTGCTGTAGAGAAATCATTGAAAATCCAGTGATTTGCATCAAGAGGCTCGATATTGCTACCAGCTGCCTCCATAGTCTGCTCGCCCACAATCTCAATAGAGCCTGGGTCGCCAGCCTGCTCAACAACAGTGACAACATATGGTTGGTATGTTGGAGTAATCGCGCCATTTACGGCAATAAGGTCTATATCTGTAGTTGCTACACTCTTAGGCATCACAAGTACTGTAGCCTTACGAGCAGGGCCATCATTTACCGCTGCGGTTAGAGAGAGTGCACGACTCTGAATAACCTCATCATTTGTGCTATCCCATGCAGCATAGTCTACTGTAAGCCAAGCAGGTGCAAGGCTCGGCTGGATAAGACCTGCAGCCTCTGTAAACTCAACAACAGCAACTGCAGAGCCATTGACAGCCGTAACAGAGGCGCTAGCGCTACCCTCTACATACTCGCCAATCATAGTGTTGTAAATAAGGCCCTTATAGTTAAACTCTGTCTTCTCTGTAAATCCCTCAACGGTAAAAATCTCTGTGGCTGCAGGAATCACAACTTTAATTGTTGTAACCACCTTATCAACCACTGTTGCATCCACAAAGCTGAGCACTGCACTCTGCTCTGTCATTGGATAGGCTGCAGAGTTACCCTTAATCCACAGCTCAGTCACACCAGCCTTACCGCCCTCAATTGGGGTTATCCACTCTGGAGCGCCATCGACAATCCAGTCAAAGTTGCTCTCTACCTTCACACGAGTAGAGTAGAGAGCCATCTCCTCTGGCCAAATCATCTTCATTCCCTCAGCAGTAACCTCGTTGCTTGAGTATGCATATATCAACTCTCCCTCAGTGGCATAGCAAAAGGCGTTATTCTCCACAACTACTGGATAGAGCTTAATCTCACGGTTTTTGCGTGCCAATGTAAGCGTTGCAATTGTCTGGGTTTTACCCTGCATCTTCATTGTAACCTCACAAATATGGTCTGCATCAAAATCCTCAACATTTGACACTGCAATAACCACATCGTGCTTACCAGCCTCACCACGGAGAGTGTAGACCATATTCTCACCACTCTTAATCTGGAAATAGGCTGCTGTGGCCTCTGGTACACTAACCTCCCAAGCCATATTTGGCTCAATTGAAATGGTATACTCGCTTCCCGGAGCTACCGTTGCAGTGACTGCTGACGGAAAGCTCGGCTGCTCAACATCGGGTGTTGGTGTTGGCTCGTCTGTAGGAACATCTACAGGGTCATTACCACACGCTACAAAAAGAATTGACGCTGCAAGTAGTAGGCTTGCTAAACTAAAAAACTTCTTCATATATAAGGTATATTCTATAAATTACGTTAAAAAGACTAAAATCCCTCTCGTTTGAGTCGCTCGGCCTCCTCGTCGGATATCCACTCAAGGATGTTGTAGAAGTGGCCTACAGTACCAATCGGCTCGCCTAACTTCTCAACATATACGTGCAACCACAGCACCACAAAGCGCTGGCACGAGTTGAAGTATGAGGCATAGAGTGGGCTGTCATCACACAAGATGTGGTTATCGCCCAAAATCTGACCAAAGACAGATGCTTCATCGCTTAGAACCTGGTCGCTATCCATAGTAACGCGAGGCTCAGCAGCATTACTTCCATCTAAAGAGAGGGTAATGTCATAGCCATTAAAGAATGCGTCGCGAATGATAACCATATTAGGCTCTGTAGGGTGTGCCTCGGTGTAGACAACCTTCTGATAAGATGTATTCTCGCCCGGATAATCTCGCAAAAAGAGTGACGAGAGGACCGCATAGCCAGTAAAATTATTACGGTCATAGGGGCAGCTCTTGTACATCACAACCTTTGTCATGTCGGAATTTTTGTACAAGTCCCACTTCAGGGCGCTATTCATCACAAGGCGAAGGCAGAAGCCCAGAGAGTCCGTAGCTTCGATATTGTCATAAATACCCTCGACCTCAACCGCAGCAGCAGTCTTTCCTGCCGGTATGGTGACACTATTTGAAATTATACGGTAGTGCTTGCCCTCAATGGCATTGCTACCTGCATCCACCACCTCAACGCCAAAAGTGCGGTCATAATCTCGCGCCACGGTAGATGCAACAGCCACCTTAAATCGACTATTGCTCTTCTCTACCATATTTGTTGAGAGGCTATCGGCAAACATCACATACTCCGCATCGTTGTATGTGGTGTACTGCTCCTTACAGCTCAGCAGCGCCAACAATGTAATTATATATATAGGTAACTTTCTCATAGCTATTAGTTACTTTCGTTAGGTTGGACAAGTGAGCCTGGCGCCTCAATCTCGTGGATAGGTATCGGCCAGACAAAGAGTGGATTATCAGCCTTAACAGCAAGGGTACTACCCTCATCAAGCGAATTTGACTGCGGAGTACGAGTAAATCCCTCGCCATTGCGGTATAGATTACCCCAACGCTTAATATCATGCAGGCGGAAGCCCTCCATATACAACTCTCGCACTCGCTCAGAGGCTATCTGCTCAATATAGTTGTCAGCCGTAAGGTTTATACCGCCACCAGAGGCAATACGTGTAGCTCGCAAAGCACTAATATCCTTTGTAGCCGCTGAGAAGTTCGGCGTAGACTGACGACAGTAAGCCTCCGCGCGGATAAGATACTGCTCGGCAAGGCGGAATGGCTTTGGCATAACAGTATGGTAAATCAGCGCATTATTGATAAAGTCCTGATTTCCAAAGTACTTTACAAGCAGTGGCCACTGAAGTGCGTGGCTATAACCTGTAGGCAAAGTGTAGAAATAGCTGCTATAACGCATATCACCATCTGAATAGAGTCCAAGCACCCACTCAGCAGGCACATAGTCCGGATAGTAATATGTATAGTCAGTATTAAAGCCCAAGAATACCTGACCTAACGCTCCGCCGTAAGATGTGGTTGTAAAACCGATGCGCCAGATAACCTCTGTAGCCACATCGTAGTTCCACATATAGTCAAAATAGGTCATGTCGTTTGTATAGTAGCTTACCGCCGAGCTAAGGGCAAAGTTACGACTATCAATCAACTCTGTAGAGTAATCTATAGCTGTCTGCCAATCCTCCATATAGAGTGCTACGCGAGCATGCAGTGCACACGCCATAGCACGAGTAACAAAGGCGCTGCTATAGGCATCATTCTTCTCATCAAGAAGCTCCTCAGCCCTCTCTAAGTCGCGAATAACCTGCTGATATGAATCGTAGAGCGATGCTCGCGGTAGCGGCTGCTTATCAAGTGTTGTAGTGCGAAGCACAACGCCCAGCTCCTGCTTTGCGGTTTCAGGGTGATAAGCCTTGCAATAGCACTTTAGTAGCTCCGAATATGCAAGAGCGCGAATAGCATATACCTCACCGGTATATGTATCAAGGTCCTTGAGTTTAGTATCGTCTGTTGTTGCGGCAACAACTCTATCAATATAATCAAGATAGAAGTTACAATTAGCAATTATCTGATACAGAGCAGCATATATGCTCTCAATCTCCGAAGTCGTAGAACGAATAGTCCACAACCAAAAGCTACCATAGGTATTTGAATAGCCATCAACAGCATATACAAGGTCTGTCTGAAGGTCTGGCAGAATTGTAAGGTGACCACTATACAATGCGCCACTCTTAAGCAGCGAGTAGATTCCCGTAACGGTCTGCTCAGCATCATCAAAGGTCTGCATACCCTGCTGCTGTGGAATTGCTGACTGCGGCTGCTTATCAAGGCATGAGACAGCCAACAGCGCTGCCGATGCCACAAATAATATCTTTATACTTTTCAACATAATCCACACATTTAGAAGGTTATATCAATACCAAAAGTAAACTGGCGCGACATAGGATATTGAGCCGCGTAGACATTTGTTGTACCCTCTGGATCAAGACCCGAGAAGCGAGTAAAGGTAAAGAGGTTTTGCGCCTGTGCGTAGACTCTAAGACCCGACATCACCTTACTACAACGAATAACCTTCTCCGGCAGCGAGTAGCTGAGCATCAGGTTCTTAAGTCGTAAGAATGATGCATTCTCAAGCAGTCGACTATCAAACTCTGTATAGACTCCGTGGCGAGGTATATCCGTAACATCGCCAGGTTTCTGCCAACGCTCCAGCAGTCGTGAAGATTGATTGTAAGAGGCAAAACGACCATTTGACTCGTCAAAGTAGCGGTCATTATTGAGCATCCAGCGGTCTGCCACCCAGCTAAACTGGGCTGTAAGTTGAAGACCTTTCCAGCTCATAGCCGTGCCGAAACCACCCTGCCAAGGGGCTATATAGCTCTTGCCAACAAGAACCTTATCCTCGTCACGAAGAACAGTGGTAAGCTCTCCATCCTTTGTATACCACAGTGCATCACCATTTGCCGGATTTACACCCGCATAGCGATTGATATAGAACTCACCGAGTGGATGACCTACAACAAGTTTGGTATTTGTACCTGAACGTTCATACTCCTGAACGCCATTATAGAGTTCAGTAATCTTATTGTTGTTATATGACACATTGGCATTGACAGTCCACAGAAAATCCTTTGCTGCAATAAGAGTACCCACAACATTGAGCTCAACACCCTTATTGACCATTGCACCTACATTGTCCCAGTAGTAGCCAAAGCCCGATGTTGAATATGGCTCAGGTACCTGCATCAGCATATCGGAAGTATGCTTATAGTAGAGCTCAAGGTCTACATTAAGGCGGTGCCAAAAACCGAAGTGGAGTCCAAGGTTTGTTGTCCACGGCTTCTCCCAACCCAAGTTTTCATTTCCTGGCTGCATAAGTCCTACGCCCGCATTGCCGACATAGTCTGCGCCACCGCCAATTAGCGCAAGGTGCTCATAGTTAGGAATTGACGAGTTACCCGATGTACCTGTAGAGAGTGAAATCTGGCCATTTGTCAACCAAGACTTTGCCCCCTCAGCAAAGGCCTCATTACGTAGATTCCACATAAAACCTACGCTCCAAAAGCCTGCCCAACGACGTGATGCACCAAAGCGAGAACTTGCATCTGTACGCACCGAGAAGTCTGCAAAATATCTATCATCGTAGTTATACTCGCCACGACCAAAGAACGAAACAAAACCATAGTCCGAATCGGTGGTATCACCCCAAGATGTTACACGGGTCGCCGAAGAGAGATTTGTCAGTCTGTCATTATTCTGTCCTGCCGCAACGATATTAAACGCCTCGTAGTGGCTATCAACGCCCTCATGACCAACAAGGAAGTTGAAGTTATGTACTCGGTTAATATCAAAGCGGTAATTAACTGTATTTGTGATGGTCAGACTATAGCTATCTGTAGAACTGCGCATTGCGCTACCCTGCCCCTGATTTGGAGCATAGCTTGGGAAGGACTGACCAAAGCCGGTGGTATGCGAGTAGTCAATACCAAACTGACTCTTGAGTGTCAGACCCTCAATAAGTGTCGCCTCAGCAAACTGCGTAGAGAGGACCTTGTACTTTTTGAATGTCACAGGATTATTTTCCAACCACTCCAGTGGATTCTGACCATTTCCACGCCAACTACCATCTGCAATAGAGGCGGTAGAGCCATCAGCACGATATGGATTCCAATAAGGCATCATAAATCGCGCCGCCGAGATTGGGGTTACGAGCGTGTAAGCACCCTCATCTGCCTGCTGAATAGCCTGATAGTTGAGCATATTGTTCACGCCTATCTTGAGCCACTTACCAGCCTTGCGTTCAAAATTCTGACGAGTTGAGAAGCGCTGGAATCCAGAGCCTAAAGCTGTTCCCTGCTGGTTGTAGTATCCGCCAGAGATGTAGTAAGATGTCTTATCATCTGCACCTGAAACGGCAAGCTCGTAGTTCTGCAACATAGCTGAGGAGTTGAACACTACATCCATCCAGTTAATATCGGTCTGGCTGAGCACTGGATAGTTCTGACCCTCATCCATGCCAATCTGACGCTCATAATCAATACGCTCGGCGGTATTCATCAAATCCCACTTACCGCATGCCACCTGCGAAAATCCCAGCTGCATACGATACTCAATGCGAGGGCGTTCAGCAGCCTTACCACGCTTAGTGGTAATCACAATAACGCCATTTGCCGCACGAGCACCATAGATAGATGTTGATGAGGCATCCTTAAGCACAGATATTGACTCAATATCAGCAGGGTTGATTGTGTTAAAGTCACTCGCCTCGATTGGCACTCCGTCAAGAATATATAGCGGAGCTGTGCCAGAGTTGATTGAGTTTGTACCACGAATGGTCATTACAGCCGATGCGCTTGGCTCACCAGTATTTGAGAGCACCGTAAGACCCGGCACCTGACCCTGCAGAGCCTGGTCAAAGGCAGCCGTAGGGGTCTTCTCGACCTTCTCCATCTTCACCGTCGAGACAGAGCCGGTAATAGTTCCCTTCTTACGCACGCCATAGGCAATAACAACCACATCATCAATAGCCTCAGTCTCTGGCTGAAGCGAGATGTTGTGGGTAATGTTTCTGTCTGATGCAGGTACGCTCCACACCACCTCCTTATAGCCCAAAAAGGAGAACGAGATATTGTTCCCCACAGCGGCCTCAATGGTGTAAGTACCGTCAAAGTTTGTTGTCACTCCCTGCATCGTCTCTAATACAACAACCGCCACTCCCAGCAGCGGTTGATTGTCCTCGGCAGATAGTACCGTTCCACTCACTGTAACGCGACCAGAAGCTACTTGTGCAGTAGCTGGCGCGAAACTCAGTAGGCTGAATAGCAGAGTGCCGAATAAAAGAAAAATCTGTTTGAGTGAGTTCATAATCGACAAAGGTAGTGCTTTTGTACTAAAGTACAAAGAGATTGGCTAAAAATTTAGCCAATCTCTCCTTTGTCGGCGCTGTAGATTAGAACTTTACAGTCACATTTGCCAGTAGATGCAGCGGTGCTTGAGGGAAGTAATATGCCTCGTCATATCGCACACCATCCCACATGTATGAATATCCATATCCGTTGCTGCAGTAGATTGCATTGAAGAGGTTATAAATTGTAACACCAAAGCGCACTGAACGCACATTTGGCAGTGACAGAGTATAACCCAAATCTAAATTTGTAACACAATAACTATCAAGGGTTAAGGCCTCAATTTGGTTATTAGTCAGATACTGCTTGCTTACATAATTTGTACGAAGTTGCGCCTCAAAACCTTTATGATGGAAATCCAGACCCAAAGAGGCGATACAACTTGGTGAGTAGGCAATTGTCATATCACCTAAATTCTGTCCATAGGTCGGGCTATCTGCAAGCGTATCGACATAGTTGCGAATCTTGTTGCGGCTAAGTGTTAGATTTCCATTAACAGACAACCATTTGACAATGTTATAGTTAAGCGTAAGCTCAACGCCACAACGATAACTATCAGGAACATTGACATTTAGCGCATCAGAACTATCATTGACCATACCCGTTGGAATCAGCTGGTTACGGTACTGCATATAGTAGAGATTAACCCCCACCGCGAGTCGTTTTGAAGCGTACTGATAACCCAACTCATAGTCAAAGAGTCGCTCAGGCTTTGGCTCGCTATCATCCTGCGAAAACATATATCGGTCGGTAAAATCTGCACGGGTCGGCTCTTTGTTTGCAATGGCAAAAGAGGCGTAGAGTCTATTATTTTTTGCAAAATTATAACTCAAGCCCACATGAGGATTGAAAAAGTGGTAGAGCTTGTCGATAGATATAGGCTGCATCTGCATTCTATTCCAATCAAAGTTATCATTCACACCCCATGCGCGATAGCTAACAAGTCTATACTGCAAGTCTGCATATATATCCAATTTATCTATCGGTTTCCAATCTATCTTAGCATAGAGATTTGCATCCTGCTTGCGCACGTCGTTGTCATACCAACGACCTACAACTTGGCTGCTCTCCATGCCATCAACCCACTCAATATCACCCCAGTGAGGACAGCTATAGTGGCTCCATGAGCCTCCGAAAATAGCCGACAACTTATCCGCCGTATAGTGCGCCGAGGCGTTGATTCCAAAGGTGTGGTTACGCATAATTTTACGACGAATCATATCAGCCTCAACACTTGAATCGCTAATACCAAGATTGCCATATTCAAGCAACGTGCGGTCAGCTTTATACTGCTTGTAATAACCATATCCATAGGTATAAAATCCCGTAGCGCTCATCTTCCACGAGTCGTTAAAGCTATGATTTACAATAAGTTGATTATTGCTCTGAGTATAATTATCAGTTTGGTCTTGATAGTAATCCACATGCGTACCATCAGCAAGCACATAAGGGCCCTTTGAGGTCTCATATTGACCTTCGGTATGATAACGACGACCATACAACTCCATCTCCTCTTTCGTTACACCGGTATATGTAAGATAGGTCTTTGCTACACCGCCAAAAGAGAGTAACTTTACAGATGTACGAGAGGAGTAATAGCCTCCCTGCACCATGTAGGATTTAAGGTCTGTAGCTCCGCGCTCTATATAACCATCCGAGCCGATATGACTCAGTCGCGCATCAACAATCCAGTGTCCGACCATCAATCCAGAGCCTATATGTACCGACTGCTTATTAGTGTTATACGAGCCATAAGAGAGCGACGCGGAGCCTCCAAATGAGGTATTAGGCGCAGATGTGGTCATCGTTATCGCACCTCCAAAGGCTCCAGTACCATTTGTCGAGATACCCGCTCCGCGCTGAATCTGAACATCCTCCACCGACGAGATAAGGTCTGGAGTGTCGTACCAATATGTTGAGTGCGAATCGGGATTGTTGAGCGACATGCCATTAACAGTAACATTGAGTCGCGTAGCATCTGTACCCCTCAGACGAATAGACGTTCCACCAATGCCAATACCCGTCTCATTTGTAGCAATCATAGATGGTGAGAGGGCGAGCAGAGAGGGGATATCCGTACCATAACTGTTGCGCTCAATCTCCTTACGACCCAAGTCTGTATGGGCAACTGGCGACGATTTACCAGCACGCAGGGCTACCACCTCAATGGTGCTAATGTTCCCATACATTGCCACCGAGTCTGCATCAGAGGTTGAAGGTTGTGATGATTGATTGTCTTGTGCGACGACATTTGTCGCATGTACGCCGAGCGTAAACCCCGCCACGGCGAGAGTCAGAAAAAACCTTTTCATAACTTCTTAAGTGTTTAATAGTTAAAAAATTAGAAAAGGGGTATGTATTGATTACTCTCATCCCGGTCTCAGCATTACCCGTATCCGGTTCAATGGGTATAATCTCAGCCGCCTGTTTCACTCCGACCGCATGCGGCCCAAAGCAGAAAACAAAAAGCACCCCTATGTAGTATTTGCCACAAAGGTAGTGCTTTTTGTATAAAGTTCAAAGGGAAATGGTTATTTTTTCATATTGTCGTTAGTCAGCAGCACACCATTATGCTCACCTGTCAGACTCTCAAGGAAGGCAACAATCTTCTCCTCCTCGCTATCTGTCAGCTCAACGCCCACCTGGTAAGTACCCATCTTGCATACAGCCTCCTTAAGCTCTGGCTCTGTACCATCGTGGAAGTATGGAGCTGTAAGGGCTACATTTCTAAGACCTGGAACCTTAAAGCGGTGGCGGTCGCGCTCAAGAGCGGTCTCCTTATTGCGACCATTATCCTCAACTGTCAGCTCAAGACCTCTATCTGCAAAGTAATCAGCATATTGACCCATCAACTCGTAAGACTCACCACCGAGGTTTGCGCCTACATGGCAAGTTGCGCAGTTGTACTTTACAAAGAGCTCATAACCCTCTTTCTGCTCCTCTGTAATGGCAGCCATATCGCCACGCAAGTACTTATCAAAGGCTGAGTTAGGGGTGATAAGTGTGCGCTCAAACTCGGCAATGGCATCTGTAATATTCTGCTCGCTCCAACCATCTGGATAGACAGCCTTGAACTGCTTTGTCAGCGCCTTATCCTTTGCAAGTTTAGCGATAATCTGGTCGAATGACTGACAACCCATCTCTACCGGATTGAGCGGCGGTCCTGCAGCCTGCAGCTCGAGAGTTGCAGCACGACCATCCCAGAACTGGACGAAGTTATAGACTGCATTATATACAGTCGGAGCATTCACACCACCAAACTGACCATACACACCCTCAGAGTACTGCTTGTTATCTACACCAGCAGTATTAAGTCCATGACAAGATGCGCACGAAACGGTATTATCAATAGAGAGGCGTGTGTCGTGGTAGAGTATGCGACCAAGTTCAACCTTCGCAGCATCTGTAGGGATGCTCTGCGCGATTGGGCGAATAACCTCTCCACCAAGACCGTCGTTATAGTACTGAGCACGATACTCATCAGCCCACGCATCAACAATAGCAGCCTTAGCCTTTGTCATCTGGCTTCCCCAGTGTACAAGGTAGTACTTAGCCATTGGCATATCGCCATCAAGGGCGGCCTTCTCAACCTTTGCAACATCGACAATTGACACTTTGCCTCCATTTTTTAGAGCCTCAATCATCGGTGCAATGTCAAACATCTTATAGCCGGTCTGGCTATCTGCCTTAACCACATCGCCAATAACTGGGAAAGAGGCGTAGAACGGAAGCTTTGGCTCTGCGCTGTGGCAGCTCAAGCAACCACCCTTGTCAAGAATCTCCAACAACTGCTCACTCTGAGCCAACTTGTCAGATGGGGCAGAGCAGCTAATGCGATAGACGGCAAGCAGCGCAGCCACTATCACCAGCAATCCATAAAGTAGTTTTTTCTTCATAACTGTGTAGTTTTAATGGGTTTATCTATTATATACATGTACACTCTGTTTTGCAGTTGGCAGGTAGTTTACCCCATACCAACACATCTGTAACGAGAGAAATGCCACAACAATCACGGCACAAATAACGCCTCGCCCCGCCCTCTTAAATCTAATAAGGTGTATAGCGAGCAGATATATCAGCCATGTTGCCGCCGCCCAACTCTCCTTGGCATCCCAACTCCAGTAGTCACCCCACGCCTGCTTTGCCCATAGAGCTCCCGTAAGCATGCCCACCGTAAGGAACGCCACTCCGCCATAGAGCAGACTCTCCACGGCCTTATCAACACTCCTATTTCCAAAGAGCGAGTAGACCGAGAGCAGCGTTGCACACCCCAGTAACGCATAGGCGAACATATAGATAGCTACATGCGGTATAAACCACGCACTCTGCAGTGCCGGCATAAGAGTTGTATCGTGAATCTCAGGTTTCAGAGAGTTGATAACCATAAAGACTGTCGAGAGCAGTGTTGCAAAGCTCGGCACCCATCTATACCCCCAACGATGATAAGTAAATGCACCGGACAGAAGTAGGAAGAAGCTATACCAGAGCCTTGTTTCACCCATCGTTCTCATAGGTGGGCGCTCAAGGGTAATCCATAGGCCAACAATAAAGAGCAGCAGCACCACCGTTGCAATCCACATACTCCACAGAGCTGTTGCACTACGACCGTGACTCCTCCATGCAGAGACTGAGCCTACAACCCCTGCAGTTGCTGCCAGAATGGCAAAAATCGGAAATATACCCCAGCCTATCATTGCTTTGCCCCTCCAAAAAACATCAACAGAGCCCCAAAAATCATCATCACAATACCCACAACCATCACTCCACGCCATGGTTGATGTACTATCTGCACAATAATATGGGTATTTGCATCGCTCTGTTCAAAATTCATCAGGTAGATACTCTGACCAAATCCAACCCTATAAGGGTCGTTTACCTCAAGCTTTACACGCTTGCCGTCTACCTCAATATCAGCGCTATACTGCTCAGGCATACCACTCTTGCCGTAGGTAACAGCAAAATCTGCAAGGCGTAGCGTATAATCAAGATTTGTTGCTCTACCATCTATATATATAGCCTCCTGGCGCGGCTTATCATCCACAACCATCCTCAGCTCCTCGTAGTCCGCAGCACCCCAGAAGCCGGCAATCAGCGCGAGCAACAGCCCTAAGTGACTCATCAGAAACCTCAGACGTACAGCCCCACCAACTCGCCACCCCCTCAAGGTAACCATTGCCAAAACCGTCATTACATAGATCACAAGCAGCACAAAGAGATAACTCTGCGTAGCTGGCTTACTCTGCAATCCCACAACTATGCATCCTATAGCCGCCAAAACAAGTGCTGTAACTGTCGCCTGCGTAGAGAGTAGGTAACGAGCAACAACATTGCGCTCTCGCGCCCTAAACAGCTCCACCAGAGCAATAACCCACAAAGCAATAAGGACAACATTCATCGGAAAGGCAAAAAATCCCATCGGAAACGCCCCCAGAAGCACTTCACACAGCCACGCAACAACCACCGCCACCAATATAAGCAGCAGCGAAGTGATAGTATATCGACTGATAGAAATCTGCATAATCCCTCTTTTTTGTGTAAAGGTAACAGATTTATACAAAATCTCCAAAAAAAATGTCAATTTTTTTTAGAGATAACGGTCATCTATTACGACAGAATGTTAAGCTTTGTAACGGCATACACGACAAGACTTGCCGTATTATTACATCCCGTTTTTTCAAGAATACGGGCGCGATGTGCATCAACGGTACGCTTAGAGATGTTTAATTTTTCGGCTATTTGTGGCGTTGAGAGTCCCTGACAGATAGATGTAAGCACAGCTATCTCCCTATCGGTAAGTGCGTCAGGGCCAACACTTTGAGCCTCGCCAACGCAATAATCCGGAAGATAACGTTCACCCCCAACAACTGCATCAATAGCATCAAAAACGGTCTGAATATCGGAATCCTTATGAATAAATCCGACTACGCCCGCAGCGACCATCTGCTGAGCATATTGCTGCTCACCAAACATCGTTAGGGCTATAATTTTAAGTTCTGGGCGTTGATTTAGCGCAAGAGTAGTGGCCGTTTTGCCATCCATATTGGGCATAGAGACATCCATCAGCACCACGTCAACATCAAGTGTAGGTAGTGCTGCAATAAGCTGAGAGCCATCAGAGTACTCACCCACAACATCATATTGCGGATTAGCCAAGAGCAACCCCTTCAGTCCATTGCGAAAGAGTGTATGATCATCAACGAGTGCTATCTTTGTCATCCGGCAGACTATTTACCTGTACTGTTATTATTGCATTCATACCCTCGCCACGCTTGCTGTCAATTGTAAAGTTTCCACCTAGTGAGCTAACGCGAGAGGATATATTTGACAAGCCCATGCCGCAGTAGAGCATCGCCTGTGGGTCAAATCCGCGGCCATTGTCAGCATAGCGTAGAGTTATCACACTTTGATCATAGTCGAGTGTAAGGCTGATAGATGTACAACCAGAGTGTTTGAGCGAATTATTTATCAGCTCGCATATCACTCGGTATATTATCACCTCCACATCTCCATTAAAACGCTCTGTACTCAATGTTGTATTAAAATGTATCGCCACATCATTGAGTGCCGAGAGTCTTGAGACGAAGTTTCTCACCGCTTGCGCAACACCAAAGTCGAGCAACACCTGCGGCGAGAGGTTATTCGAAATCTCTCTTACTGAGCGCAGCGCCTCCTCAAGTACATATGTTGTATTGCTGACAATACTATCTCTTTGCTCCTCCGTAAGCCCCTCGCGTGAGAGTGCCGAAAGCGACATCTTTGCCGACGAGAGCAGTGGCCCAAGACCATCATGGAGCTCCTTTGAGAAGTTGAGTCGTGAGTGCTCCTCAGCACGCAAGACCGCCGACATAATGCGTCGATTAAAGAGGG
Organism: uncultured Alistipes sp.; assembly: GCA_904502005.1. Classification (GTDB taxonomy): domain Bacteria; phylum Bacteroidota; class Bacteroidia; order Bacteroidales; family Rikenellaceae; genus Alistipes. Next base: position 54,207 of record CAJGDC010000001.1, read on the forward strand.
CTCGCTGGCGATCTACACGCTCAAGATAGCTCACCAATCTGTGTGCAAACAGCACCGCAAAGGATACACAGACAGAGACCCCGATTCCCAAAGCAATTGATATATAGTGCTGCACCTGCTCACCATTAACACTGAGAATTTCGAAATATCGCTCAATGGCAATCAGAACAAATCCTATAATGCAGAGAATCCAAATCGCGTTATACTTAGTTCGTTTAACCAGACGAATAGCGTATATAATAGCCACCATCTGGAGCAACAGCGCAATCGCCACCACTATATTGAGCGCGAGAGGAGTTCCCATCTTTAGCAACTCTTTACTATTCCAAAATATCTGTAACCGCCTTCAGCTGGCTGTACGATGTAAGGTCTACCTGCACAGGTACCACCGCCACATAGCCCTCTTTGAGTGCCCACTCATCACTATCTGTCGCCTCTGGCTCATGGTTCTCAAAGCCTCCGGTTAGCCAGTAATAGCTCTCGCCATTAGGGTCCTTGCGCTCCAAAATTTCATCACGCCAGAAGCCCTTAGTTTGGCGACAAACCTTTACGCCCTTAATTTGTTCTACCGGAAGAATCGGGAAATTCACATTAAGACATATAGGACGTATATCGCTCTCAAGAACGCTCTTGGCAATTCTGATACCATACTCCACAGCCGCCTCAAAATCCGCATCAGCACTATGGTCTACACATGACAATCCTATAGAGGGCACCCCATAAAATGCAGACTCTATGGCTGCACCCATAGTACCAGAATAGAGTAGATTAGCCGCAGCGTTAGAGCCATGGTTCACTCCCGAGATGGTCAAATCAACCTTTTTGTCCTTCAAAAAGTAGTCAAAGGCAAATTTTACACAATCTACAGGAGTTCCATTGAGCGAATATATCTCAACATCCTCGCTCTTGCTGATTGTCTTCAGACGAAGCATGTCACAGATTGTAATTGCCTGACTCTTACCACTCTGCACTGTATCAGGAGCCACTGCAATAACTCGTCCAAACTGGCGTGCCACCTCTATGGCAGCCTTAAAACCCTTTGATGCATAGCTATCATCATTGGTTACAAAGATAAGTTTCTCATTCATCATAACGCAAAGGTAATTATTGCAAACCAAAAATCCAAAACAACGTCGAACTATCAAGCAAAAAAATCAGCGAAGCTCTCGCTCCGCTGACGACACACACATTATATGATTACCTCTTAAGATTGCTCTTAAAAGTGGAAATCCACACCAAGACCCCAAGCCCAACGGTTGTACTTGAAGGTGTCTGAACCACCAAGACCGAGGGTGTTGTTGTTATAGCCGCTCTCTACCTTGTTTGTAACATCCTTATAGAGAGGCTTCATAACACCTGCATTGAGGCGAATATGCTCGTTGAAGTTATATGCGAAACCAAGACCAATAGTATGAGCCTCGCAAACGAAATCGAGGTCAGAGTACTTTGCAATGTCGAGGTTGAAGTCTGTAAACTGATAACCTGCACTTACAAGCCACTTGTTGTTAATCTTGTACTCAACACCAGCAAGATACTCATTAGTGTTACCAAGCACAGCTCCTGCAGCAGTAAAGCCATTCTGTGCATTCTTCTCAAAGAAGTGGTGCCACTCAACAGTGACAGTTACCTTATCGGCAATTGTACGGCTTGCAGCGATAGCGAGCTGCGCAGGCATATCTGCAGCAGTTACTGCACCGTCTGGGAAGATGCCACTAACAACAGGGTCCTTAGCAGAGGCCTCTGACGCCTTAGTTGTAATATCGAGGTTAGAGCGGAACTCATACTTAACGCTTGCAGCCCAACCTTTGTGGTTGAACATCAAGGCAATAACCGGAGAGATTGACCAACCATTCTGCTTAATGTCAATCTGGTGATCAGAGGTCATAGCTGCATAGGTCATATACTGAGTATAAGCAGCGATAGCCTCAGCATTACCAGCCTGAACACCCGGAGCATACTGGCTTGCCATAGCATTGAAGAACTCTGGCGCAGGACCCATAGCCTGTGTAAGAGGGTTGAGCATCTGAATATTCTTCAGGTAGCCATTGTAGCTCTTTGTAGCGTAGTGAAGACGTGCCTGAGCTGCTACAGCCAACCAATCAGTGATGCGGAAAGAGACACCAACCTGACCCTGGAAGGTCATTGAGCTACCCTTAAGGCTCATATCCATAGAGTAAGGTAGACCCTGCTTACCCTGTGTTGCCTGCATACCTACGCCAAAAGGAATCTGAGAGAGCATGCTCTCAAAGGATGCAAGACCCTGGTCGTACTTTGCAGTACCTCCTCCGCCGCCAATTCCGAACGATGCCATAACCGCCCAACGCTTTCTCTTCCACACAAAGTCAAAGCTCGGAATTACTGGCGCGAAGGTCTTACCAACAAACTCCTTTGTAGGGTTGCCGGTATTATTAGTGTTGTATGCAAAAGGTGCAAAAGTTGATACAGTAGAACGCTTCTGTGTTACCTCTTGTATATTAAGAGAGAAGTGGAAACCGTCGTTCATAAATGACGCACCAGCTGGGTTGTGATATACCGCATCTGGGTCAAGTGTTGTACCACGCGCTACGCTACGAAGATAAGCTGCCGCATGGTTTGTGTTTACATTTGTTCCGCCAGCAAATGCTGTAGATACAGCTGCAAGCGAGATAATAGTAAGTAAAATTTTCTTCATTTTTTCTTGAATTTTGATTTCAACGTCGGCGAAGATAGCGCATTGTTTGTCTAGAGTAAAATTTTAGTGATAGCAACCCCTATTTAGGGAAATTTCTGCGGCATTTTGGGGTGAAATTCTCTATTTAGGGGCGAAATTCATAGCAATGTAGGCTGTAAAATCAACAATTTTGATATTTCCAGTCGAAAATAGAGGAGATAAAGTGGGTGGTGCTAATGAGCTTTTGAGAGCACTATTGACGACACCTATTGTTATTATTAATAAAAAATATTAACTTTGCGCGATTATATAGACGCGCAAGCAAAAATAAATTACTACGATATGAAATTTGCAGAGTACAAGAACTTAAATTTACCACAGACTGCAGAAGAGGTTTTGCAGTTGTGGGATGCAGAGGATACATTCCGCAAAAGTATCTCAACACGCGAAGGACATCCAGCTTTTGTCTTTTATGAGGGTCCACCATCAGCAAATGGTATGCCTGGCATCCACCACGTAATGGCGCGAACCATTAAGGATATTATCTGTCGTTACAAGACTCAGCAGGGCTTTAAGGTTCACCGCAAAGCCGGTTGGGATACTCACGGTCTGCCGGTAGAGCTTGGCGTAGAGAAGACCCTGGGCATTAAGAAGGAGGATATTGGTCGAACAATCACCGTTGAGGACTACAACCGCTACTGCCGCCAGGATGTTATGAAGTACACCGACGTATGGAGCAACCTTACTCGTCAGATGGGTTATTGGGTAAATCTTGAGGACCCATATATCACCTACGACAACAAGTATATAGAGACTCTGTGGCACCTTCTAAAGCGACTCTTTGACAAGGGTCTGCTCTACAAGGGCTACACCATTCAGCCATACTCACCAGCAGCAGGAACAGGTCTGTCAACTCACGAGCTCAACCAGCCGGGGTGCTACCGCGATGTGAAGGATACAACCTGCACAGCTCAGTTCCGTATTGTTCGCGACCAGAAGAGCGAGCATCTGTTTGCCGATGTAGAGGGAGAACTCTTCTTCTTGGCTTGGACAACAACTCCATGGACACTTCCGTCAAATACTGCACTTTGCGTTGGTCCCGCAATTGACTACGTAAAGGTTAAGTGCCTTAATCCTTACACAGAGGCTCCACAGACCATTATCATGGCTGCAGACCTTGTCACTACCCTCTTCGGCAAGAAGATGGAGGGCAAGTATACTGTAACCAACGAGCACTACAAGGGTTCAGAGCTTGAGGGTATTCGCTACGAGCAGCTTATCGACTGGGTAAAACCTATGGAGCAGTATGGCGATGCGTTCAGAGTGATTCTTGGCGACTACGTTACAATCTCTGACGGTACCGGTATCGTGCACATTGCGCCAACATTTGGTGCTGACGACGACCGCGTAGCTAAGGCTGCAGGTATCGCTCCGCTCTTTGTTGTTGATGCTGCAGGCAAGAACTGCCCAATGGTAGACCGTTCAGGTCGTCTGTTCCGCCTTGAGGATATGGATAGCGACTTTGTAGCTAAATACGTAAACACTGAGGCATATAGCCAGTGGTCAGGCCGCTATGTAAAGAATGCCTACGATGAGAGCGCTGACGAGCAGACTCCAACCCTTGACGTAGATATCTGTGTTGCGCTGAAGGGCGAGAATAAGGCTTTCAAGATTGAGAAGCACACCCACTCATACCCACACTGCTGGCGAACTGACAAGCCAGTACTCTACTATCCTCTTGACTCTTGGTTTATCAAGGTTACTGACCTGCGCGAGAGAATGGTCGAGCTCAATAAGACCATCAAGTGGCAGCCAGAGAGCACCGGTAGTGGCCGTTTCGGCAAGTGGCTTGAGGGCTTGGCTGACTGGAACCTCTCTCGTTCACGCTTCTGGGGAACTCCACTGCCTATCTGGGCAACAGAGGACCACTCGGAGATGAAGTGCATCGGCTCTATTGAGGAGCTTATTGCAGAGATTGAGAAGTCTGTGGCTGCAGGTGTGATGACAGAGAATCCATTCAAGGATTTTGTTGTTGGCGATATGTCAAAGGAGAACTACTCAGTAGAGCGTATTGACCTGCATAAGCCATACGTAGACCGCATTGTGCTTCTCTCATCTAAGGGTGAGCCTATGCACCGCGAGAGCGACCTTATTGACGTTTGGTTTGACTCTGGCGCTATGCCTTATGCACAGCTCCACTATCCATTTGAGAATGCAGAGCTCTTTGAGACCGTATTCCCGGCAGACTTCGTAGCTGAAGGTGTAGACCAGACACGTGGTTGGTTCTATACTCTTCATGCACTTGCTGTAATGCTCTTTGACAAGGTTGCCTTCCGCAATATTATCTCTAACGGACTGGTGCTTGACAAGAACGGAATGAAGATGTCTAAGCGCCTTGGCAACGCTGTAGACCCATTCAAGACCCTCAATACCTATGGCGCTGACGCTACTCGTTGGTATATGATTAGCAACTCACAGCCATGGGATAACCTTAAGTTTGACGCAGATGGCGTGGATGAGGTTCGTCGTAAGTTCTTCGGAACTCTCTACAACACCTACTCATTCTTCGCGCTCTATGCAAATATTGACGGCTTTACAGGTCAGGAGGCTGAGATTCCAGTAGCTGAGCGCCCAGATATGGACCGTTGGATTCTCTCAGAGCTCAATACACTCGTTGCTCGCGTAACCGAGTGCCTTGACAACTACGATCCAACCCCTGCTGCCCGCGCAATTCAGACATTTGTATGTGACAACCTCAGTAACTGGCATGTACGTCTAAATCGTAAGCGCTTCTGGGGCGGTGGACTTACAGAGGATAAGCTTGCAGCTTACCAGACCCTCTACACCTGCCTTGAGACCGTGGCGAAGCTATCTGCACCATTTGCACCATTTATCTCTGACCGCATCTACCGTGACCTTAACGCTGTTAGCGGTCGCAACGCTGAGCAGTCTGTACACCTCTCTTCATTCCCAGTGTGCGATAAGAGCCTTGTAGATACAGACCTTGAGCTTACTACTGCCGTAGCTCAGCAGCTCTCATCTATGGTACTTGCCCTTCGTCGAAAGGTAAATATCAAGGTGCGTCAGCCACTTGCAAAGATTATAATTCCTGTACTTGACGCAGAGCTTGAGCGCCGAATTAAGGCTGTTGAGGCACTTGTTGCAAGCGAGGTAAATGTTAAGAGCGTAGAGCTAATCCACGACACCGCAGGTATTATCACCAAGCGCATCAAGCCTAACTTCAAGACTTTGGGTCCTAAGTATGGCAAGTATATGAAGGCTATCCAGGCACTTGTTGCAACATTTGACCAGTCTCAGATTACAGATGTTGAGTGTGGCAACATTACAACCCTTGACATTGCAGGTGAGACTATTGAGGTTACTGCTGCAGACTTCGAGATTACCTCGGAGGATATGCCAGGCTGGCTCGTTGCTTCAGAGGGTAAACTTACTGTGGCTCTTGATATTACAGTTACCCCAGAGCTTGAGCGCGAAGGTATTGCTCGTGAGCTTGTAAATCGTATTCAGAACATCCGCAAGGAGTCTGGTCTTGAGATTGTAGACAAGATTCGTGTGGAGGTTGAGGATTGCGAGCTTGTTCACGATGCTGTGGCTCAATTTGCAGAGTATATCTGTCAGCAGACTCTCTCTGTTGAGATTACTTGTGTTCCAACACCTGCAGGACTAACAATCGACAAGTACAACGAGGTGAACGACACTCCAGTAAAGATTGCAATCGCAAAGATTTAACGCTACACTGATACACAAAAAAAGCGACGCAAGTTTTTTGCGTCGCTTTTTTTTATCAACCGCTCCTACTAACGAAGTACAGTAATATTATCGATAGCGAAATAGCTTGGGTATGTCATATACTCAGCCGTTGAGTCAACTCTCTTTCCTCCCTCTGTTGTACCCTCAAACATACGGAACTCAACACGTTTTACAGTTCCAAGTGCAGAGAGATCCCACTTTTTCCAACTTGAGAAGTTACGACCATCATATAGGTAGCACTCGGCTGTAGCTGTAGTATTACCCAACTCATCAACACCTGTAGCCTCAACGCGTACATAACCATTTTTCGGCATTGCAGGGCTGAATGCATTGCCATTCTGCACAACTGCATTGGCATAGGCAGTAGGTATTATATATAGGTTGTCAATAACACCTGTACCATACTTAAACTCTAAGAATGGAGGGCATAGATTTGTTGCCACATAGCAAACGGCAAAATTTGCACCTGAGACTGGCTTCACGCCGATTGTAAGTTGCTGCTCATATGTAATATTGGCGCTATTCTCAACAAAGTTTGAAATTGCTATACCACCGCCAAAGAAGGTGTTGTCCTTCCAATAGTCCGGCAGATAAGATGTCAGTGTTGTCTGATTATCATACCACGCATATCCGTTGCCACCATAGAGCAAATCACCGCCATACTGAATTTTATCAATATACTGTGCCCACCAAGAGGTAGTTACAGTGCTACTACCCTCTCCATCACCACCTGCAAAAGAGGTATCTTCAAAGGTTACAGTTGCCGGTTTTAAGACCTTCTCGGTCTGAGGTTTGTCGCAACTTGTAGCTATCAACAGTGCGAGCGCAAAAATTGTAAATCTCTTCATACTTCTATCGTTTAATTGGCGAGGCGTCGAGAGCTATGGCTACAAAGATAAGAATCGAAAAACCAAGCAGAGACGAACCTCCATAACTAATCAGTGGTAGCGGAATACCCATCACAGGTACTACGCCCATTGTCATTCCTATATTTATAAGGCAATGGAAAAATATTATCGACGCAACGCAGTAGCAGTAGACTCGACCAAATCCTTCAAGTTGCCTATCGCCCATTCTCATCAATTTGAATATGAGCATAATCATCAGCGCAAAGAGTACCAGCACGCCCAAAAAGCCGAACTGCTCGCCTATTGTGCAGAAGATAAAGTCTGTATGTTTCTCTGGCACTCGGCTGTAGCGAATCATCACACCCTCAAGGAATCCCTGACCCGAGAATCCGCCTGCACCGATAGCAATCTTAGACTGCGCGACGTTGTACATCAAATCTCTATCATGATGCAGACCCAAGAATGTACGAATACGATTCTGCTGGTGGAATGGCAGGTGGTGGAACACCATATCTGACGTCGGAAGACAGATTACCGAGACAGAGAATATCAGCACCAAGAAGTATAGTTTACGAATATTTGCTCGGTATGCATAGATAACAACGCAGACCATTGAGGCGATAGTGACATAGAGCAAACACTCATAAAAACCGAACCTTCCCGGGGTGATGAAACAGAGTAGTAGGAAGAGTAGCGTGCTCAGCAAGAATAGTGAAGCTACATACTTGACGCACATCTTCCACTTATCGCGCATAATCATACCTGCGCTAAAGGTAAAGATGAATATCAGCGCCACCAGCAACACTGCCGGCGTGAATAGGAACGAGAGTATAAAGAGCGCTGCAAAGAATATTGCAGGCACGCAAATCCAGTGGTCTAGGCCCTCACGATAGAACATAAAGAGGAACGAACAGAATACTAGTCCCGAGCCTGTATCATTCTGCAGCACAGCAATACCCAAAGGGACACAGAGCAGCAATCCAACAATCAGCATATCGCCAAATCGCTGCACCGAGAAGTGGTAGTTGCTCATTATTCGCGCCACAGCCAGCGAGATACCCACCTTGGCAAGCTCCATAGGCTGAAGGGTAAAACCACCTACACCTAACCACGCCTTTGCGCCATTAACCGTCTTACCCAGCGGGGTGAAGGTCAGTAGCACTATAAAGACCGTTATAGCGCAGATGATATAGGCAAATTTGTGCCATAAACTCCTATCTAACAATAGAATTACAAGGGCGGCAACATACGATATGCCGAGCCAAACCAAGTGCTTAATATACTTATGGTCAAAGCTAAAGAACTCATCCGAGCCCTCAAAGTATGTAGCGCTAAAGACTGCAACAAAGCCTATAATCGTAAGGACGAAATAGAGCAACACCATGCTCATATCGACCCCTTGAAAGAGCTGCACGTCGCTATTATTTCTTCTTATGTCTATCATACGCTTTATAGTAATCTAACTCAAGATTCTTCACATGCTCAACCAGCCATGGGCGGGTAACAGTATCGGTCAAATACATCTCCTCTATCAGCGATGCAATCGGCACAGCCGCCGTAGCTCCCCAGATTCCATGCTCAACATAGACTGCTATAGCAATCTTAGGGTTGTTTCGAGGTGCAAAGGAGATAAATGTTGAGTGGTCGTCACCCAGAGGATTCTGCGCAGTACCGGTCTTTCCACAGACATCCAGACCCTCAAGTCTTGCCGTCTGGCACGTTCCATCGCGATTCACAGCACGCCACATACCCTTAATAATCGTCTCAAAATGTTGTTTATCCACCGGAGTATAGTGCGCCGTGCGATACTTGACATCTATTGAGTCCTGACCCTCTATACCCTTAATGATATGCGGGGTGTAGTAATATCCACGGTTTGCAATTGTCGCGGCGAAGTTTGCAAGCTGCAAGGTGGTAGATTGAATCTCTCCCTGACCAATAGAGACTGAGAGTACTGTAAGTGCATTCCACGAGCCTCGATAGACTTTATCGTAATATTTACGCTCCTTGACAACGCCTTTGCGCTCGCCAAATAGATCTACATCCAGTTTTGAGTTAAATCCAAAGCTCTCAACATATTTGCGCCACGCCTCATATCCCTCCTTAGGAGATTTATACTTTTTATTCTCCAGAATATTACGAAAGACATTTGCAAAGTATGCATTACATGACGTTGCAATAGCATAATCAAGGTCAAGTGGCGAGCGATGTTCGTGGCAGCCCATCTTCACACTACCAGAGCGATATCCCCTATTACAGCTATACCTATAGTGAGGTTTAAGCACACCCTCCTGCAGACCAATCAATCCATTAAGGAGCTTAAATGTTGAACCTGGAGGCTGCGACGAAGTCACTGCGCGGTTATATAGCGGACGTCGCGGCTCATTCAGCAGGCGCATATAGTGATTACCACGGCCACGACCAACGACCAACTCATTAGGGTCAAAGGTTGGGGAAGATGCCATTACAAGAATCTCTCCAGTACTTGGCTCAATGGCTACCACAGAGCCTACTTTACCCTCCATAAGCTCCTCGGCAAAGGCTTGCAGACGAGCATCGATTGTACAGACGAGGTTTTTACCAGCCACAGCCTCCAGCTCGACAACATCTGTTGTTGCATGGTCGTCAAACTGATTTCGGCGAATACGACCCTTCTCTCCACGAAGTTCATTCTCATATGCCGACTCTATACCCTGCTCGCCAATATAGTCACCCATCACATAGTAACCCTCCTCATTCTGCTGCTCCAGAATCTTTGGGGATACCTCGCTAAGGCTACCCAATAGGTTGCCACCAATCTTGCGCGGATATTGTCTTATTGTCCTCGGAACTGTATAAAATCCAGAAGGATTCCACTCATCAAGCCTCAACTTTGCCTCGGCAGAGAGATACTTGACAACCGGCGATGCGACTCTACGACCAGCCTTGTTCGCCTTGAAGAAGGCATCTTTGAGGCGTTGAAGTGGCTCTCCGGTAATATTCATCAAGCGCAGTGTATCAAAGCCCTCTTTTTGTACCTCTCGCGGCACAACCATAAGGTCGTAGCAGATTTTATTCTGGATAAGATACTCTCCATTACGGTCAAAGACCTCTCCACGTGGTGGGTAGGTGATGATGTATCGAATGACATTATCCTCCGCCTTGCTAAAGTAGTCACTTCCCTCAATAAGCTGCAGATAACCCGCCACTACTGTAAATAGCAGAAAGACAGCCAGAACAATCGTGCGCAAGACTCTGTTACGTCTCGTATCATTTCGTGCATTGTTCATCGCTGTGTCAGTTTTGCAGTAAAGATACCAATAAAGAAGTAGACCACCGCCACAGATACAAGTGTACTGATGGCTGTTCTGAGGGCTATAAAGTCAAGGTTAGCTGTTGTAAGGTGTTCAAAGCCAAAGAAAATCAGGCTATGTATCACCACCATCGCCACAACATAGTTATGGAATCGGCTTATACGTAGCTTTGTTGGTACACCTCCCTCGCCATCCATATCTGTATATGCAGCAAAGAAGTGGAGTATTGGACGGCGAAAATATGCCACCGGCAGAGTAGCAATGACATTAATTCCCACAACACCCATGGTAATATCCATCACCAAGCCCAAAAGTGTGCCGATAAGTATCATCTTGAGTGACGATGTTCCAAGCGGTGTCATAATAATGAGCACGATATATGCCAGCGGAGCGATATAGGGGCTAAAGGTCAAATTATTGAGCAATAGCACCTGCACCAGCAGCACAACCACCACAAAAAGTATATACTGTGAACGATTCTTCATTGTTATCAGTTTGTTGTATCTTCGTTTTCAGGCTCCATAGATGTTGGTGAAGCCACTGGTTCCTGCTTAAGAATACGCACCTGCTCCACCTCGCGGTTATCTACAAGGATAACGTTGTCGATACGAGATAGGTCGGCAGCTATCCTGAGTGTACAGCTAAACATTGTCTGCTCATCATTCATCTGCTTGCTCTCCACAGTTCCCAGTATCGTTCCACTTGGGAAGTACTCTGAGAAATCTATCGCCTCAACAGTCTCACCCTCCTCAAAAACCGCGTACTTTGATATGTCGGACATCTGCAGTGTATGAATATCGCCGCCACTCCAGTATACAGTACCCATACTTCTATCATCTGAGAGGCGAGCGCTGACCTTGAACGAGGTACTTAGTAGCGAAACTGCTATTGAGAAGCTCTGCGAGCAATTTGTAATATAACCCACAGCATATCCTTCAGGCGAGAGGACAGACATTCCGATGCGAACATTGTCATCAATGCCCTTATTTACTACAAAGTAGTTAACCGAGCGGTTTAGGGTTTTACTAACCACCTTTGCCGGCACATACATATTGGGTGAGAGGTCTAACTCCGTCTGCACAGTCTGAGGATAGAGGGTTTGATAGTTTGACAACAGGCTCTCAAGCTCAGCAATTCGCTCATTTAGAGCAACATTATCCTGCTCTAATGAGAGATAATTTCCCAATTTAGTAAACAGACTACCACTCCAACCGCACAGATAGTAGCTCAAGCCACTGAGGCGCGACTGGGAGTAGGGCGTAGAGGTGGAGTAGTAGTATATCGCCATAACCTCAACAGCCAAGAATAGAAATGGGATGTATATCTTCTTAATGAAGTATATCAGTTTGTGCATAACCCTAATGTTGCTTGTAAACGAGATAGGCTGTCTTATGCAGGCAGCCTATCTATTGCTGTAAAGTGCTAACTATGCACGGATAAGGAACGAGTAACGGTCCATATTCTTGAGCGCCAAGTTTGTTCCGCGAACAACCGCACGCAGAGGATCCTCAGCCACATGGAACTGCAGACCTGTTCTGTCAGAAAGACGCTTAGTAAGACCCTTAATCATCGCACCACCACCGGCAATGTAGACACCATTCTTCACCACATCAGAGTACAACTCTGCCGGCATATCTGAGAGCACAGACATCAGTGCATCATCAAGCTGAGCAAGCGAACCCTCAAGAGCGTACGCAATCTCGCTATAGTTCAGCGTTACGGTCTGCGGCAGCGAAGTGAGCACGCTTGGTCCGCTGATTGACATATCCTCTGGCTCCTCATCAAGCTCAGGCAGCGCAGCGCCAATCTTACACTTAATCTGCTCAGCTGTACGCTCACCAATGCGGATATTGTGCTGCACGCGAACATAGTTCTTAATATCAGCAGTAAAGACATCACCAGCGATATTGATAGACTTAGAGCAAACAATACCACCCAACGAGATACAAGCAATCTCCGAAGTACCACCACCGATGTCAATAATCATATTACCCTCTGGAGCTGTTACATCAAGACCTGCACCGAGAGCAGCAGCCATAGGCTCAAAAATCATAGCAACCTCGCGACCACCAGCATGCTCTGCAGACTCGCGCACCGCACGAATCTCAACGTTTGTAGAGCCTGAAGGGATACAAATAACCATCTTAAGCGATGGCGAGAAGAGAGAACCCGTAGTCTTAATGCGGCCAATCATACCCTTGAGCATCAGCTCAGTAGCATCAAAATCCGCAATAACACCATTCTGAAGAGGGCGAATGGTACGAAGATTGTCAGGACACTTACCAATGTATCGTGCCGCCTCGTGACCAAAAGCCTTCAATTTACCCTGGAGATCCACCGCAATTACCGATGGCTCCTCAACTACAATCTCATCATTGTAGACAATAAGCGTGTTGGCAGTACCCAAGTCAATAGCCAACTCGTGAGTTAACGAAAAAAGACCCATGTTATCTATTTTTTTACTTTTTCAACCCTACATTCACCCCAATTTGGAGCAAAGTGATATCTGGTTACAAAGGTACAAAAAAACAAATTAAACTTTTACAAAAAAATCACACTTTTTCACAATTTTTTTTACTATCTTTGGAGTGCTTTTAATAGTACATACATAAATTTATAATACAGAACATTTTATGGAACTAATCAAGCTTGATACCAACAGTGTAGGTATCGCAATTTCAGAAGAGATTAAGCGCGAGGCTATCGCAGCAAACGAACTTCTTCACGCAGGTGAGGGCAAGGGTAACGACTTCCTCGGTTGGATAACCCTTCCATCAGACATTGACGAGGCTCACCTTGCCGCTATCAATGCACAGGCTGCTAAGCTGCGCGAGGTTGCAGAGGTTGTTATTTGCATCGGCATTGGTGGTTCATACCTCGGTGCTAAGGCTGTCATTGATGCTATGACCAACTCTTTTGAGCTTCTTCACAAAACTCACAAGAACCCTATCGTTCTCTTTGCTGGTCAGAACATCTCTGAGGACTATCTCGGCGAGATGATGGAGGCTCTGAAGGAGTACTCTATCGCTACAATCGTAGCATCTAAGTCTGGAACAACTACCGAGCCCGCTATCGCCTTCCGCATCGTTAAGGAGGAGATTGAGCGTCGTTATGGCAAGGAGGATGCTAAGAATCGTATCGTAGCTATTACCGACAAGGCTCGTGGTGCACTTAAGACCCTTGCAACCCAGGAGGGCTACCCTACCTTTGTTATTCCTGACAATGTAGGCGGTCGTTTCTCTGTTCTCTCTCCTGTAGGTCTTCTTCCACTGGCTGTTGGCGGCGTGAATATCAACGAGCTTGTCGCTGGTGCAAAGGCTGTAGAGATTGCAACAAAGGCAGGCACTGCTTACGAGGAGAATATCTCTGCACAGTATGCAGCAGTGCGTAACGCACTCTATCGCGCAGGTAAGAAGATTGAGATTCTCGGTTCTTACGAGCCTAAGCTTGTAAATATCAACGAGTGGTGGAAGCAGCTCTATGGCGAGAGCGAGGGTAAGGATGGCAAGGGTATCTACCCTGCTTCTGTAACTCTTACAGCCGACCTTCACTCTATGGGTCAGTATATCCAGGATGGTGAGCGCACCCTCTTTGAGACCATTATCTCTGTTGCTGCTCCAAAGTACGAGGTTCGCGTATGCTCAGACGAGGAGAACCTTGACGGACTTAACTACCTTGCTGGTCGTCGTCTTAGCGACATTAACAGCATGGCAGAGCTTGGCGTTAAGATTGCCCACGTAGATGGCGGTGTACCTAACCTCCGCGTAGAGATTCCAGAGATTAACGAGCGTACACTTGGTGCACTTATCTACTTCTTTGAGAAGGCTTGCGGCATTAGCGGCTATATGCTCGGCGTAAATCCATTTGACCAGCCAGGCGTAGAGGCATACAAGAAGAATATGTTTGCCCTTCTTGAGAAGCCAGGTTACGAGGAGCAGACTGCAGCTATCAAGGCTCGTCTATAATTCTCAGAACTATATAAAAAGAAGATGCTCTGTCTGTTCTTGGACAGAGCATCTTCTTTTATAGCACTGACACACAACAAAATCGGCAAAAAATTTGTAAGTATAGAGAATTATTATTATCTTTGATAAAACTAAAACCTTAAAACTATGGCAGAGACTGTTGTAACCAGATATAGTGACGCCGAGCTAGCCGAGTTCAAGGCGCTCATTCTGGAAAAATTAGAGGTGGCACGAAGCGATTATGAGCAGTTACGTGCCTCTATAACCCGCTCGGCTGATAACGACACTGAGGACACCTCGCCAACCTTCAAGGTGCTGGAGGAGGGCGCCATGACCCTCTCAAAGGAGGAGATTGAACGCCTCGCAGCTCACCAACTAAAGTTTATCAAGAACCTTGAGCTGGCACTTATCCGCATCGAACACAAGACCTACGGCATCTGCAAGACTACCGGCAAGCTAATCCCTCGAGAGCGACTACTCCGCGTACCACACGCAACAGAGTGCATCGAGGCCAAGGAGGCACGCAAGTAGTATTTTACAATAAAAAAAATTAGAGGTTGCAAATTTGCAACCTCTAATTTTTCTACCTCACCTTGAAGTCAGGATCAGCCTTCATTGGAATTGGCATTGAGCTGTAATATCCAGACTCAAACTTATCACGAACAGCCTTGAATGCATTGATTGTATACTCCACATCCTCCATAGTGTGCGCCGCTGTTGGAATTACTCGCAGGATAATCTCACCCTTAGGAATTACCGGATAGATAACAATCGAGCAGAATACACCATAGTTCTCACGAAGGTCTACAATGAGGTTTGTACCCTCTTCGTTACCACCCTTCATATAAACAGGGGTCACAGGCGACTGAGTAACACCAATCTCGAATCCATTAGCCTTCAGTCCACTCTGCAGTGCACGGGTAATCTCCCACAGCTTCTCCTGATACTCTGGGTGGTTACGAATAAGTTCAAGACGCTTAAGTGCACCAATAACCATCGGCATTGGCAGAGACTTCGCATATAGCTGCGAGCGCATATTATAGCGGAAGAGGTTAATCAACCAACGTGGACCAGAGACAAATGCTCCGATACCGGCCATAGACTTTGCAAATGTGTTAAAGAGCACATCCACACCATCCACAACGCCAAAGTGAGCTGCAGTACCACGACCACCAGGACCCATAGTTCCGAAACCGTGTGCATCATCAACTAGCAGTCGGAAGCTAAACTCTTTCTTTAGCTTTACGATAACATCAAGGAAACCAAGGTCGCCCTTCATACCAAATACGCCCTCAGTAATCACAAGCACACCACCCTTCTGCTGCTCTGCAAGGTCTGTCGCATGCTGAAGCTGAAGACGAAGAGATGCCTCATCATTGTGAGCATATACAAAACGCTTACCCTTATGCAGACGTAAACCGTCAATGATACAAGCGTGAGCCTCGGCATCATAAACGACAACATCACGATGTGTAAGCAGGCAGTCAATAATCGAAATCATACCCTGATAGCCAAAGTTGAGCAAAAAGGCATCCTCCTTACCCACAAACTCGGCGAGCTCACGCTCCAGCTGCTCATGATACTTAGTCTGACCGCTCATCATACGCGCACCCATAGGCGCCGCCATACCAAACTCAGCCGCACCGGCAGCATCAGCCTTACGAACCTCAGGGTGGTTTGCAAGACCTAGATAGTTATTAAGGCTCCAGTTAAGCATCATCTTGCCACGGAAGCGCATGTGAGGCCCAATCTCACCCTCAAGCTTTGGGAAAGCGAAGTAACCATGCACATTCTGCATGTACTGACCAATTGGTCCGCCTGTATTCTTTTCAAGACGCTCAAAAATATCTACCATATCTCAATAAATTTATTGTATTTTGACATTATGTAACGCAAAGGTAATAAATATATCTAAAAGTTGTTCCGTAAAAATACCTAATTTTACATCTATAGCGACAACCTAAATAATATATATAATATAGGTATATGATGAAAATATAGAAAATCGCATTTTTTTTAAGAAAAATTGCTCAGACTCTTTCATATTTCATAAAACTATTTTATCTTTGCACTCGATTTTGCGACCAAAGCACTGCGCAAAGTGCAAAATCGGGTTCTTTGAAAGAAAATTAAAAAAAATCTTCAAAAAGTTTTGTAGATTAAAAATTTTCGCCTATCTTTGCACCGCGGTTGGGGAAATACATGCCGATGTAGCTCAGTTGGCCAGAGCAGCTGATTTGTAATCAGCTGGTCGGGGGTTCGAATCCCTCCATCGGCTCTAAGTTCGAAACTCCAACCAAAGGGAAGATACCAGAGTGGCCAAATGGGGCAGACTGTAAATCTGCTGGTTTTTACCTTCGGTGGTTCGAATCCATCTCTTCCCACTTATGGCAGGCGAAAAGTTCGCA
>CAJGDC010000002.1 GCA_904502005.1 uncultured Alistipes sp.
CGTGGTACGTGTTTGGGACCCTACAGACTCTGTACACAACCCTGTAGGTAAGCAGCGCCTTAACCCAAGCGGTATTTGGTACACAGCTGTATCGGGTATTTGGCAGACAGTATGGATTGAGGCTGTTTCAAAGGCTAACCACATTGAGGGTATTACTACCGACTGCGACATTACCCGTAGCGAGCTATACATCAACACAGCAACTGCAAACAACAACGGCACACTCAAAATTGAGGTTAAGGATGGTGATACAACCGTCGCTTCAACATCTGTTCTCTGTGGCGTTACTGCAGTACTTCCAATTGCTGATGCAAAGCTCTGGACACCTAACACTCCGCACCTCTATACCCTTAAGCTCACCCTTACCGAGAATGGCAAGGTTGTCGACAGTGCAAACTCTTATGCTGCACTGCGTAAGTTTGATGTTGAGCGCGACGCCTTGGGTCACAAGCGTATGACTCTCAATGGTGCACCTATATTTATGTATGGCCCGCTCGACCAGGGTTGGTGGCCAGATGGACTCTACACAGCTCCAACAGATGAGGCTCTACTGAGCGACGTTGTACTTACAAAGGAGCTTGGCTTTAACACCATCCGTAAGCACATCAAGGTTGAGCCTGCACGTTGGTATTACCACTGTGACCGCGAGGGTATTATCGTATGGCAGGATATGCCATGCCTTGCACTCTACCAAAATAAGGGGGAATGGGGTCGCAACAACATAGGTGGCGGTAGCGACTCACCTGTAACCCGAGAGGAGAAGAATACATACTACAAGGAGTGGAAAGAGATTATGGATGCGCTCCGTTTCTTCCCATCAATCGGCGTATGGGTACCATTTAACGAGGCTTGGGGTCAGTTTGATACAGAGACTGTTGCCGAGTGGACAGCAGCTTACGACCCTACACGTCTAATCAATGCTGCCAGCGGTGGAAACCTCCGTCTGTGTGGTGATATTCTTGACATTCACAACTACCCTGCTCCATCAATGCCATTCCACAGCTCAGACTTTGTTGTTGTGCTTGGTGAGTATGGCGGTATTGGTTACCCTATCAAGGAGCACTTGTGGTGGAACAAGCGCAACTGGGGTTATATCCAGTTTAACAACACCGACGAGGTAACTGCTGAGTATGTAAAGTATGCAACAATGCTCAAGAAATTCATCCCTCAGGGTATGGCAGCAGCTATCTACACCCAGACTACCGACGTAGAGGGCGAGGTAAACGGCTTTGTAACTTACGACCGCAAAGTTGTCAAGATGGACAAGGCAAAGGTTAATGCAATTAATACTGAGATTATCAATTTTCTAAAATAATGAAACCGATTTTCATAGCTGGTCCGTGCGTGATTGAGAGCGCAGAGGTTCTTGACAAAGTAGCTGAGCGCATAGTCGATATTAACAATCGCTTGGACACCGAGATTATTTTCAAGGCCTCTTTTGACAAGGCAAATCGTACATCTATATCATCATACAGAGGTGTGGGCATAGAGCGTGGACTGCAGATGCTTGCCGATGTAAAGAGCAAGTGGGGGCTGAAGCTTATAACAGACATTCACGAGGCATGGCAGGCGGAGCAGGCTGGTGCCGTAGTTGATGTACTTCAGATACCTGCTTTCCTCTGTCGTCAGACAGACCTGCTTGTAGCTGCCGCAAAGACCGGAAAGGTTGTAAACATTAAAAAGGCACAGTTCCTCTCTGGCGTAGATATGGTCTATCCATATCAGAAGGCTGTAGAGTCAGGGGCGAGTGAGGTTTGGCTTACCGAGCGTGGAAATAGCTTTGGATACAACAACCTTGTGGTTGATTTCCGCAATATTCCTGACATGCTAAATATTGCTCCGCGAGTAATTATGGACTGTACTCACTCTGTTCAGCGTCCAGGTGCTGCAGGCGGTAAGACTGGTGGTAATAGAGAGTATGTTCCGGCAATGGCATTGGCAGCAAAGGCATTCGGTGCTACGGGTTACTTCTTTGAGGTACATCCCGACCCAGACAACGCACTGAGTGACGGTCCAAACATGCTCTGCCTGGATAATCTTGAGAATGTAATTAAAACACTATTATAATTATGGAACAAAGACAACTGATACTCGATGTTGCCAAAGACGCACTTCAGACAGAGGCTGATGCCCTGTTGCGAATTAAGCGCGATCTTGGCGAGGAGTTTGTGCGCACAGTTGAGACTATTTTAGCGTGTAACGGCAAGGTGATTATGACCGGCATGGGCAAGAGCGGCCTTGTAGCGAAGAAGATTGCTGCAACACTAGCAAGTACTGGTACACCAAGCTTTTACATGCACCCAGGAGAGGCCTTTCATGGAGATTTGGGTATGATTTCAAAGGGTGATATTGTAATTGCTCTTTCATACTCTGGCGAGACTGACGAGGTGCTAAAGATTGTACCATTTATTCATGATAATGGCAACTTCCTTATCTCTATGACTGGAAACTGCAACTCATCTCTTGCAAAGAACTCAGATATTCACCTTGACGTAAAAGTTGAGCGTGAGGCGTGTATTCTACATTTGGCGCCAACAACCTCAACAACAGCACAGCTTGCTCTGGGTGACGCTCTGGCTTGTTCACTGATGAAGGTTCGCAACTTCACATCTATGGACTACGCGCGTCTGCATCCGGGTGGTAGCTTAGGTCGCCGTCTGCTGATGACTGTGGGTAATGTTATGCATCGCAATGACCTGCCTATAGTAGATGAGAATTGCTCTGCTACAGAGATGATTCAGCGTATATCACAAGGCGGATTGGGACTTATTGTCATCTGCCGCGAGGGTGAGATTCTCGGAATTGTAACAGATGGCGATGTTCGCCGTGCAATGGAGAGCAAGCAGGCTGAGTTTTTCAATATTCGCCCAATGGATATCGCCAGCACAACACCTAAGATGATTCATCCTGAGGAGAAACTTATCGAGGCGGAGAAGATGATGACCCAGCACAAGATTAACTCTCTACTTGTTGTTGATAACGACAAGCACCTTGTTGGTGTAATCCAGA
Source organism: uncultured Alistipes sp. (assembly GCA_904502005.1). Lineage (GTDB taxonomy): Bacteria > Bacteroidota > Bacteroidia > Bacteroidales > Rikenellaceae > Alistipes. The sequence goes on from CAJGDC010000002.1 coordinate 3,010, forward strand.
TTTACGACATAAAACTATAACAAAAATAACCTAAACCTAAAACACTTCTAACTATGGGATTTCTAACACCACCGGCAAAAAAGCCGCTATTGGCCGCCGACAAGATTGACAAGGAGTACATGAAGATGCGAATCAAGGTCTTTTTGGGCATCTACTTGGGTTATGCAGCCTACTACCTTGTTCGTAAGAATCTTTCACTCGCTGCTCCTGGAATGATTGAGGAGGGACTTATTGACAAGGCGGGTGCGGGTCTTGCTATGTCGGGTATTCCAATCGCCTATGCAGTAAGTAAGTTTATTATGGGTAGTATCTCTGACCGTTCAGATGCTCGTAAATTTATGACTGTAGGTCTTATTCTATCCTCTCTTGTAATGATTCTGGCAGGTATCCTTCCATATCCTACAGGCGTTGCAGGAAACTACTCTGTAACAGTTGGTCTGATGTTTATCTTTATGCTACTTGCTGGTTGGCTCTCTGGCATGGGATGGCCTCCTTGTGGACGTGTACTGGCACATTGGTTCTCAACAAACGAGCGTAGCTTTAAGATGTCCGTTTGGAATACTGCTCACAATGTAGGTAACGGCACACTTGGATTACTTATCCCTGCAGGTATTATCATCTTCTCAACCATCGGTATTACAGATACTTGGCGTGCTGCATTTATTGTTCCGGCAGTTGTAGCCCTACTATTTGCACTCTTCTGTTGGTGGGCAATTCGTGACACTCCAGAGTCTTGCGGTCTACCTGCTATTGAGGAGTATAGAAACGACCACTCTGGTGCAAAGGCAGCAAAGGGTGAGGAGGATAAGATTCCGTTCCGCCGTCTATTTGTAGACTATATCTTGAAGAACAAAATGCTCTGGCTTATCGCCTTTGCAAATGTGTTTGTATATCTTATTCGCTACGGTATTGCAGACTGGTCACCAACCTACCTGACAGAGGTTTTTGGATGGGATAAGGACTCTGCATCAATCGCATATGCTATTCGTGAGTATGCCGGTATCCCTGGAACAATTCTCGGTGGATGGATATCATCAAAGTTCTTTAATGGTCGTTGTGCGCCAGTAAATGTAATCTTTATGCTCATCGTAACCCTCGGTATTTTGGGTTACTGGCAGGCTGATGTAGTAGCAGAGTTGACACATATTCCGATTACTTGGATTATCTACGGCTCACTCGCCATTATTGGTGGTGCTATCTACGCTCCTGTAGCGATGATTGGCGTTCAGGGACTTGCTATTGTTCCTAAGAATGCTGCAGGTACTGCTGCAGGTTTCCTCGGTCTGTTTGGTTATCTTCTTGGTGATGCAGTACTCTCAAAGATCGTTTTGGGTAATATTGCACAGAGCTCTCTTGGTTGGAATGCGACCTTCTGGGCTCTTGTTGTCGGTGCGCTGCTTGCTGCCGTAATCTGCCTTGTATCTTGGGGTAAGGAGAAGCGAATGATGGAGGAGCGTATCGCAGCTGCAAACAAGTAGTATATAAAAATGTACAAGAACTTACAAGATTATATTGCAACACTTCAGAGTGCCGGTGAGTTGATTCGCATCGGCACTCCAGTTTCATCGGTTTACGAAATTGCCGAACTCACAGACCGCCAGGCAAAGAGTCCTGGGGGTGGCAAGGCGCTGCTTTTTGAGAATACAGGCACAGCGTTCCCCGTACTTACAAACATGATGGGCTCCGAAAGGCGTATATCACTTGCCTTGGGAGTTGAGAAGAGCGAGGATATATCCACTCGCATAGACTCTCTACTTTCACAAGTGCTCTCGCCAAAGGAGGGTTTGATGGATAAGTTGAAGATGCTACCGCTGCTTGGCGAGGTGGCAAAATGGTTTCCACGCAAGCTTAAGCGACGCGGAGAGTGTCAGCAGGTGATTCTCAAGGGTGAGAAGGCTTCACTTGACATGCTTCCAATACTCAAAAGTTGGGGCTGCGATGGAGGACGGTTTGTCACGCTGCCGATGGTAAATACCCTTGACCCATATACTGGTGTTCGCAACGTGGGCATGTACCGCATGCAAGTCTTTGACGACCACACAACCGGCATGCACTGGCACCGTCACAAAACTGGTGCGCGACATTATGACGGATACAAGGCGCTGGGTAAGCCAATGCCCGTATCTGTGGCTATTGGTGGCGACCCTGTATACACCTATGCCGCTACAGCCCCTATGCCGGACAATATGGATGAGTATCTACTGGCCGGTTTCCTACGTCGCAAGCCTGTAAAGCTTGTCAAATGTATCACCAATGACATCTTTGTACCAGACGACTGCGACTTTGTTATTGAGGGTTATGTTGATACTAACGAGCCTCTTGCAGTAGAGGGAGATTTTGGCGACCACACTGGTTTCTACTCGCTCAAAGACCTCTACCCTCGCTTTCATGTTACAGCAATAACTCACCGCAAAGATGCAGTGTACCCTGCTACAGTAGTAGGTATACCGCCACAAGAGGATGCATATATATCTGTTGCCACAGAGCGCATATTCCTTGCGCCAATACGACTTGTCATGCAACCAGAGATAGTCGATATGACTATGCCGACGGCCGGAACATCGCACAACATAGCCATCATCTCACTCAAGAGCAGATACCTGGGCCAGAGTACTAAGGTTGCTCAGGGCATGTGGAGTGCTGGACAGATGATGTTTAACAAATACCTCATTCTAACACCGGAGAGTACAAATGTTCGTAATAGTGACCAAATTGCATCGCTTCTCCGCAACTGCAACCCTGAGCAGGCTATTATACGAGGTGAAGGTATCTACGATGTACTTGACCACGCAACAGCAACATGTGGCTACGGCGGCAAGATGGCTCTGGATTTGACAATGGTAGATAGTTGCAACAAGAGACCATCTATTCAGGAAATCTCTCTCCCAGAAGGGGTTACAATGAGTACTGCGCTTGTTGAGAAGTGGAGTGTGCTGCTACTCTTTGCAGATAGCGCCCATAATATTGACCTTAGTACAATAGCGGCGCAAAAGGGGGCTAATTGCAACTACATTCTCCTCTTTGACTCTCGTGCGGAGGGTTTTGAAGCGGAGGATTTGCTATGGATTGCCGCAGCAAATACAGACCCGCGCAGAGATATAACACTACACGACAACAAGATAGTTGTAGATGCCAGAATTAAAATTCCGGGAGCAGATGGCAATCCTGCACGCTTTCCAAACGTTGTCACCTCAACCCCGGAGGTTATTGAGGCTGTAGACAAGCGTTGGGCAGAGTATGGCATTGGCGATTTTATCGAATCTCCATCGCTTAAATATCGTAAACTGTTGTTCAACGAAAAAGCTGAGTGGTAATGGTAAACAGAGAGCAAGCGACGGGTGCAATTGTGCTTATAGTGATGATTCTCACTATAACAGCTGTAGTCGTGTTTGCTAACAAGGTTAAGGTTGATGTAGCTACCGAGCGCATCAATACAGAGCAAATGACTGCCACCACGCTCCAAAAACAAGACTCTCTATTTATTTTTGACCCCAATACCGTAAGCTACAATGAACTTCTAACCCTCGGATTTGACAAACACACCGCCGTATCGATACTCAAATATCGCGCACGCGGAAAGGTCTTTGAGATTGCTGAGGAGTTCGCACTCTGCTACGGAGTAACAGACTCTATGTTTACTATTCTGCAACCATATATTGTAATTGGTGAGCAATTTAAGGCAAAGCCAAAGATTATTACCGCCAAAGTAGATACTCTGAAAGAGATTCGACAGCAGCAGTGGGAGCAGAAAAGAGCTAAACGCAAGCCTCACCCTTATGAGCAGTTTAGAATTGACACTGTGGGCATTGATTACCTGCAGACAATTGGCTTTACATATCGCCAAGCAGAGGCTCTTATTGATTACCGCGACAGTGGCACTGAGGGAATCAGAAACATGGCAGAACTCTCTGATTGTTGGGCAGTTTCTGTAGAGATGGCAGACTCACTTGCCAAGTACGTCATCTTCCCAGAGCCAAAGCCCTATGGAGGAAAAGTTGAGATAAATTCAGCTGACAGTGCAACCCTTGTAAAGGTTCGTGGCATAGGTCCAAAAACTGCTGGCGCGATTGTCATGTACCGCAAATTACTCGGAGGTTTTGTAAATATCAACCAACTTTCAGAGCTAAAATGCGTTACAAGTGAAAATTTTATGCGTTTTTCGAAAGAAATTTGCTGCGATAGTTGTGTTTTTTCAAAAATTGATATTAACTTTGCAGCCGTTTCGGAGTTAGAGTACCATCCGTACATGACTCGGCAAGCAATAAACAAGATTATTAAACTACGCAAATCGAAAGGAGGCTGGAAGTCGTTTGAAGAGATTGTAAATGATGACATATTTACCGAGGAGCAGGCGTTGTCGCTTGAGCCATATCTTCATTTCGGCGATATTCCTTTGGATTTTTTCAGTAGCGAAAACTAAACAGCCGGCAGACTGAGGGGGGGGGTGAACAGATTTCATCAACGACCCAAAAGTGCAAAAAAATAGAATAAAATAGAACAAACAATTAAAAAAAAGAGAAAATATTATGATTATCATGCCAGTTAAGGAGGGCGAGAATATCGAGCGCGCCCTTAAGAAGTTTAAGCGTAAGTATGAGCGTACAGGTGTTCTGAAGGAGCTTCGTGCTCGTCAGTACTTCACAAAGCCTTCAATTGCAAAGCGCGAGAAGATGGCACACGCTATTTATGTTGAGAAGCTTCACCGCGAGGAGGCTGAATAGCAAAGTCAAGGCTGTCCAATCGGGCAGCCTTTTTTATTAAACCTTAAAACTCAAACACTATGGCAACAAACACTAACTCTACAGCTAGCACAATCTGGGGTCTTGTAGTTCTCGCACTTATCGCCCTGGGTGTAATCCTCGGACTTATGTTCGGAATTCCAATGTACAACGTATGGCAGCAGGAGATGAGCGGTCGCGCGGAGCTTGCAAAGGCTGAGCAGAATCGCCAGATTAAGATTGAGGAGGCTAAGGCAAACCTCGAGGCAGAAAAGCTCAACGCTCAGGCAGAGATTGAGCGTGCTAAGGGTGCTGCTGAGGCTATCCGTATTGAGAATGGCTCGCTGACAACAACCTATATTCAGTATCTCTGGGTGCGCCAGCAGAATAATATCCCAGATAAGGTTGTCTATATCCCTACCGAGGCTAATCTACCAATCCTGGAGGCTAAGAAGTAAAAAAGTCTACAATTCTTTTGGATATTAAATAATTATATCTACCTTTGTAGTAAGAAAGGTGATAATTATGGCGAATATATCCATATTTAACGGAATATTCCCTCTCCGAAAATTCGGGGGGGGGATTTTTGTATCTATACCTCACCAAATCTAATTATTTTAGCAAACATTACAGGCGACAAGAGTTCTTGCCGCCAAAATCGCTATGTACATATATCAAATAACTTATTTTTCAACTAATTAAAAACAATTATGAAAAACATTTTCCGAATTTTGATGGCTGTGGCTGTTCTGTTCACAGCATCTTGCGCAAAGGAGGACATTAGTTCTTCTATCGGCGGCGGTGAGGTTGAAGTAACCTTCACTGCAAATCTCCCAGAGCTTGGTACTCGTGCTGAGTATGGCGACGGTACTCAGGTAAACAAACTTCGTTACTATGTTTACGACAACAAAGGTACCCTCTTGTCAGATTTATCTAAGCAAAAGGGCTATGGTGTTGGTATTAAAGTAGGCACTCCTACCACAGTAAACCTTGTTCTTCTCAAGGGTATGACCTACAACATTGTTTTCTGGGCTGACTATAATGAGCTTTATGATTATGACCCTGAAACAAAGAAAATCAATGTAGAAAATTTCGCTAGCGTTACTGCAAACGACGAGACTCGCGATGCTTTCTATGCTTATGTAACTATCGACCCTGCAGAGGAGAAGGCAGAGGAGAAGGCAAATGTTACTCTTCGCCGTCCATTTGCACAGCTTAATGCTATCTCTACTGACGATATGACAGCACATACCAATGCTGGCATTGAGCTCGATAAAAGTACTGTAACCCTTGATGTTTACAGCACATTCAATGTTGCAACTGGCAAAGCTGAGGATCTTGTAAAAAATAAGACCCTTCAGTATGGCGATGTTTTGGAGGATGGTCTGATTTCAATGAACTACTTCTTTGCTTCTAAGGATGAGAGCTATACAACTAATGTTACACTTGCTGTAAAGTATAGCAACACTGCATCATACAGCCGAGAGTTCACTTATGTTCCGCTCAAGCAGAACTATCGCACAAATATCATCGGTGAGTTGCTCTCTAAGTCTACTGAGTTTACTGTAACTATCGAGGAGGAATTTGGTAAGGATGAGCCAGAAAGCACTTACGTTGCAACTATTGAGGATCTTCAGGCGGCTATTAACGCAGCGGGTGTTGGCGAGACAAAGATTGTTCTTGGTGCGAACATGAATGGTAATGTAACTGTTATCCAGAAGGAGGGTGTTAAGATTATTATCGACGGTAACGACCGCAAGTTTGACGGTACTATCAAGGTGCACTCAAATTCTAATCACTACCCTAATGCAGCTTTGACTATCCAGAATGTAAAGTTTGAGACCGCTACAGAGTCATTGAACTTCATCGAGGCTCTTGAGAATGGTGCTGCGCGTTACTCTACAAACATCACCGTTCAGGATTGTACTTTCACAGCTGTAGATACTCGTTCAGCTATTAGCACTGCTGTTGGTGTTCAGATTAAGGCTTCTAAGAATGCTAAAGTGCTGAACTGTACTGCAACTGGTTTGCACTCACTCGTTCAGGCTCAGAGCTGCGATGAGACAGTAGTAGTTAAGGGCTGTACTATCAATGGCAAGAACGGTGTTGCATTCAAGCAGGTAAAGAACGCAGTAGTTGAGGGTACTACTATCACCGCTACTGGTTACGGTATCCGTTTCGACGGTAACACTGATAACTATGGTATCGTTGTTAAGGACAACAATGTAACTGCCGTTCAGCCACTTATCATTCGTAAGATGACTGGTGCTAACAATTCTATCGCTCTTGAGGGCACTAATACTCTTAACACCGAGGCTGATTATCAGATTGTTATTACTAAGGATAGTGATGATGCAGCATACGTTAAGCCAACAGGTACTTACACACTTACTGGTGCTGAGGATTACGTTGTTTACCCTCGTGATTACCAGTGCCCAGTTGCTACTTGGGATGAGTTTACCGCTGCGCTTGCTGCAGGTGAGCCTAAGGTAATGCTCACAGAGAACATTACTGTAGATGATAGCAAAACAATTACTAACAGCGTAGTCATCAACCTCAATAAAAAGGCATTCGAGATTAGCAATGCAACTAAAATGCTGAACATCGGTGACAGCGGAAACTCATCTAAACCAAATGTTACCATTCAGAATGGTAATCTCAATTGTATGATATACGCACTATCTGGAGAGGTTGTTATTAAAGATGTTGTATTTGGTGGTACTATCGCTTATGTTTCAAATTCTCAAGGTGTTATTAGCACAAAACATGCTAATCTTTTGATGGAAAATTGTAAGATGACAAATGTAAAGAAATCGGGGGCTACAAAGCCAAGAAGCTTATTAACAGAGGGAAGATCAAGTGGCTATTTGATTTTGAGAAATTGCGATTTCAAAAATACTAACCTTGACAGACCATATATCAATCCTCTTAACAACAATGCTGTGTTAGAGCTAACCAATTGTAAATTATATAGTTTAGCATCCAATATTGACATTGGTGCGTCATATATATGGAACAATATGAATCTTACAGGCTGCTCTGGTGGTTTCACATTTACAATTTCTCGTGCAAGCACAACCTTGACAGATGAAGAGATTGCTATTTATAAAGCCATTAAGAAAAATAATAGTGGTTCTATGAGATTTATCTTCACCGATGGCGAGAAGAATAATCTCTAACATCATTTACAGAAAATTCTACACTAGTAACTCAAGCGAGTACATTAGATAACAAACAGACCCTGGCAAACGGTCTTAGTAGTCTGCCTGCTTTGTTAAAAAAAGTTAATGGGAGGAGGTCGCTCAAATGGGAGGGCGGCCTCCGTTTTTTGTGCAAATTGGAGAAATGGCGAGAATTTGCTATCTTTGTAGTATGAAGAGTATTGTAGAGATTTTTTCAGAGCTTTCATTGCGCTTGCAGAGCATTCCCAGCCAGGTAATTGAGCGTGCGGTGGAACAGAACCGTTGGTTTACGCAGATTGGTACTGCCATTGAGGCGATACGAGAGCAGATGCTTGACAGTCAGAAGCTTACATCTTGGCTTAACAGTTACGACATACCTATTCACTCTCCAAAACGTATCGCAATAATCATGGCGGGAAATATTCCTGCCGTAGGTTTTGCCGACCTGCTCTATGTAATTGCCAGTGGTAATATTCCCGTTGTAAAATACTCCTCCAAGGACAGAGTTCTCATGGAGCACATTGTAAATGAGCTACAAGACATAGAACCTCAGCTTATAATTGAACAATATAGCGGTCAGAATGTAGATGCAGTAATTGCAACAGGCAGCGACAGTGCTGCATTACACTTCAAGGCCATATTTGGCGACATCCCTGCCCTAATACGTGGCTCACGACACTCAGTTGCGGTGCTTACTGGCAAGGAGAGTGAGCAAGAGATTGAGAATCTATCAAAAGACATCTTCACCCACTCGGGTTTAGGTTGTAGGAATGTTTCGCTAATTTTTGCGCCAAAGGATTTTGACTTTAAGCTCACTGTGCCACCAATGCCGGAGGGGTACAACAACAACTATCGTCATGTGCGTGCGCTGCTAACACTCCAAGGCAAGCGATTCACTGACTGCGGTGGTGCGCTGACGACAGAGAGCGATGCTACGTTTTCAAGATACATCAGTCTGATAAATATCTGTCGATACAGCGACATCAACAAGGTAAAGCAGTGGCTTAGTGAGAATGGCTGTCGTCTACAGTGCGTTGTAAGCCGCGAGAAGATAGACTCCAGAAGTGTGGAATTTGGCCGAGCGCAATATCCAGAGTTAAATGATTATGCAGACGAGGTGGATGTTATGAAATTTTTAGTTACAATATCATTATAGTAACAAGGTTTTCTCAACACACCCCACGAAAGTTAAATGGTTTAACCAACAATAAAACCACAAAAGTTACCAATAATCCCAGATATCTTCAAATATCCAAGTTATTGGTAACCATTTCACTGAAGGGATTTACCGAGAATTTTTTGTTACATTAGTGATATTGTAACTCATTTTTTAGTGCTACATACTCTATACTAACAGAAATTGGCCTATCTTTGCACTTTAATTTTTCAACTTTAGCAATATGATTTTTAACAGACCTTTCTCTAAGGCATTGATTATCTTTTCATTGATGCTGGCAACCGTAAACTTTGCGGCCTGCAAGAAGAGCGAAGCGAACAATGACCAACTCTTGCCAGAGGTTAATCCTGGAGACGACTTCTATACCTATGCCAATGCCGAGTGGCTCAAGTCACTCGAAGGTTCTGAGCCGCAGGAGTGGCAAGGATTCCTTTATGATATTGCCAGGGCAAACAGCGCCAAGGTTCAGGTCGTCATGGAGGCCATGCCAGAGTACAAGGCTCTCAAGCAAGCTGGCGCCAACCGCGAGAAGAATCTCGAGGCATCTGTGCTATTGGTAGAGGAGATTGCAAGTAGTTTACTGGCTGGCGCAACGACCAAGGAGGAGGCATACATCGCCATTGGCAAGGCCATCCGACTGGGTATTCCGTCAATTGCCACACTCCACACAGCAAGATGCCTCGAGGACAACACGCTCGGCTTCTACTTCATGCTACCTTATCCAAAGGAGGAGGAGAGTGTAAGCGGCGTACACAGCACCACCGCGACAGATTACCATGTGGCATCAAAGCGTCTGAGCAGATATGTGCAGGATACTCGCAGCGGCAAGACGACAGTCGACTATATCCTTGAGGGTATCGGCCTGGATGCGAAGTACTACCTATACGACGATATTACCACCGACTTTGTGGCTGAGCTGGAGCAAATAGATACGAAAGAGATTCTGAAGAACATCGGCGATGCTGTCCTGGCAGAGCTCCTCTGCTACTGCTCGGACGACTACGCACGCCAGTACACAGAGGGCGAAGTGAACTCCGTAGAGGAGTATATCAGCAGGTCGCTTCAGTATGATTTGGGCTACTACATCTCCTACTACTTCTCTCAGGCCTACCCTACCGACAGCGCAGAGCCAGCATTCTGCGCACTCGGCGACGAGCTTATCGCCTCATTCCGCAAGCGACTGGAGAATAACCAGTGGCTGTCGCCTGCCACTCAGCAAGCAGCCATCGAGAAGTTGGACCATATGGGCAAGCATTATGGCACTCCTAAGAGGTGGCCAGCAGCCGACTTACCACAGCTCAAGGGCGAGCTGCTCGTAGCAGATGTATTGGATCTTAGGCAGAGTCGCTATAATACAATCAAGTCGTTGCTGGGCAAGAGTGCAGATGAGTACTTCCCTATCTTCTATATATTCTACAGCCCTGACGGACCTATCTTCACCTACACCGCTAACGCCTTCTACGATGCCGCGTACAACGCCTTCTATGTATTGCCTGCATATATGTTGGAGCCCGCATATACTACCGCCATGGACGAGTGCCAGCTCTACGCAACCTGGGGTATGACTATTGGCCACGAGATAACCCACGGCTTCGATCAGAGGGGCGCCACCTACGACAAGAATGGCGATAAGAACAACTGGTGGACAGAGGGCGATGCCGCCAAGTTTGCCGAGCTAAACGCGCTCCGCATTGCAAATATCAGCAGCTACGAGATTCTGCCCGGCGTGCAGGCCTATGGCGAGCAGACCGTGGTAGAGGATGTTGCCGACCTCGGCGGTTTTAATATTGCCTACGACTACTGGGTAAATAAGCTCAAGGAGCGCGGCATTAAGGGCGATGAGCTCAAAGAGATGAAAAGAGCGTTCTTCCTCCACTTTGCCACTATGTACAGCGAGAAGCTGTCCGATAATGATATGCTCGCTCGCGCAGCCTCGGATGTCCACTCTGCGGGTCACATCCGCATAAATGGCGTGGTACAGCACATCGACGACTGGTATGAGCTGTTCGATATTACTGAGACCGACGCTCTATACTTGGCTCCAGAGGATCGAATCACCATCTGGTAATTATATCCTACAACAACTCTAGCCCCGCCTATCTGCTGATAAGCGGGGTTATTTTTTGGAATAAAAGCGGTTATTAGACATTTTTTAGTTACAATATCATTATAGTAACAAGGTTTTCTCAACACACCCCACGAAAGTTAAATGGTTTAACCAACAATAAAACCACAATAGTTACCAATAATCCCAGATATCTTCAAATATCCAAGTTATTGGTAACCATTTCACTGAAGGGATTTACCGAGAATTGTTTGTTATATTAGTGATATTGTAACTAAATTTTTACTATCTTTGTAGTATGAACATCAAAAACAACATGAATATGAAGAAGATTTTTGCAATTATCTGCGCAGCACTTGCTGTAAATATGGCATCAGCTCAGCCACCAATGGGCGGCAGAGGAGAACATGGTCCAAAGAAGACCCCAGTAGAGCGAATTGCCGGACTTGTAGAGGAGCTACAGCTTACGCCTGAGCAGGCTGAGAAGTTTGCTCCTGTATATCTTGCATATCAGGGTGAGATTCGTAAGATTCGTAAGGACCTCAAGGCCCTTATGGATAGCTACAACGGCAAGGAGATTAACGAGAAGCTCGCCTTTCGCATGGTTATGGATCAGCTAACTGCCGATGCAGACATTATCGCATGCAAAAAAGAGTATATGCGCGTATTCAAGAACTATCTCACACCAGAGCAGATGTCAAAAATCTTTATGGTAGAGAAGAAGGCTATGCGCCCACATCACCCAGGTGGTAAAGGTCGTGGACCAAGAGGTGAAGGTGGACCAAGAGAGTAGGTGTTAAAAAACAAAAAAATGCGAGCCATAAAACTCGCATTTTTTTGTCTATATATCATGTGATAATGGCGGCGGTACAACCCCACCAAAATCATAATCACCCCAACGGTCTGCAATAGAGGATATTGTATCTTGCAACTCCTCGACATCTGTAAGTGTTACAAGTTTCATTCTGGTCTCCTTAAAGTTTGGCAACCCTTTGAAGTAGTTAGACAGATGGCGTCGCATCTCAACAACACCCACCTTGTCTCCCTTAATCTCCACAGACTTTGCGAGGTGCTCCTTAGCTATTGCAATACGCTCAAGAACAGATGGTTGAGGAAGAATCTCGCCGGTATTAAGATAGTGTCTAATCTCGCGGAAAATCCATGGGCGACCATATGTAGCACGACCAATCATCACAGCATCTACGCCATAGCGATCAAACATCTCTTTAGCCTTAACAGCAGAATCGACATCGCCATTACCGATAATCGGGATATGAATTGTCGGGTCGTTTTTAATCTTTCCTATTAGCGTCCAATCCGCCTCGCCCGTATACATCTGGCAGCGAGTACGACCATGAATTGTAAGTGCCGCAATACCCACATCTTGCAGTCTATGGGCAATCTCCTCAATGTTCTTACTCTCATCATCCCAACCAAGTCGCGTCTTTACCGTTACAGGCTTACGAACAGCGTTCACAATTTGGCGAGTCATCTCAACCATCAGTGGCACATCGCGCATCATACCGCTACCAGCACCACGACCTGCAATCTTCTTCATCGGGCAGCCGAAATTTATATCAATAACATCGGGATTTGCCGCCTCTGCAATCTTTGCAGCCTCGACCATCGGCTCTATCTGATTTCCGTAAATCTGAATACCTACCGGGCGCTCAAAGTCCGAAATCTCAAGCTTTGCAAGCGACTTGCGAGCATCACGAATAAGACCATCAGAGGATATAAACTCCGTAGTAACCATATCGGCACCAAAGAGCTTACACATATAGCGAAACGAAGGGTCGGTAACATCCTCCATTGGCGCAAGAAAGAGGGCTCTATCCTGAAGAGATATATCTGCTATTTTCATCACTTCTTTCTGTATATCTGATACGAATTAACTATATTTTGCCACACGATATATGCTGTAGGTGCGACACAAGCCAAGGGATTCAGAAATGACTGCGCCATCCAAACAGCCAGCACTGTATTCTTCTGTCCCAACGACTGACCTCCAGCCACCTTGTCACCATATTTAGCACCTATCTTGCGGCCAATTATAAACTGAGCGAGACAAATAAATGCTGCCACAACTGCAAGAACAATCTCCGTTGTAAGGTCCGTTGCACTATGGTCAATAACAAAGGCTGTGGTTCTGCCTACAACAACGGTAAGGGATACCAGCCATATATAGAACGACATTCTACTATGGTCAGCTACCCACATAGCCACCTTTGGTAGCGCAAAGCGACACAGCTGCCCTGCTACAAATGGAGCAATAAGCAGTGGAGCCACCTTTGTAAGTATCTGCATAAGTGTACACTCTCCATTGCCCACCCACGAAAGGATGAATGGTGCAACACATGCTGTTGCTATATTACAAAGCAGGCTATAGGTGGTCATATTTTCAATATTAGCGCCCAACATACCACCAATAACTACAGCCGCCATAGCAATCGGTGCAAGAGCACATATCATAGCTCCTTGAGCAATAGTCTCACCAAGCGGTTGGCATAGTGTATAGAGCATAATCGCTCCTACTATTTGCGCAGCGAAGAGCCAAAAGTGCATCATCGTGATGCGCATCTTTGTAATATCGACCCTGCAATAGGTAAAAAAGAGCATGGCAAATATCAGCAATGGCGTAACCATTCCGCCACTCCAATTATCTACCAAAACAATCTGACGACACAACAATGCACCTATAACCATACCGAACGGCATAGATATAGTGCGCAGTGTATGTGACGAAAGCCTCTGCATTACTCTATTCCATTAAAGAAGTAAGGAGCGTAGACAAAGCCCTTCTTATCGTACAATTTGCGAAGGATATGCATACGACGTGCAAAATCGTCATAGTCCTTATTTCCATACGACCAACCAGTCTCAGCAAGCGCAGCAACACGCGGCAAGAGCATATGCTGAATATGGTCAAAGGTTGCGATATACTCAGTCCACAGATTAACCTGCACACCCTTAATAAACTTCTGTTGCTCCTCATTAAGCCCCGAATAAGGGTCCAAAGAGTAGGTTTTACGCAATGTAACAGGGAAACGACCATTACCAAGAGGCTCACCATTCTTTGTCGGATTTGAAGTCTGGTAGTAATCAATATAGCAGTGGGTATTTGGAGTCATAATAACATGATTTCCCAACTTTGCAGCAGCAATACCACCCTTGCTGCCACGCCAAGACATCACTGTTGCACTCTTTGAAATTCCACCCTGAAGAATCTCATCCCAACCGATAATAGAACGACCACGCTCATTGAGCCACTTCTCTATACGCTCCATAAAGTAGCTCTGAAGCTGATGCTCATCTTTTAGTCCCTCATCCTTAATGCGCTTCTGGCAGTGAGGACACTTTTTCCACTCATCACGTGGAGCCTCGTCGCCACCAATATGAATATACTTATATGGAAAGAGCTCAAGCACCTCAGTAAGCACGTTCTCAATAAACTCGAAGGTGCTCTCCTTACCTGCACAGAAGATATTCTTGCTAATTCCCCAACGAGTCCACACCTCATAAGGCCCACCTGAGCAGCCAAGATGTGGATAGGTTGTAAGCGCAGCCACCGCATGACCAGGCATCTCAATCTCTGGGATAACATCAATGTATCGCTCTGCTGCATAGGCTACAACCTCACGCACCTGATCTTGAGTAAAGACACCGCCATAACGAGTACCATCATAGACCTTTGACTTACGATTTCTGCCTATAATCGTCTCATTGCGATATGCTCCAACCTGTGACAACTCAGGATAACGCTTAATCTCAATTCGCCAACCTTGATCCTCTGTAAGATGCCAATGGAACTTGTTTATTTTATGTAATGCAAGTATGTCTATATAACGCTTTACTTCATCTACTGTAAAGATGTGACGGCAGACATCAAACATAGCACCACGATACTCAAAATGTGGCTTATCTGCAATGGTAACAGCAGCAAGTGTAACAACACCACTCTCTATAGGCGAAGCTGCTGCAATCTGTAGCAGACTCTGCAAACCAAAGAAGACAGCACGCTCACTGCCACCAACAATCCAAATGCCGGCTGTAGTAATCTTAAGCATATACTGCTCTGACTCAAGAGTCGAATCAACCGATAGATTGATAGCTCCAGAACGAGATGACGACTTCTTGACAACCAGGCGTTTACCTAGTATTACCTCAAGGTCCTCTGCAAATATCTCACCAGCACGAACAAGTGATGCTGACTCAGTACGGACAATACTCTTTGAGTTCAGAATAAACTGTCCTTCAATCGCCTCACAACTTAGCGGACGAGGCACAATAACATTTGCATAATCAACAGCATAAACAGCTGTTGAGCAAAGAATTGCAACGATTATTAAAAGTATACGTTTCATAGGTTAGTGTATTAAATATTCTATAATCTCTCTCATCAAAAAGTCGCGATTCTGCTCATCTGTAATGGACTCAAACGGAAATCCCATAACAAATGTTGCTCCACCCTTCTCGCCGTTCCATCCAATGGCTGCTGCAAGATTACTATCCGGATAGCGCATTAACATCTTTGCGTTACCCACCGGTGCAAAAGCATCTACCGAATTAACTGTATAGTAATCAGGGCGATACTCTCGGCAATAGCTATAATCTCTACTACTAAGACGTTCTGCTGCACGACTCGCAGTTGTAACATAATCCAATTTTGTGACACAACTGCCATTTCCCATATACGAAATATGGAGTATATCCCTTGCAAATTGCACATCTACCTCTCGTGAGGTCTTAGAACCACAGAGATCAGCACCTATGTATGCACCAGATACGAACAAAGCTCCATTTGACTTTAAGTAATCAGAGATAACTCTCTGTAAATCATCAGAGAAACACTGATATTTACTCTCAGCAACTCCTCGACCTATAGTTGTAGTTCGTTGTTTACCCAATACAAGATCCACGACATTAAAGCCAGACAAATCCACCTCCCCACTCTCAACGGCAGCTACACTGGAAGAGTAGAAAGAGCAACCAGTGACCTTAAGACTTTTGCCATGAAGATATGGGTAGTCAAAGCTATTTCCACCAACGATTTTGCCTGCGTGGTTACTAAATGAGACACCAAAAGCTCGAGGTTCACTCTTCTCTCTTCGTTTTGAGATATCGTGTACACGTTGCTCACCAATAAATGCCACATCGCGCAGGTATGCCACACCGCTATCAAACTCATTATGAAAACCATCTTCACGACACTCCGCAGCCGACAACCTATCAAAACCATTGACAATCATTACTGTTGACTGAGCATCAGAAGATTGACATACAGCAAGCGTTTCACTTGGAAAACTCTCTCCACCAGCATTAATTGCAGTTACACGATAACTATATATAACATCTTGCTTTTGATTGACAATCAGAGAATTATCTGTCACAACCCTACCATTATCAAAGCCACCATCACCTTCACGTGTATATACTATATACGCAGTTGGTTTTGCTGTTATTTCAAGAGAATCAACAGTAGCTCTCCATGTCAATCGAACCTCGCCATCACCAGCTGGTGAGGTAGCAAAACTATTTATCGGCAGAGGTGCCACACAATACTCTCTACCATACTGAACCGACAGATGGCGCAAAATTGCCTTATATATAGCACGCGAAACTGTAAACTTAAAGTTAGGGTCGTGACCAAGTCGCATATCAGCCAAATTCTGGTGCGACAGCAGCTCCAATAGCATAGTCGGTGTAGATGGCACACGAGCCTCAAAATAGGAGCGATTCCACATACCTCGTCTTCGCCACTCTGGCTCATATGTACGACGTATATCATTGGTAATCTGCGACATAATAAGGTCTGTAAGGTCGCGCGAAAGGAAACGACTTGCGCCATCTTCAAACTTTCCTTTTTTGTACTTAGTATAGTAAATACCCAAAGTACCAATGGTTGCATCATTGTCTGTAATTCCCGCATCAGAGTGGAAGGCTAGTGACAAATCGATAGGAATACCAAGCCCCTCCTCCTTTTCAAGACGCTCAGAGCCACCCATCAGAGCATTTACCCACTCACCTCGACACTTGTAGTCATCATTATAGTCATTACAATCGTCATGCTTACTATAGACCTCTTTATCAAATCCTGCCCACTGGAGCCAATACCTTGCACCCTCACAATAGCGTGGCATGCCACTCGTTATTGGAGTATAATCACACCCCTCAACGCGCAGAGAATCACATACAGTGCGAGCAATGTTTCCATAACCACCACCTATCTTTACAGCATCAGCAGTAACTACGTAATTATTTGAGTTAGCAATATTTGTAAGCGTTACTGCAAGTTTATCTTTACCTGGAGTAAAATGATATGTACCGAGATAAATCCATGTACCACCACCTATCTTTTGATTGACATGCACACGGCTCTGTCCACCTGCATGATGAATAGTATAGAGCGCCCCATCCAAACTATTTGGCAATGACTTATAACTTACATAAACCGCATAATCACCGCTCTTATCAAAGTTTGCCGACCACTTTGCCACACTTGGCTTACCTCCGTCAGCAACAGTCTTAACAACCCTGCAACTACCATCCTTAAATGGATTTTCTCCAGAGAGATAGCTCTCATTTTTATATGCAAAACCCTCCGAAATAGAGTTCCAGAGTTGCAAACCATTAGTTTCAGAGTAACCAATGCCATCATTGTCAACAATAATCTCCTCGGTCTGGAAATCGCGCTCACGAGGGAGCATAACCGTTGCTCCTGCGGCCTCAAGCATAGGCACTACGTACGGAAGCACATAGCTCTGAGTATACAAATCCTCAACAGTCTGCCATAGCAGAGAGCGCTGCCAACGCCACTCATTGGCCTTAACATCAAAATAACGACCATGGCTCTGCCACAGAGCGATATGTCTATCATTTAATCCCTTAGTGATTTTATAAGGACGTTCAGGACGCACCAGCTGACCACCCTCAGAGCTATTGACAAAAGGGGTAACTCTCTTTGTTGAACTGCGATATCCAAGAGGTATATATTGTGACATCTCTCTACCATCAGAATAGAGTTCTACCTTCTTAGTCTTCAATTTAGCAGGTAGATGGATTCGTACAGAATCACACATAGCTCGCAAATTATCTTCACGAACAGGATAGTACGACAGGCCTACAGATGTAACAACTCTTACAGCGCCGCCCTTAATAGCCACAGAGGTCACCTTTACCTGAACACCTTTAACCTCGCGCTGAACAATGCGCGTAAGTGTCTGAGATATAGCCGTTTTCTGTTGCTCGGTTACAATGCTTTTAGGAGCAGCAGCAACTACACCCGAGATAAAAAGCGATAGAATGAGTATATAAATTTTACGCAAATTCGGTTTCATAGTGACAAAGATACAAAATAAAGGTATCTTTTCACAAAAAAGAGGAGGTTTTTACACCTCCTCATCTTTATTTCACTCGTTTCAGTACATCAAGAAGCAGTCTCCAGAATTTATCAACAGTGGCTATCTCAAGTCTTTCATCAGGAGAGTGAACACCTCTTAGTGTCGGTCCGAAAGAGACCATCTCCAGATGTGGATACTTCTCAAGGAACAGACCACACTCAAGACCAGCATGGATAGCTCGCACCTTTGGCTCTGCATCAAAGAGTGACTTATAACTATCAATACTCCAAGCCAAAAGTGATGAATTTGGATTAGGGGTCCATCCAGGATAACCATCAGAGTGCTCCACTGTTGCGCCAGAGGATGCAAGCACAGCCTCAACGCTATGCATCGCATTTCTCTTCGCCAACTCTACACTTGAGCGCTGAGATGTTGTTACAACAATCTGCTTACCTACAAACTTCACAGAAGCTGTATTTGTAGAGGTCTCAACAAGGTCCTTCATAGTTTGTGACATAGCCAGCACACCATTTGGCAGACCTACAATTGCAGCAAGGAGTGCCGACTGAGTATCCTCGTCAATCACAGGCTGCTCGGCCGCCTGACCCAAAGTAAATTTCAGATTTGGCTCAGTAGCTAAATATAGAGCCTTTGTTGCAGACACATAGGTCGCGAGTGCTGTCTCAAAGAGTAGCGCAGTATGCTCTGGAACGGCAACAATAGCATACGCCTCACGCGGAATAGCGTTACGGAGATTTCCACCATCAAACATACCAAGACGAATACCAAAACGCTCTGCATCGTAAAGGAAGTGTGCCAAAATCTTATTTGCATTACCAAGACCCTTATCAATATCGTCGCCAGAGTGTCCACCCTTAAGACCTGAAACACCCACACGGTAATACTCATAACCCGCAGGGAGATTCTCCGTATTATAATCGAAATAGCCGAGAGTATCCACACCACCTGCACAGCCGATAAAAATCTCACCCTCATCCTCAGAGTCGAGATTTATCAGATACTTACCCGTAAGCATACCCTCACCAAGATTAAAGGCACCTGTAAGACCGGTCTCCTCATCTACGGTAAAGAGCGCCTCAATTGCGCCGTGCTCAATAGTTGGGTCAATAAGTACCGCAAGTGCTGCAGCCATACCGATACCACAGTCGGCACCAAGGGTTGTTCCCTCAGCCTTCACCCAGCCATCCTCAATCTTTGTACGGATAGGTTCTGTCATAAAGTCATGAACAGTGTCGGAGTTCTTCTCGCAAACCATATCCATGTGTGACTGCAAAATTACAGTTGGCACACCTTCATAACCAGCAGTGGCAGCTTTGCGAATTACAACATTGCCAATCTGGTCACGCTCTGCCTCAAGGTTGTGCTTTTTAGCAAAATCGAGCAGGTACTCAATAATCTTCTCCTCGTGCTTTGAAGGACGAGGCACCGCAGTAATTTCATCAAAAATTTCCCAAATCAAATTGGGTTGAAGTTCTCTAATTGTCATCTCTATTCCTTATAAATTAACGCAACAGCCGTAGCAGAGACACCCTTCTCCTCACCTTCGAAACCCAAATGTTCGGTAGTCGTCGCCTTGACTGATACAGATTCAACATCAACACCTATGCACTGCGCAATTATCGTGCGCATAGCATCTATATATGGTCGCAACTTAGGTCGTTGCATTGCCACTGTAACATCTACATTACCAACCTTATACCCCAACTGAGCAAGCAGAAAGACGACCCTCTTAAGGAGCAAAGTAGAGTCAATACCCTTAAACTCTGCAGAGCTATCAGGAAAGTGTTTTCCAATATCTCCCAAAGCCGCTGCACCCAGTAGTGCATCACAGAGTGCATGAATCAACACATCACCATCAGAGTGAGCTATACACCCCTTAGTATGAGGAATATCCACCCCACCCAACACAAGCCTAAGCCCTTCGCCTAGAGCATGTACATCATATCCGTGACCTATTCTGAAATTCATACTATATAAATATATATTTGAGTACAAAGAGTATTGCGAGAATATACATTGCAGGGGTAATCTTACTAAACTTACCACAAATCATATTCATCACCACATAGGAAATCATACCAAGCAGAATACCGTTTGAAATTGAGTATGACAGTGGCATCATCACAATACAAACGAACGCCGGAATAGCCTCCGAGAAGTCGTCAAACGGAATCTTCACAATAGGTTCCATCATCAGCAGACCCACGATAATAAGCGCAGGGGCTGTCGCAGCTGCAGGTATCGAGAGGAAGAGCGGCGAGAAGAATAGCGACACAGCAAAGCAGAGTGCCACAGAGAATGCAGTAAGACCCGAACGACCACCCTGAGCCACGCCTGCCGCACTCTCTACATATGTTGTAGTTGTAGATGTGCCGAGCATTGCGCCAGCTGTTGTTGCAATAGCATCTGCCATAAACGCCTGCTTAAGGCGGTGGATATCTCCCTTCTCATCAACCATATGCGACTTCGTACACACACCAATAAGTGTACCTACTGTATCAAACATATCGATAAAGAAGAAGGTAAAGACAATTATCAGCATATCCATCGTAAAGATATTCTCAAACTCAAACTGACAGCAGATTGAGCTGATAGACTCAGGCTTTGAGAGTACGCCCTTAAACTCTGTAACTCCCATCGGAATACCAATAAGCATTGTAATAAGAATACCTATAAGGATTGCGCCAGGAACATTACGCATATACAGAAAGCCCGTGATTAGCAGTCCAATAAGGGCGAGCAGTGCAGAGCCAGAGGTTATATCGCCAAGAGCGACGAGCGTGGCCTCGTTGTTCACAATTACGCCGGCGCTATTAAAACCGATAAATGTGATAAAGAGTCCAATACCTACACCAATGGCTTTACGAAGATTAAGAGGTATCGCTTCTACAATCTTTTCACGGACATTTGTGATGGTAAGAAGTATAAAAATTATACCCTCAATAAGCACTGCCGTCAATGCAAACTGCCAGCTATAGCCCATACCCATACATACGCTATAGACAAAAAAGGCATTCAGTCCCATTCCCGGAGCGAGTCCAAATGGAAGCTTACCCAAAAATGCCATTGCCAGACAGCCGACAATTGCAGCTAACGCTGTAGCAGTAAAGACCGCACCACTAGACATCCCATCCAGTAGACTAAACATTGCAGGATTAACAGCAAGGATGTATGACATTGTGAGGAATGTTGTTATTCCTGCCAAAATCTCCGTTCTAATAGTTGTTTGCGATGGGTCAAATCCAAATAATTTAGCAAGCATTATCAATTTATGTTGATAGTAGTTATAAATTTAGGCAAATATAACAATAAGAAAGTAAAATAACAAATAGAAAAATAGACTCTATACAACTGCGAATAGCGATAACAATCAAAAAAGAGGTTGTTCAACAGCAACGAAGAACAACCTCTTTTATGGTGGCATCAAAATATTACTTCACCAATGAATAGTCGTAATCGCCTGTAATTGTAGATGTTGAGTAGGTTCTACCGAAGCGGTCAGTAGCCTCAACACGAACTGCAGCATTCTTATTCTTCAATGTATATTTATACATATTGAAGGCATTAGTGAGGTAGTTTGCACGTGTTCCACCGACGTGACCACGACCCACGACACCGATATGGTAGCCGATTGCCCACCAGTCCTGACTTGATGATGTAGATGGTTTTGTTGGGTTGCTCTCACTTGTACCTGCGCTTGGAGAAGACTTCTTATTTGGAATACGAGTCATCGTACCTGAGTAGACTCCATCCTCATAAACCTTTACAGTCCAGCTGTTATCGGTATTAAAGACATTTGCAAGCAACACGCCATCTCCGTGCTGTAGTGCAATATACTCATGAGGACCACCGCACTTCAGGTTACCACGGTAGAGGCGAATCTGGTAATCACGGTCGTTCATGCCGTTATTAACGCCCTTGTAATACCAATTCTTGATAGTATTACCCTCAATATCGTACACTCCATATCCATTTGGACTACCATCACCATTAACCTTAGAGTACCACCAAGTACCGCAAACTGCAGCGTGAACGTGCTCATACACTCCGCCAGAGAGGGTCGGCTCGTTACGCATATAGTGTGTATGGCCCGACATAATATGAGCCTCCTTATACTGCTTGAGCAGAGCAATAACCTTCTGAACATTCTGATTACTTGAGTTTGTAAGCGGAATATGCACACAGAAGATAACAAGCTTATCCTTAGGTACAAAGCTCAAATCCTGCTTAAGCCACTCATACTGCTCGTCTGTAAACTTCATTGAGTAGTCACTAGCGCTAGTAGTGCTATTCCACTGCATATTACGCATACACACAATATGCGCATCACCACGATTCCAAGAGTGATTTATCGGACCAAAAACATCCTCAAAGACACGCTGAGCCTTGATATTATATGTAGACGAAGTTTCATCTGCAGAGATTGGTTGACCAGACTTAAAATAGGTATAATCGTGATTTCCCATAGTCTGATATATAGGCATACCGATGTTATCTTTTGACATATGAGTACGAAGATGCGGCATCTGAGCTTCGCAGTTACGGCTACCTTCAGAATATGTCACATCACCCAGGGTGACGCCATAGCAAGGATTATCCTTAGTCGCAGAGTGAGCCTTAATATCTGGCACACACTCATTATTGAAACGATTACGGTGGGTTGCATCCTTACACTGTGGATCGGCAAGACAGAAGAGTGAGAACTTATTCTCCTTACCACCAGCAAGCTTTGTAAGGGTAAAATTATAGACTGTCTTGGTCTTGCTATACTTTGTAAAGAATGCAGGCTGACCGTAGTTATTTGTAAGCACCTGACAATCTTAAGGTATTGAATAGTAGATATACCATGCATCGCTATGTGGCTCAATGGTATATGTTCCATCGGCAGCAGTTTGAACAACTGTATATCCATCTGAAACACTAACACCAGCAGCTGGGGTACCATCATTGTAAGTAATTGTACCTGTTGCCATTGGTACAGCAGGAGCATCCTCAAGAGCTGTTACAAAGACACGAATATCATCCAAGAACATTCGGTTTGTTGCATCCGCAGCAAGTGCACCACCCAACGCAACTGAAGAACCAGAAGGTACGCCTGTAAGAGTTACGGTATACTCCTTCCAATCAGAGACATAGTCACCCTCAACAGTTAGATGCTCTTCATCTGCTACAGCCTTATATGACAACACATTATCGCTTGCAATAGTAGCACCAGTGAGGGCCTTTACTGCCATATATCGCTCCTCTGTATACTTCTCTACTGTCAGCAAATCGTTTGCTCCGTATGGAGCTGCATTAAAGACAACCTTAAGAGTTGCAAGTTTGCCCTTTGGAATAGAGTTTAACACTGGAGTACAAACAAACGCACGGTTTGCTGTTGTACCAATCTTCAAGAAACCAGAGCGAGCACAAATAGCACCAGCTTTGCTTCCAATCCAACCCCAATCCTTAACACCCATCTCGTCAATAAGGCCACCAAGAGTGTTAAACAGGCCAATCTCAGTTCCACCGTCTACAGTATAGTAACCACTGTTGCTTGCAGTAATCTCACCCTTAACATCAACGCCGTCAAAAGAGGTCAACTTATTTCGGTCTGTGCGAGAGATACCCGCAGCACGAGCACCACCCTCACCGGCATAGACAAGACCTGCAAAGTTCTCAAATACAATCATATCGCCCGGCTTTGCATTTGAAGTGACAATATTCTTCTTATCTGCAACAGGAGCCTTAGTGGTTATTTGTACTGGTTTAGTATTAGAGTAGTTATCAGTGGTATTTGTAACCTTAGTATAGTAAGTTGTTGCAGGCTCCAAACCTCCAAAGACAAAGCGAGGTGGGCAAGTTTTCGCATTGAAAAGAGCCTTATTATCAGCCAAGTTCTTCTGTACCGGAGCAACACTAACAACAAGATCTGTACATGCCTCGTCACGGTAAAGAGCAACCTTATACTGCTTTGTAATATCTACTGTGTAATCCGCACTCTGATTTGGAATTATCTGATCAATATATGGTATATTAGACGCTGTAATTGTCCAACCAATAGCAATTGTAGAGTCTGTAACTCTCACGGCACGAACATTGAGTTTATCATCTACCTCTGGTTCTGGATCCGGATCTGGCTGAGGAATTGAACTTCCTAAGCTGTAATAGTACTCGCCCGACTGAATCTTCTCCAAATTGTTCACCTCAGTAAATTTCTCAACCGAAAGTTCCACCTTCTGCACCTGTCCCGCCTCAAACTTCTCAGGTGTATGACAGAACGTATAGACACCCTCGTCTGTTAGCACAGCAAATGTAACCTTACCATCAGCACTCTTAAGGTCTACAGCTGCTATAGATGCCCAACCAGTTGCATTCTTTCCCTTTACACGTGACTGATAGTTAAGCACAAGGTTCTTTGTATCCAGGTCACGGATAACACCAGAGCCAAGCTCTATACTTCCCTTACCAGCAATACCAACCTTCTCACTCTCAACGGTTACCGACCAAATCTCTCGCTCCGCTGGCAGTGTAATATCAAACAACACAACCGCCGCCGCAGGAGATAGTATAAAGTCTGTAGAGCCATTAGCGGATCCAACCAAAACTACCTTATCCTTAACGTCAGTACCACGTGCTGAGCTATAGTTCTGCTCCGCAGGGATTTTGGCAACCACCTTACCAGAAGATAGCGATACTGCCGATGATGGATATACGGCATATAGAGTCTCTGCTGAAGGTGCAAACGAGCCTGCAAAGGTACCATTAACACTACCCGCACCACGCTTGATAGTAAACTCTGAACCCTTTGTTAAATCTGTGATAGCAATCTTATCCTTAGCACCCCAGAAGGCCGAAAACTCCTCATCACTACCAATTAGCGCACTCACTCGAGTTGAGGCTTCAATCTCAGCTGTCACCTGCTCAATAACAGTTGGCTCGCCACCAATAGGCGTATCATCAATCTCACCACCACCTGTCTGACACGCCACAAAAGCCGATATGCAAAACAGTAATATTATGCCAATTTTCTTCATAAATAGTATTTTAGATTAAGTGTTTAATTGAGCAAAGGTATAGATAATTTACCATTTTTACAAATTTTCATCCACTCTTGTCTGCGGAGGATACTGGATTGGCTACTGCGCAGGCAAACCTGCTCCGTGACGCCCATCCAGTCCGCTCGCCGCGGAGGCCCTTGCAAACAAGAAATCACATCGCAAACGACCCCTGACGGAGTACTTTTTTGTTTTTATGATCATCTGGAGAATAGATTCTCCACTATCCTAAAAACAAAAAAACTTCTGCATTGCAGAAGTCGTTTGCGGTGAGATTTCACCTTTGCGGAGGATACTGGATTCGAACCAGTGGATACCTTACGATATCGGCAGTTTAGCAAACTGCTGGTTTAAGCCACTCACCCAACCCTCCTGATATGTTTTTCAATAACGTGGCACAAAAGTACTCTTTTTTTTTGAATCTCCAAAATTATTTATACTTTTTTTTGAAAAATTAACTTTAACCGATATTTATACCTTCTATATATAGTATTTTTGGAGAAAAATTTGTATCTTTGCGCGATTATGAACAAGAATAGTGAACAAGATATTTTACAGGACTTAGAGAGTAGGGAGTATCAGTACGGTTTTACATCCGACATCGAGACTCACCACTTTCCTACGGGCATAAACGAGGATATTGTCCGTGCTATCTCTGCACGCAAAGGCGAGCCAGGGTGGATGACTGAGTATCGTCTTAAGGCTTTTAAGCATTGGCAGACAATGAGTTTACCAACATGGGCACACCTCAACATCCCAGAGATAGATTTTCAGAAGATTATTTACTACGCCGAACCGAAGGTCAAAAAGCCACTTAACTCAATGGACGAGGTTGATCCGGAGCTCAAGCGTACATTTGACAAGCTCGGCATTCCGCTTGAGGAGCAGATGGCATTGGCAGGTGTGGCAGTAGATGCGGTACTTGACTCTATATCGGTCAAGACCACCTTCCGCGAGACCCTTGCTCAGAAGGGTATTATCTTCTGTTCGATCTCGGAGGCAATCAAAGAGCACCCCGATTTGGTGCGCAAATATTTGGGCTCTGTTGTAAGTTACGCCGACAACTTCTATGCAGCACTCAATGCAGCGGTCTTCTCTGACGGTTCATTCTGCTACATTCCAAAGGGTGTGCGTTGTCCAATGGAGTTATCTACCTACTTCCGCATCAATGCTCGCGGCACAGGTCAGTTTGAACGTACGCTTATTGTGGCAGACGAGGGGTCGTATGTGAGCTACCTTGAGGGTTGCACAGCTCCGCAGCGCGATGAGAATCAGCTTCACGCTGCAGTTGTAGAGATTATCGTAGAGCGCGATGCTGAGGTTAAGTACTCAACGGTACAGAACTGGTATCCAGGCGACAAAGAGGGACGTGGAGGTGTCTATAACTTCGTCACCAAGCGTGGTATATGTCACGAAAATGCACGTTTGTCATGGACTCAAGTAGAGACCGGTTCGGCAATTACGTGGAAATACCCAAGCTGTGTGCTTGCAGGTGACAACTCCGTGGGAGAGTTTTACTCTGTAGCGATGACCAACAACTACCAGCAGGCGGATACGGGTACAAAGATGATACACCTTGGTCGCAACACTCGCTCGCGTATTGTCTCAAAGGGTATCAGCGCAGGACGAAGCGAAAACTCATACCGTGGACTTGTGAAGATTGGACCAAAGGCTGAAAATGCACGCAATTACTCTCAGTGCGACTCGTTGCTTATTGGTGACAAGTGCGGTGCACATACATTCCCGCATATAGATTGCAAGAATCGCACAGCTATGCTAGAACATGAGGCGACAACCTCTAAAATTTCAGAGGAGCAGCTCTTCTACTGCAACCAGCGCGGAATATCCACCGAGGATGCTGTAGGACTTATCGTAAACGGATATGCACGCGAGGTACTTGCAAAGCTTCCGATGGAGTTTGCCGTAGAGGCACAGAAACTACTTGCCATAAGCCTTGAGGGCAGCGTGGGATAGCGAGCCGTTAGCCATTAGCCATTAGCCTTGTGTAGGAGTCGGTAAACCGACAGGTATAGAGAGTGCTAATAATAAAAGAATTTGAATATTAAAAAATGGTTGTTGGAAGCCAAAGGCCAACAGCCAATAGCCAAAAGCTAAATATGTTAAAGATAGAGAATTTACACGCCACAGTAGGCGATAAAGAGATACTTCGAGGAATAAACCTTGAGGTTAAGGCGGGTGAGGTTCACGCCATAATGGGACCTAATGGCTCGGGCAAGAGTACTCTTGCATCAGTGCTTGCAGGCAATGAGAAATTTACAGTGACTGCGGGTCAAGTGAGCTTTATGGGCGAAAAACTACTGGAGGTGCCTATTGAGGAGCGCGCTCGTATGGGACTATTCCTCGGTTTTCAGTACCCCGTAGAGATTCCGGGTGTTACAATGGCCAACTTTATGAAGATGGCCGTCAATGAGAAGCGTAAGCATGCTGGCCTTGAGCCTCTTACAGCATCTGAGTTCCTTAAGATGATGCGTGAGAAGAGCGCTATCGTAGAGCTTGACAGCAAGCTCACTGCTCGTGCCGTAAATGAGGGTTTCTCCGGCGGAGAGAAGAAGAAGAATGAGATCTTCCAAATGGCTATGCTTGAGCCCAAGCTCGCTATCCTTGACGAGACAGACTCTGGTCTTGATATTGATGCACTGAGAATTGTTGCAACAGGTGTTACACGTCTTAAGAGTGCAGATAATGCAACCGTAGTAATTACCCACTACCAGCGCCTGCTTGACTATATCGTACCTGATTATGTCCATGTGCTCTACAAGGGTAGAATCATATACTCTGGCGATAAGAGTCTTGCGCTGAAGCTTGAGAAGGAGGGTTACGATTGGCTTATAAACGATTACCGTGAGTAGTATGACCATTGCTGATTATATATCTTCGGGTGCAATCAAGCCCTACAATGGGGGTGTTATAGATAACAGCATTGACACCTCTGCCCCATTTTTAGCACTCAATCCCAAGTTGTTGAACATTGAGCTATGTGCTGGCATAAAGGCACGTTTGATAATTGTCTGCACGGAATCTTCAACTGCATCTGTTGAGATTACTCTGAATGAGGGTGCTCGGCTTGATGTTGTAGAGCTATATCTTGCTGACAGTCATGTTGCCGTTACTGCCCACCAACACCAAGACTCATCTCTAAACGTCTTCTCGGCTCTGCTCAGTAGTAGCAATGTTGGTTACACACATCTGCTTGAGGGTCAGCATGCTAACAACACTCTAAATGCGCTGTATATAGCCACCGGTAGCGACCATGCAACTATAAATCTTAATACACGCCATATGGTTGCTGACTGCACAAGTCGCTCGCTTATCAAGGGTATTGCTGCGCACAAAGCTACAGGAGAGTTCCGAGGATTGGTATATGTAGCCCCTGATGCGCAGCGTACTGATGCACAGCAACAGAGTCGCAACATAGAGCTTGATAATGCACACATTGTCTCACTACCACAACTTGAGATTTACGCCGATGATGTTCGCTGTTCACACGGTTCAACAGTCGGCTATGAGGATAAGGATGCTCTTTTCTACATGCGTCAGAGGGGTATTGATGAGGTTACAGCTCGCCGTCTACAGATTGAAGGCTTTATTCAGGATGTAGTTATGCACTGTTCATTAGAGCCTATATGCAGCCTTGTTCGTGATGCTGTAACTGACAAATTAACAGAGATTTAGAGATGATTAACACAGAGATAATAGAGCGTTTTCGCAGTAACTTTCCAATTCTGCAGAGCAAGGTCTACAACAAGCCTTTGGTCTACCTTGACAGTGCTGCTACTGCGCAGAAACCACTGCAGGTGCTGGAGTGCGAACAGATGCTCTATACAACTCTTAACGCAAACATCCATCGAGGTGTACACTACCTATCTGAACAGATGACAGCTCGCTATGAGCAGGCACGTCAAAGAGTTGCCAACTTTATTGGAGCAAAGAGCACGAGCGAGGTAATTTTCACCTCAGGGGCTACAGCCTCTATAAATCTTGTGGCTCAATGTTGGTCAGAGGCATTTCTCAATGCCGGTGACACTATACTCGTTAGTCAGATGGAGCACCACTCCAATATTGTTCCTTGGCAGATCGCTGCACAGCGAAAGGGTGCTGTTGTAATGGCAATACCAATTACAGAGAGTGGTGAGATAGAGATGGACTCTTTTGAGAACATGCTATCTGACAATGTAAAGATGGTTGCTATAACACAAGCTTCCAACACCTTAGGTACACGCCCCGACCTTAACCGCATAATTACCCTTGCACATGGTGTCGGCGCAAAGGTAATGGTTGATGGCTGTCAGGGCATTGTTCACGGAGGGGTTGATGTCTCAGCTCTCGATTGTGACTTTTATGCATTTTCGGGCCATAAACTCTACGCACCAACAGGCATTGGAGTCCTTTATGGAAAGAGTGAACTGTTAGACGCAATGCCTCCATTTATGGGTGGCGGAGATATGGTAGACAAGGTTACTTTTGCGGGTACAACCTATGCACCACTGCCGCTGAAATTTGAGGCAGGTACGGCTAACTTTATTGGCGCAGCAGCTCTGGCTGAGGCGATAAATTTTGTAGAGGATAATAGCGAACTGAAGGGGTATGAGCACACGCTGCTAACATACGCCACAGAGCAATTGCAGAGCATTGATGGACTAACAATATATGGCACAGCGGGAAATAAAGCTCCGATTATTTGCTTCAATGTTGAGGGATGTAACCACTACGATATGGGAATGATACTCGACAAGATGGGCATTGCAATACGTACCGGTCACCACTGCGCACAGCCCGTAATGGATAGATTTGGCGTACCAGGAATGTGCCGAGCTTCATTTGCGTTGTATAATACTATGTCCGAGGTAGACGCCCTTGTTCAGGGTATTACTAGGGCAGCTAAAATGTTAAGATAAATTATGTTTATAGTACTTGAGGGTCTAGATGGAGCTGGTAAGAGCACCCAGATTAAGCAGCTAAGAGCGCTACTTAGCCAGCGAGGTATTGAGAGTGAATATGTACACTTTCCTCGTTTTGAGGCTCCAGTTTTTGGTGAGCTTATTGCCCGTTTTTTGCGCGGTGAGTTAGGTAGCATTGAGAGCGTAGACCCATATATCGTTGCACTTCTTTTTGCTGGTGACAGAGCAGACATGGCACCACAAATCCGCAAGTGGGAGGCCGAGGGCAAAGTTGTGATTGTAGACCGTTACGTATACTCCAATATTGGTTACCAATGTGCTAAAATTGCAGATGCAGATGGGCAGCAGAGGCTAAAGAAGTGGATACTTGACACTGAGTATGGATACTACAACATTCCACGTCCGGATCTATCTATCTTCCTTGATGTACCATTCTCATTTACAGCCAAGTCACTTACTGAGCAGCGCACTGGTGACGATAGAGCTTACCTAAATGGAGGCTCAGATATTCACGAGTCATCACTTGATTTACAGCAGCAAGTACGCAGAGTTTACCTTGAAGCTGCAGAGGTTGATGAGTCGCTCAAAGTTATTGATTGTAGCAATAGCGAGGGCGGAATGGATAGTCCAGAGGGCATATTCGCCCGCATAGAGGCGCTTGTATTACCACTTATAAATGCCATAGCAAAATAGTATGAGCCATTCCACCACATTGAGAAATCGTCGTGCATTTCGTATGCTGACCCATGTCTGTAGAGTTATTGTCGCCCTGACCTTTATCTTCAGTGGCGCCGCTAAAGCTATAGACCCATGGGGCATGGCTCTCAATGTGAACAACTACCTTGTCACCTATGGACTGGAGTGGTTTGAGCCACTGGTGATGATTTTTTCAATATGGCTCTGTGGTGCTGAGTTGATGATGGGCTGCATGCTGCTTTTCAAGGTTAGAATTCGCATGTGCTCAACATTCGCAAGCATATCAATGGTATTCTTTACCATACTCACCTTCCTAAGTGCAACCTTTATACCCGTAGAGGATTGTGGTTGCTTTGGCGAGGTGATAAAGCTCTCGCCGATGCAAACATTTCTGAAGAATGTAGTCTTGCTGCCAATGATTCTGACCGTTTGGTGGCGCTATCGTCCTGATAGAATGTTTGCCTTCTCTCGTCTAGAGTTTGGCTTGGCATGCCTCTTTTTTATCTTTAGCATGGGCGTAGGAACGTATAGCTACTACCACCTACCCCCAGTGGATTTACTCCCTTATCGCGAAGGCACTAATATTGCTCAGGCGATGGAAGAGGCTCGCAATCGCCAAACCGAGAGCGAGGTAGTACTTATCTACCGCAACCGTCGCACTGGTAAGTTGCGTGAGTTTTCGCTTGACGACGATGCTTGGCAAAACGAAAAGCGATGGGAGTGGGTGGAGACCCGTCTATCGGACGATGTTACCGACAGCGTTGAGCCTATGATTCTGGAGTTCTATATTGCTAACGAACAAGGTGAAGTTACTGATAGTCTGCTCAATATCAAGGGCAACCTATACATGCTCTGCGTAACAGATCCGGACAAGGTTAGCAAGAGGTGCGAGCAGCGCTTGGCGTCGGTTGTAGAGCAAGCAAAGCGCGAGCAGGCAGCCATCGTATGTCTCACCCCGCAACCAATCACTTGCCCTACATACCAGTCGTTTGCCGACAGCGAGGATGTCCGTTGTTATAACATCGATTCCAAGACTATGAAGACCATGCTTCGCGCGAATACGGGCATTGTTGTCCTCACTGACGGCATAGTAACCAGAAAAGCAAACTGTAGCGACATATAGTTCTACTGCGTGCTTACAATACTCACCTCGTGGGATAACGGAGCTATTCTGCGTAACATCTTCAACATTCCGCAATACTTCTCTGTTGTAAGATTTACAGCACGCGCAATCTTTGTCTGTTCACCAATACTACTACATTCAATACGATATAGAATATTGAAATTCAGATAGATGCTACGCGCTGTAACCTCGTCGGTATCTATCTCTCCCATCATCTCAATCTCAAATTGTTTTGGAACAATATGCTCCTTGTCCAATATCCCCTTTAGCGTCAGCGCTGCACAGTATGCAGTCGAGTAGAGCAACAACTCTTTAGGATTTAACTCCTCGACACCTTTTGTAGCAGGGTGAACTTTACCCTTACTATCACACTCAATTGAAACTATAACCTTCATAAAACAGATATTTTTACAACTACTTTAAGCAATTTACGTTCCAAAGTGAGGCGATGTCGTTGATTTTCCTTTGGAAAATTAGGAGGTCTTGTTTGAAATTGTTATTTTTGCAACAAATTGTGTAGATATGGTTAGACAAGTAAAGATACTTTGTGTAATGTTGCTTGCAACACTTTTATGTGGTCAGGCAATGGCAAATAGCGAGCAACTTCTCTTTGCAAGGGCAAAGAGTATGCTTGAGCATGGGCGTTATGCAGATGCAAGACACTCTTTTTTGCGACTAAAGACGATGGTCAGTCCAGAGGATGTTGCAGCAACTCAACAGGTGGAGTATGGACTTACTGTCTGTGCAGTACACCTTGACGACAATATTGCTGAGCAGAGAATGAAGGCCTTCTTAACAAGCTATCCAGGCTCTGTACATGCTGCGGATATACGATTTTTACTTGCATTGCACTACTGCCAAACTGAGCAGTTTAATCTTGCCAAGGAGCAGTTTGAGAAGCTAAGCTACAACTCTCTTACCAAATACAATCGCCAGCGATACGATATTCGCATGGGCTATATTGAATTTATAGAGGGCAATATGGACAAGTCGATGGAGTACTTCAACAGAATATCTCCTCTATGCGAAGTTGCCGACCATGCGCTCTACTACAAGTCATACATCTACTACAGCCGTGGTGAGCTAAATAATGCTTACGAGGGGTTCAAGGCCCTTGAGAAGAGCGAAGCTTACTCTAAGCTAATCCCATTCTACCTACTTCAGTTAGAGTTTGAGCGAGAGAACTATAGTTATGTAACCAACCATTGTGACCCAATTCTTAAGAGCGCACAAGGTCAGGAGCGAGCAGTTGTTATGCGACTGGCAGCCGAGTCGTGGTTCCGTCTTGATGGCTACAATAAGGCGCTACAATACATCACAGCCTATGCAAAGAGCAACAATGGCAAGATGAGCCGCGAAGATAACTATCTCCTCGGATATACAGCCTACCGAACAGCTGACTATGCGAGTGCTGTTGAGCCCCTTAAAGCGGCGTGTGATGGCACCGATAGTCTTGCACAAAATGCATCTTACCACCTTGCTGATTGTTACATCCGCCTGGGTGATAAGCGTAATGCTATTCGCGCCTTTGCCATGGCTGCTGACGAGCGTTTTAACAACGAGATTGCTGAGGATGCCCTCTTTAACTACGGCAAACTCCTCTTTGAGACTGGCGGTGGAACATTCAACGAGTCTATCAATGTACTTGCTCGTTACCTCAATCGCTATCCAAACACTGCTCGTACTGAGGAGGCCAAGGAGTTGCTTATCGCAGCCTACTACAACTCTAAGGATTACGATATGGCTTACGACGCTATTCGAGCATTTCCAAATCCTGACGGCAGCATGAAGACCGCCCTGCAGAAGATTGCATATTTCAAAGGAGTTGAGGCATTCAATGGCGGTGATTACACTACGGCAAAGCAATCGTTTGAGGAGTCGCTCTCTGTAGGTGTGAGCCCTAAGTACAATGCACTCTGCGCCTTTTGGCTTGGAGAGGTTGCCTACAAGAGTGGCGATATGGAGCAGGCAGCAGCGCAATACAACTACTATCTAAAGCGAGCGCCTCGCACTGCTGATGAGTACAAACTGGCTCTCTACAACCTTGGATATACGCAGATTGCACGCGGTGATAATGGAGCTGCACAGCGAGCATTGGAGGGTTTTATCTGGCTATACAAAAAGCGTGATGCTGTGCGTGCAGATGGATACAATCGCCTTGCTGACGTCCATTTTTTACAGCGTGACTATCAGAGTGCTGTAAAGAATTATGAAGGCGCTATAACCTTAGCTCAGCCTGAGAGTCACTATGCACGCTATCGCCGTGCAATATCATTAGGCTTACTGGGTAAGGAGCAGCCAAAGATAGATGCTCTGAAGAGCATTGTTGCTGCAGCAGAGGGTGACTATGTAGACAATGCAGCCTATGAACTTGGTCGCACATATCTAAACGCCGGCAAGTATAGCGAGGGTGCAAAGACTCTTGAAGCGCTTATTGAGAACTACCCTACCACCCCATATCTTACAGCTGCAATGTTAGACTTGGGTCTTGTGCACTTTAACTTAGGCAATACAGACAAATCTCTTGACTTCTACGACAAGGTTATCTCTGCGGCTCCGCAATCACAGGCTGCCAAAGATGCAATAAACAGTGTTCGTGAGATTTATGTTGCTAAGGGTGATGTCTCTTCATACTTTGCTTATGCCGAGCGCACTGGTGTTGAGTGTGACCTTAGTGCAGTTACGCGCGACTCTCTAAGCTATCGTAGTGCAGAGAAAATTTACCTTGCTGGTAAGGTTGATGAGTCAATTTCTCACTTTGAGAACTATATTGTCTCATATCCGAAGGGCTATTATATTGACGATGCGCTATTCTGTCTGAGCGACAGTTACCTAAAGTGTGACTCTCTTGACCGTGCATTAGAGCGCATGAAACTGCTATCTGACCGACCAAAGAATAGATACACGCTCTCTGTACTGGATAAACTGGCTACTGTAACTTTTGACAACAAAATGTATACCGAGTCTGCATCGGCTTATCGTCGTCTATATGCAGCCACAGAGGATAGCGCAGAGCGTAGCAAGGCAATTAAGCGTTATGTTGATGCCACAATTTTGGATAATGAGAACAATCTAACCCTTGCAATGGCTGATGATATTGACACCCTTGAGAATATCGAAATGGCTGTTGTGCGCAAGGCTCGCTTTAGCAAGGCTAAGGTATATAGCAACACAAATCGCGGAGCCGAGGCTTTAGATATCTACCGAACTCTTAGTAGTGACAAGAGCGACGCCATTGGTGCCGAGTCGGCATATCACATTATCCGCCACCACTTTGACAAGGGTGAGCACGACAAGGCGGAGCAACTTATATACGAACTTGCCGACAGCAAGACAACACACAGCTACTACTTAGGTCGAGCATTTATCATTTTGGGCGATGTCTATGCCGCCAAAGGTGACAATTTCCAGGCTCGAGCAACATACCAGAGTATTATTGACGGCTACTCGCCTGCTGACGATGGCGTGATTGCTGAGGCTAAACAGAGAATTGAGACGCTATGAGAAGATTAATATTGACAATTTCAGCGCTGCTTGTTACCCTTTCAGTCGCAGCGCAGGTTGAGCGAGAGGTAGAGGTTACTAAGCAATATGTACCAAAGCTCCCTCCGGCAAGAAAGATGGACTTTCAGCCGGATATGGTAGATACAGTATCTATTCGCCCTGAGATAGACTATACAATTGTTCCAAAATCCTTTGCCTCAGCACTTAGTACAGAGAAAATTCGTCCTGCAAAGGTTACTTATTGGGAATATACAAAGAACTACCCAATCTACATCAAGGCGGGTGTCGGCTACCCTCTTGTGAGCGAAGTTGATGCCTATGCCTCAACAAATCGCGCAGATGTGGGATATTTGAGTGCATACATAAATCATCGCGGCAGCTACTCGGATATTAAGACCTTCAACCCTATATCTGCTGAAGAGTGGCTTGGCAAGGCTCATCAGATGTCAAACCGCATAGGAGTCAATGGCGGTAAATACATTGGTCGCTATACATTCAATGGTGACATCTACTATGATGCGGATATCTTCCATCGCTATGCTCAGCCAAAGAGCGATGATGCTATTG
Organism: uncultured Alistipes sp.; assembly: GCA_904502005.1. Taxonomy (GTDB): domain Bacteria; phylum Bacteroidota; class Bacteroidia; order Bacteroidales; family Rikenellaceae; genus Alistipes. The sequence continues at coordinate 39,359 of CAJGDC010000002.1, forward strand.
ACGAGGTTAACTACGAAAACATCGCTCTTGCCATGAGTTTCGGCGACTCATTTGCCGATATGAGCAAAGTGAACTTCAACATTTACGCAGCTGCAGACTACTACAACGACAAGTCTGAGCAACTACCAGACCTTGAGCGCAAAATGCAGCAGTTCAATGCTACTGCAGGGCTAAAGTTAGGCAGGAATATCGGCACAAAGGCGCGCATTTATGCCACTTTTGACTATCAGGTCAGCTTTGGCATGAAGTACATCAAACAGAGTAGCAATAATATTATAAGTGGTAGTGTAGCCTATGAGCACAATATCAATAAGAGCATAGACATCAGGGCTTCGATAAAATATAGCCACGATAAAATAGCAAATCAGAAGAGCCGCCATCATATTCTACCAAATGTATATGTAGGCTTTAATGTTGCTCAAAAGGATACTTTTGTGCCTTATATTGAGTTTGACAGCCGTCTTGAGCGCAATACATACCAGCATCTGCAGCAGGCTAATCCATACATCCTTTTGCGTGGTGCTGAGTATCAAGCAGTGCCTAATACGACAATATACAATCTCCGTGCTGGTTTTACAGGTCACACAACCAACAACAAGCTGAGCTATCGTCTCAATGCCAATGCTGCATTTATGAGCAATGCGCTCTACTGGATAAATGTAGATAATATCGGCTTTGATGTCACTACTGCCGCACAGAATATCATCACCCTTAACGCATCGTTAGAGTACAAGCCACTCTCAACACTTATGTTTGGTGCTGGATTTAAGTGGATGTTGTATGATGAAAATTTTGTAGATATTGAGAATGGCAAGCCAAACTTTGAGGCAAATCTCAACATTCAATATACTCACCACAAGTTTGCCGTTGGCGCTAAGGCTGATATTATCGGCAGCAGAAGCTGGAGCTTTGCAGGCAACTACTTTGAGGGCGATGTTAGAGATAACTACACTCTTCATAGCTACACATATCCTGTATGCGTCGATTTAGGACTTACATTTGACTGGTTTGTTGCAAAGCAGTGTACAATATACATTGATGGTCGCAACCTTGCAAATTGTAAGATTTATGACTTCGCACTCTATCGTCGATTAGGCATTGGGGCAGTTGCAGGAATTAAAGTTCAGTTCTAATGGCACGCGAAACTGTTTATACACTACCATTTAGATGGAGTAAGGCCGTCTGGGCAATCACTCTATTATACTATATTGGGGCGGTTGTGCTTATTGGCTTGCTGATTCGCCTACTCTTTAGTGGTGCTATTTTTGCTGGCATTGTTGCTCTTATTATCGCCACTCCAATAGTAGTTGGAATTGTAGTGTACTGTGAGGGATACTCGCCACAACGGCTTGAGATTTCCGCCTCTCAAATAACTATACTGCGTCGCTATAACAGCATAACAATTCTTCGTTCTGCAATAGTGAGCACTAGAGCTCTACAACAAAAAGATATGTCATGGACCATAAACTTAGGGGGCTGTGGTGGACTATATGGATACTTTGGTTCCTTTAAGAATCGTCAGCTGGGCGAGTTCTCACTCTATGCAACAGCGATGGATAATCTATATCTTATAACCCTATCAAATGGTCAAAAGGTGGTCATAGGATGTGATGAGCCAAAATTATTGCAATAAATATCTGTTAATCTTTGCCTTTTCTGAATAGTTTTATAACTTTGTGCCGTAAAAAGAGTATAAAATGAGAGCATTTTCTACCGTATCAGAGTTGCGCGAGGCACTGCTTCCGCTTCGTGATAAAACAATAGGTTTTGTGCCTACTATGGGCGCACTGCATCAGGGACACATCTCTCTTGTAGAGCTCGCACGTAAAGAGTGCGACACTGTTGTAGTATCTGTCTTTGTAAATCCAACACAGTTCAACGATAAGAACGACCTAAAGCACTATCCTCGTACTCCAGAGGCTGATTCTGCAATGCTCAGCGCTGCTGGTGTAGACTTCGTTCTCTTCCCTAGCGTAGAGGAGATATATCCGGAGCCGGATACACGCATCTTTGACTTTGGTCTTATTGATAAAGTTATGGAGGGAGCTACCCGTCCTGGTCACTTTAATGGCGTGGCACAGGTTGTGAGCCGACTCTTCAATATCGTTGAGCCGGACAAGGCATATTTTGGTCAGAAGGACTTCCAGCAGATTGCTGTCATCCGTGCCATGGTGGCTCAGCTCGGTATTAATATTGAGATTGTTGAGTGCCCAATTATCCGCGATATTGATGGTCTTGCGCTCTCATCTCGCAATACACTACTTACCCCAGAGCACCGCGCTGCAGCACCACATATCTACGAGGTGTTATCTGCGGCAACTGCCAAGGTTAGTGAACTTACACCAAAGGCTCTTACTGAGTGGGTTACTGCAGAGGTGGAGAAGAATCCGCTACTCAAGGTTATCTATTTTGAGGCAGTCAATGCTCTAACTATGCAGAGCGTAGAGAGTTGGCAGGAGTGTGAGCGAGTACAGGGTTGCATTGCCGTTCAAGCAGGTGAAATTCGCCTTATCGATAATATTAAACTAAAGTAGAGATGGTTATTGAAGTTCTAAAATCTAAGATTCATCGCGTAAAGGTTACGCAAGCAAATGTGAACTATGTCGGTAGCATCACTATTGATAGTTCTCTGATGGAGGCTGCAAATATTATCCGAGGCGAAAAGGTGCAGGTTGTCAATGTAACAAATGGCGAGCGCCTTGAGACCTACGCTATTCCAGGGGAGGCTGATAGCGGTGTTATCTGTCTCAACGGAGCAGCTGCACACAAGGCATCAGTGGGCGATGTTATTATTATAATCTCATATGCCGCTATGGATTTTGAGGAGGCTAAGAGTTTCACTCCATGGGTTATCTTCCCAGACACTGCAACCAATAAGATTGTAAAATAGTGGATATACTACTCGCTATACTTGCCGTTATCTTTACATTTATCGGCTTGGTTGGTTGTATTGTTCCGATACTTCCAGGACCAGTATTGGCGTATATTGGTTTTCTCTGCTGCTACTTCTGCTCTTTTGACCAAATCTCTACAAATAGCGTATGGGTATATCTAGCGCTAACCGCCGCTGTAACTATTGCCGATTTTATTCTACCTGCCTATCTTACAAAACTTGCCGGTGGTAGCAAAGCGGGTGAGAGAGGCGCTACAGCAGGTCTTATTGTGGGCATGCTGCTCGGTAGCCTTGTCGGTGCAATCATCGGTCCTTTTATAGGTGCTGTGGTGGGTGAGATAATCAAAGATAGCTCAGATCTGAAGCGAGCATTTAAGGTTGGCTTAGGCTCTTTTCTATCGTTTATCGTTGGTACAGGCTTTAAGCTGATATTATGCATCATTCTACTGGTCAAGGTCTTTAGCGAGGTCTTTCCAGCTCTAGCAAATTGGCTTTCAAATCTATTCTAAACAAAATATTATGAAACATTTAAGGTTAATATTGATGGCAGTAGCTGTTTTTGCACTGTCATCCTGCTCGGAGTATAGTTACGAGAAGGTCTCTGGCGATCCCCTTGCCACACGTATCTATACACTCGACAATGGACTGAAAGTTTATCTATCTGTCAACAAAGAGCAGCCTCGTATTCAGACTATTATCTCGGTGCGCGTGGGTGCGAAGAACGACCCTGCAGAGACAACAGGTCTTGCTCACTACTTTGAGCATCTGATGTTCAAGGGTACTGATAAGTTTGGCACTAGCGACTACCAGTCAGAGAAGCCTCTGCTTGATCAGATAGAGGCACTGTTTGAGCAGTATCGCGTAACTACCGATGAGCGTCAGCGCAAAGCTCTCTACGCTCAGATTGACGAGCTATCACAGCAGGCTTCAAAGTTCTCTATTCCAAACGAGTACGACAAACTTATCCAGAGCATTGGTGGCGATGGCTGCAATGCGTGGACTTCGTATGACGAGACAAGCTATATGTCTGAGATTCCGTCAAATCAGGTTGAGAATTGGGCAAAGATTGAGTCAGAGCGCTTCAAGAATGCCGTTATTCGTGGCTTCCACACAGAGCTTGAGACTGTGTATGAGGAGTACAATATGAGCCTTACTCGCGATAATAACAAGGTTATTGATAAGTTCCTCGGACTGATGATGCCAAACCACCCATACGGACAGCACTCTGTACTTGGCAAGCAAGAACATCTTAAGAATCCTTCAATTACAAATATCAAGAACTACTATAACACCTACTACGTGCCAAACAATATGGCGGTATGTCTCTCTGGTGATTTCAATCCGGATGAGGTTATCAAGATTGTAGATGCATACTTTGGCGATATGGTTCCAAATCATAATCTTCCAGAGGGTATTGAGGGCTCTATTACCCCAGTCACAGAGCCTCGTCAGGCTGAGGTTTGGGGACTTGAGAGTGAGACACTCTTTGCAGGTTGGCTCACTGGCGCAGCAAATAGTGATGATGCGCTGATGCTCGACATTGTATCATCTGTACTCAGCAACGGCAACTGTGGTCTAATTGACATTAACCTAACCCAAACTCAGAAGGTGCTCTATGGCTCTGCATCAGCAGATCAGCTATCAGATGCTGGCTTTATGATGCTCTTTGGTATGCCAAAGCAGGGTCAGCCCCTTGAGCAGGTTGAGACTTTACTTCTTGAGCAGGTAGATGCACTACGTAGCGGTGAGTTTGATGAGAGTATTTTGAATGCTATTATCGCAAATTACAAGCGCGACTTGATGGTATCATACGAGGATAACTTCAACCGTTGCTATGCTATGGCACTATCGTTTATCAACCAGGATAACTGGGCAGATGTTGTCTCAAAGCTTGATCGTGCGTCAAAGATTACTAAGGAGGATGTAGTTGCTTGGGCAAACACAAAGCTCACTAAAGAGAGCATGGTTACCGTCTATAAGCGTCAGGGCGAGGACAAAAACCAGAAGAAGATTGACAAGCCACAGATTACCCCTATCGCGACAAACAGAGATAGCCAGTCGGAGTTCCTAAAGGCTATTGCAAACTCTGAGGTTGAGCCTATAGCTCCTCAATTTACCGATTTTGAGCGCGACATGGACATCTTCACCCTTGACAATGGCATTGAGGTGCTCTATAAGCAGAATGAGCTTAACGAGCGCTTTGAGCTTGTATACCTCTACGACTTTGGTCTTGAGACAGACCCTGCGCTATCAGTAGCACGCGACTATCTTGCAATGCTCGGCACAGAGAACAAGAGCCTAGCACAGATTATGAGCGAGCAGTATGAGCTTGCATGTGACGTTTCATTCTCTCCTTCATCTACAAACTTCTACGTAACCATTTCAGGTATTACAGAGAATATGCCGTCAGCTATAGCTCTTGCTGAGGATTATATGGCAAATGTAAAGGGTGACGAGGATGTACTCTCTGAGGTTAAGAGTGATATTCTCAAGGAGCGCGCAAACAACAAGACCAATCAGCGCGCAAATTACAATGCTCTGCAGCGTTATGTTATCTACGGCAGCGATTACGTTGCTCGCACAACCCTTACAAATGAGCAACTTATGGCCCTTGAGTCAGAGGCTCTACTCGACAAGATTCGTGGTCTGAAGAACTATCAGCACCGTATCCTTTACTATGGTCCTATGAGTAAGCGCGAGCTTAAAAAGCAGCTCAATGCCTCTCACTCTGTTGCTGAGAACCTAATACCGGTAGAGTATAAGAGCACTCCGACTGTTGAGGTTACGGAGCCTAAGGTAGTATTTGCACAGTACGATGCAAAACAGATATACTATATGCAGTATACCTGCGGTGGAGATATGTTCGATGTTACTCTTGATCCGTCTGTACGTCTTTATAACGAGTACTTCAGCGGCGGTATGAATGCAATCGTCTTCCAGGAGATGCGCGAGGCTCGCGGTCTTGCATACTCCTCATACGCATACCTCGGTCAAGGTAAAACATGTAACGAGCCTTACTACTTCTACGCCTTTATTGCTACCCAGAACGACAAGATGCAGCAGGCCGTAGAGGCATTTGATGAGATTATTGAGAATATGCCACAGTCAGAAGCTGCCTTTGAACTGACAAAGCAGGGCCTACTGACCGGCATGGCAACTGGCAGAACTACAAAGATGGATGTGCTGTGGAAGTATATCGGCGATATGCAGTTCGGCATTACCGACCTCAACCGCACAGAGGCTGTCTATAACGGCATCAAGACAATGACACTTGCCGATGTCGCTAAGTTCCAACAGAGCCATATCAAGGATAATGAGTATATATATTGCATCCTCGGCGACAAGAACGATGTTGATATGAAGTACCTCAAAACCCTCGGCAATATCGAATTTGTATCCCAGGAGCAGATTTTCGGTTACTAAACCTTTAGACTCTATTAAACACCCACTACATCACCGTAGTGGGTGTTTTTTTATCATTCCAAGCACAAATTAATCGTTCTCTACCTGCTGGTCGCTGATGTATTTGTCGGCAAAGATTTGTCGGGCAGTTGGGTCGTCAATAGTACCTATGTAGCGGATTGTATAGCCGTTGAGTTGTTCGGTAGAGGGCTGAAGACCATCCATAATAAACTCCCCATAGCGGTAGTATTTCAGGCGCAGCGTAGTCTGAGCGTAGGGGCTACCAAGTGCCTGATAGTCGGTATTTGTTAGTTTAATGGTCAGAGCTTTGCTATCAAAGCTCCAGAGTAGTGTCGTATAGAGGAAGGGATACGGCATGGTATCATTATACGGTGCTGGAGCGTAGAGGTAGCATTGGCGGCAGGTACCATCGGCATAGAATATAAGGTCAAGGAACTGGCTCCCCTTACCGAAAGCGGTATTGATAAAGTCATCATAAGATGTATTCCACACATCTCCATTGCGATAGGTAATCCAATTATCCAAATCCCACAGTCCCTGCTCAATGTCGTCAATAAATTGCAAGAAATCGCGTTCAGTAGCAGGAAACTGGCTTACAAGTCGTTCAACACGACGAATTTGCTGGCTAGGGGTCCAGTCATCATTGTCAGAGCAGCCCGAACAGATTATCAGGCCGCATAGTGCTGTAAAAGTAAAAAGTCGTCTCATAACTATTTGATTTTGTTACGAAACGACTTGTACAAATTTGCGACCAAACTGCCCTACATATAGAGATTTGTCAGCTTAATGGAGTACGATAGACTCTCGCCTGTATCAAGGTTAAAGGTGATGGTGACTTTGTGCATAGGCAGGTTCTCTGGAACTGTAGAGGTAAAGAATGCCATATCTGTACCGCCGTAAATATTATAATCGGTCTCCATCATCAGCTTTGTGTGCTCTCTATTAAGTTCGCTAACCACCTCACGATAGACCTTGACTGGAGCTGTAGTAAATCCACTTGCCACATAGTCGGCCAAAGATGCATACTCGACAGTAAAGAGTGGAGCGAGATTTGTACCTGCTGCATATCCATCAGCCCAATACTTGTCGCTAGTAATCTCAATACTCACAATATGCTCGCAGTATGCATAGTACTTACAATTGCCACTCTCAAGCATCCATTCACCTCCACCCTTTTTAGTGTAATAACGATAGAGTGATGCATTAGGATTAAAATCACCAAATTTCTCTTGATAACGCTCGTAGTCCATAGCATCCTGACTATATGGCGCATTGACAAGGTCGTATACAGAGCCAGCATACTCACCCACCAGGCTGAGCATAATTTTCAACTCTTCATCACTACAGTCTGCGGCAATAACAGGGTGAGGCAAGAGTTTGCCCTCAACTACTCGAATATACTTAAAGTATGCATTAACACTGCTCTTTGCCTGAAAGGTCCTATCTGTCTGCTCCAATCCGCCAGAGCAAGCAACGGCCATAGCCGCCAAAATCAAAATCCAAATCTTTCTCATAATAACTCTATTTCGCAACAAAGGTACACTGAATTTGCGACTTTCGCAAATAATCACTACCTTTGTAAGCTATGATTGAAAGAGATGTCATTGATAGAATAATGTCTGCTGCCAACATTGTTGAGGTGGTAAGCGACTATGTGACACTCAAAAAGAAGGGTGCCAACTACCAGGCGTGTTGTCCATTTCACAATGAGAAGACGCCTTCGTTTGTTGTATCCCCATCTAAGGGGCTCTTCAAGTGTTTTGGTTGTGGCAAGGCGGGCAATGCAGTAACCTTTGTCATGGAGCACGAGGGCATTAGCTATCCTGAAGCTCTGAAGGCTGTCGCTAAACGTTACGGCATAGAGGTCAAGGAGCGCGAGATGACCGAGGAGGATATTGCTCGCAACGACAACCGCGAGAGTATGTTTGCCCTTAATAGCTACATTGCAGACTACTTTATCTCCTACCTACATCGCGATACAGAGGAGGGCATACCTGTAGGCATGAGCTACTTTAGTTCTGCCCGAGGCTTTAGCGCTAAGACTATTGAGAAGTTTGGCCTCGGCATGTGTCCCAGCGGTGGCGACAGAATGACGCGCGATGCCCTTAAGGCGGGCTATAAGGAGGAGTTTCTGCTAGCCACAGGTCTGACACTCAAGCGTGAGAGTGATGGCAGGCTTTATGACCGCTTCCGCGAGCGTGTAATGTTTCCTATACACAACATTTCGGGTCGCATTGTGGGCTTTGGTGGTCGTACGATGCGCACTGATAAAAGTGTAGCCAAATATCAGAACTCTCCTGAGAGCGAGATTTACAACAAGTCGCGTGAATTATACGGACTCTTCTTTGCTAAGAAGGCTATTCAGCAGTTAGAGTATGCCATTATGGTTGAGGGTTATACCGATGTTATCTCCATGCACCAGTCGGGTGTGGAGAATGTTGTCGCCTCATCTGGCACCTCGCTTACTGTTGACCAAATACGTCTTATTCGCCGTTTTACCAACAATCTGACCATTATCTACGACTCTGATGCGGCAGGAATCAAGGCTTCACTTCGTGGTATTGACCTTGTGCTGCGTGAGGGCATGAATGTGCGCGTTGTACTGCTACCTGAGGGTGATGACCCAGACTCATTTGCCCGTAGCCACTCTGCCTCTGAAGTGCAGGAGTATATTGCTGCTAATGCAGAAAACTTTATCACCTTCAAGACGAAATTACTCCTCTCTGAGACGGGCAACGACCCTATTAAGCGTAGCGAGGTTACACGTAACATTATCGTCTCAATAGCGCAGATACCCGACCCTATACAGCGCTCGATGTTCATCAAAGAGTGCTCGCAGATTATGGAGGCAGATGAGAATATGCTCATTAGCGAGGTTGCCCGTCACCGTATGCACTCTTTAGGTGATAATGAGGCGGAGGCATTCATTATGCGCCAGCAACAGCAACAACGACAGCAATCAGGACATAGCGGATACAGCAATTACGGCAAACGAGACAATAGACCTACCACCAACAGCGAGGAGGAGACACAGCGTTTCGGTGAGATTCCACTTAGCGCCTCAGCTGCGACACTGGAGCGCGAGATTATATACTATCTGCTCAAATATGGTCAGTGTAACTATGAGGTTCTTGAGAGTGGAAGCGTTGTCGAGCTAAATACCGCACAAGTGATTATTGAAGAGCTTGATAATGTGGCTATTGACTTCACCAATGACACATACAACAAGATTCTCTCTATTTTCCGCGAAGCACTTGCGCAGTCGCGCTATCCTAGCCAGACGGAGATTGTAAACCATGCAGACCCTGATGTATGCAGCACAGCGGTAGATATTTTAACACTTGATGACAACTATGCCGAGAGCGCAATATGGACACAGAGAGATGTTCGTTCCCTCTCCGAATCAACAATGCTCGCCGATGGCATTCCAAAGTTGCTCTGGCTCTATAAATCTCGCACTATTCTTGCTCGCATAGCAGAGCTTAATGCTAAGCTAACAAATGACCTAACTGAGGAGCAGATGGAAGAGATTCTTTTGGAACTAAGTCATCTAAACAAGCTCAAGGTACAGATAGCCAACCATTTAGGCAGACCTATTATATAAGATAATGGAGTTTAAGCTCACCTCGGATTATAGTCCTACGGGCGACCAGCCACAGGCAATTTCCCAGATTCTACAGAGTTTTGAGTCTGGGATTGATTGCTGTACGCTGCAAGGTGTCACAGGCTCGGGTAAGACCTTTACAATGGCAAATGTCATTGCAGGGCTTAACCGCCCCACACTCGTACTGAGCCACAACAAAACCCTGGCGGCACAGCTATATGGTGAGTTTCGTAACTTCTTTGCCGATAATGCCGTAGAGTATTTTGTCTCCTACTACGACTACTATCAGCCAGAGGCGTATCTCCCCGCTACAGATACTTACATCGAGAAGGACCTATCTATTAACGACGAGATTGAGAAGATGCGTCTTTCAACCACTGCCACCCTACTCTCAGGACGTCGCGATGTTATTGTGGTAAGTAGTGTATCGTGCCTTTATGGTATCGGAAATCCTGCAGACTTTCATGCCAACACTCTACACCTCAAGGTTGGACAGATTATTAGCCACAAGCAGATTCTCTACCGCCTAGTAGACGCCCTATATACTCGCACCGAGCTAGAGCTAACGCCTGCCACATTCCGCGTAAAGGGTGAGAATATAGACATCATGTCTGCATTCGGTCAGAAGTGCTACCGTATTCTATTCTTTGACGATGAGATTGAGGCAATATATGCCATAGACCCCCTTTCGGGACATCGACTTGAGGCTCTTACAGAGGTGAGCATCTTCCCTGCCAACCTCTTTGTAACGACAAAGGAGCGCATTGCTCAAGCGGTAAGTCAGATATACATTGACATGGGCAAGCAGGTCGCCTTTTTTGAGCATGAAGGGCGCCCGACAGAGGCAAAGCGCATACAGCAACGAGTTGAGTACGACCTTGAGATGATTAAAGAGCTTGGCTATTGCCCTGGCATTGAGAACTACTCTCGCTACTTTGACGGCAGAAGTGCCGGCACTCGCCCATTCTGTCTACTAGACTACTTTCCAGAGGATTTTCTGCTTATCGTAGATGAGAGCCATGTGACAATACCTCAAGTGCGAGCTATGTTTGGCGGCGACAAGGCAAGAAAAGAGAATCTTGTTGAGTATGGCTTCCGACTCCCTGCAGCGCGTGACAATCGTCCGCTGCGCTTTGAGGAGTTTGAGTCGCTGACAGGCACAACGCTCTACGTGAGTGCCACACCTGCCGACTATGAGATTGTACGCTCTGAGGGTGCTATTGTTGAGCAGATAATCCGTCCAACAGCGCTTATAGATCCACCACTTGAAGTGCGTAGCTCTGAAAATCAAATTGACGACCTTATTGAGCAGATTTCTCTACGCACAGAGCGCGACGAGAAGGTTATTGTTACAACACTTACAAAGCGTAGTGCCGAAGAGCTTGCTACCTACTTTGAGCGTATGGGTATCCGATGTAGATATATCCACTCGGACGTTGACACACTTGAGCGCGTACAGATTCTTGAAGATTTGCGAGCTGGAATGTTCGATGTGCTTATTGGCGTAAACCTGCTCCGCGAAGGTCTTGACCTGCCAGAGGTATCGCTCGTAGCAATTATTGATGCAGATATGGAGGGTATGCTTCGCAATGTTCGTGCTATTACACAGATCGCCGGTCGTGCAGCTCGCCATGAGAATGGATTGGTTATTATGTATGCAGGTAAGGTGACAAAGACCATGCGCGAGTCTATTGAGCAGAGTAACCGACGTCGCTACAAGCAGATTCGCTACAACATGGAGAACAATCTCATGCCTCGCCAAGCACATAAGAGCGGCAGCGCACAAAACCTTCTTGCACAGCAGGGTCAAATTGACGTAGCAACTATTACCGACACCCCTAAGCCTCAAACTGCCGAGCAGATACGCGCAGAGATTACTCGTACTCAAGCCGATATGGAGCGAGCAGCCAAGAGTCTTGACTTCCTCGCCGCCGCACGATTCCGCGACCGCATTCAAGAGTTGGAGAAGTTGTTGCTAAGAAAGTAAATATTCCTACCCCTTAAAGACTACATACCTACCCATAAGGTAGCTATAGACAGTTGTAATGAGCGTTGTGATAACCTTTGAAGGTGTTGCCCAGATATTAAAATGCTCAACAAGCAGTTTCATGGCTATGTAGTTGATAGCCAGTGAACCGACAACAGATAATAGGTATTTTACGGCTTGACTAACACCTGAAATATGCGTTGTGCGAAATGCCACATGGCGATTGAGCCAAAAGCCATTAAAAAATGTTATCGGAAAGACAATAGCCAGCGAGAGTATATGTGGTGAGATAACCACAAAGCCCAAATCAACAAACTGCTTGGCTACGATAAAGTTATAGATTACAAAGTACCACACCGCATCAAGGGTTAAATTTAAGACACCACAAGCCCCGTAGCGGAAGATTTGCTTGGAGATAAATCTCTCAACCACGGGGATGTATAGGCAATCTATCGCCCTTGTTATCAGCGAAGCAATATTCATTATTTATTGGTAAAAATCCACATATCATCAAACAGACCATCCTTCTCCTGCAGCGACCACATATAGTGAAGGCACGCAGTACGGGTAGGTTTGTCACACACAGCAAGCAGATACATAGTATCCTCTCTATGGTGATAGATTGTGCAATTAAGCTCCGGATACTTACGCTCGAGCATCTTCTTATAGCTCATAGCATTCTGCTTCTGAGCGAATACTCCCCAAACGAGGTAGTTTCCACCCTCAACCATACGCTCAACGCCCTCTTCCTTAACTGGCTGCGGCTCAGGTTCTGGCTCTGGAGCAACCTCCACCACTGGCTCTGGAGCGACAACAACCGGCTCTGGCTTCTCACGACCTATAAAGAGGTAAAGCACTACAGCTGCCACAGCGATTAAAATAGCAACTAGGGCTATAACAAGACCCTTATTACTCTTTTTAGCCTTAGGTGCTACTGTTGCCGCTACAAGTGGATTGAGCTGCGAGAGTAGTATATCATCGGCAGTAAACTTGCGATTAGCAATTTTACCGACGCTCTCAATTACAAGCGTCTCTTTGCCACCAACATGCAGGAGCCACTGATTATAAATCTCCTCCGCACGATTGTTATCAACATTGGCAGTAGATGCAATAAGCTCCACAATATTCACACCACGACTCTCACCGGTAAAGGTTACAGTGCGCTTTGGCGGCACAAAACCACCCTTATCCTTAGTTGCAGAGCTGCGACGCACAACAAGTGAGCCAACATTTGGAAGAGTAACATCACTACCCTTGCAAAGGGTGTTAAAGATTAGTCTATTTACCTGTGTAATCATAACTTATCTCTTTTTAGGATTTGACTTTTTACTATCATCAGCAACAGCCGGATGGCTAAGGGCGTACCACACTGATGCAATACCGATCAGGATAAACGGAACGCTGAGCCACTGACCCATATTGAGAGTCATACCCTGCTCAAAAGCCACCTGGTCCACCTTGACAAATTCGATAATAAATCTGGTAAGGAATATACCTATCAGCGCCACACCAAAGAGTAGTCCACGACGACGTGGAGCCTCGGTCTTATTGTACATCCACCACAGCAGTGCAAAGGTTGCAATATAGCACAACGCCTCGTAGAGCTGTGTTGGGTGGCAAGCAGGCACCTGCTCAACAGGAATACCTCGGTGCAGTCGCATAAACTTAAAGCCCCACGGCAAGTCTGTCGGATTGCCAATAATCTCAGAGTTAAAGAGGTTACCAAAGCGAATAAGCGCACCGCTTATCGGAGCAATAACTCCCAGGCGGTCAGTCATCCACATTGTTGGCACCTTATTCTTTCGAGAGCAGAGCCAGATAGATAGGATAATACCAATAGTTGCGCCATGGCTGGCAAGTCCTCCGTCACGAATCTCGGTAATAATAGCCCACGGCTTGAGCAGATAATACTCAGGCTCATAGAAGAGGCAGTGACCTACTCGCGCACCAATCATTGTACCCAGGGCGATGTAGAGAAATGCAGAATCTGCAAGCTCCTGACTCTTACCCTCTTTTTTACAAAAGTAGCCGAATATCCACGCACCTACAAGCAGCGCAGCTGCCCACATAAGGCTATAATAACGAATCTCAAAGCCGAAGATATTCACAAGTACGGGATTAAAATCCCACACCACAGCCAATTGTTCTACCATAATTATAACTGTACTTTGCTAAGTGTAAATGTAAATGTGCTACCCTTGCCCAGCTCGCTGCGGACTGAGACCTTCTCACCGTGATTCTCGATAATATGCTTAACAATCGCAAGGCCGAGTCCAGTTCCGCCCTGCTCGCGACTTCTACCCTTATCAGTTCTGTAGAAACGCTCAAAGACGCGTGGAAGGTCACTCTTTGCGATACCGATACCATCATCCTCAACCTCTATAAGCACCTTCTCAAGCATATCACGGCAGGTAATCTTTGTAGTTCCACCCTCCTTGCCATAGCGAATAGAGTTTACAATCAGATTCTCAAGTACTTGACCGATATAGAACTTATCTGCATTAACCCAACAGCGTGAAGGAAGATTATCTGCACCCTTAACAATAAGGTTTATATTTCGCTTTGAAGCCTCAATCTCCACCTGGTCGGCTATCTCCTTACATAGAGCCACCATATCAAAGCTCTCCGGGCGCATCTGGCTCATATCGCTATCAAGACGAGAGATTGTGTCGAGGTCATTTAGAATGTTAATCATTCGCTCAACGCTACGCTCTGCACGTTCAAGATACTTGCGGTTAATAACCTCATCCTCCAAACCTCCATCAAGCAGAGTGCTGATATAGCCTTGAATGTTGAAAATTGGAGTTTTAAGCTCATGAGCCACATTGCCGAGATATTGCTTGCGGAACTTCTCTGCCTCCTTAAGGCGTGCAATCTCGCGGTCATTATCCTCAGCCCATGTACTAAGCTCTGTAGAGACATCATCCACCTTTTTATCCTTCAGTTCGGTCGCAATATCAGCGGTATGAATATCGCGCGACAAAACCATTGAGTATATCGGACGCAGCTTATAAGCCACATACTTTACAATCATCCACAATGCAAACAGCGACACTCCCACAAATGTCAGCAGCGACGCTATAAGCACAACCCACCATGTAGCCTTAACAACGACCATAGCCACTGCGGTACAGACACCCGCCACTGCGCCAATCAACCACGACGCACTCTCTTTGGTTTTAATTATCATAGTATTTTTAGTTTTTAAGGTTTATACTCGCTTTAACACTGTATATTTCCAACACATCACTGCGCTGAATAATCATATCATCATACTTTTGATTGTTATAGGCAGCCAGCCTTATTTCATCACCCTCGGCGCTACTCCTGACAGTTCTCAAAACTGTAAAGTCATCTGTCCTCACCACATAGATTTCACCATAGATGACCGACTTAATATCTACCTGCTGCAATATCAGATAGGTGCCATTCATCACATTTGGCAACATGTCGTCACCAATATATCTGATAGCGAAATCTGCAGGAGCAACCATTGGCAGGTAGAGGTAGCACTCCGCCTCTAAAGTCTCTAAATCTGCAATCTGAGACAACTGACAGTTGTAATATGGGATATAACCCCTCTCAATGCTCGGGCAAGCATACATCGTACCCACGCCAGAACGTAACCACATAGCACTATAGTCCGGAAAGCAATCCACCACTGCCTGAGCCACATTACGAGAGATACCAATCTGCCCACGCTTGATTTGATAGAGAGTCTCGCTACGCTGCAGGCCTATATGGGCAGCAAAGGCATGAACAGTCATACCCGACTCTTTGATAATCAAGGACAAACGCTCCCAAGCCCTATTTTTCTCTACTCCATTCGCCATATAAAACTCTCAATTAATAGCACCTTGTCTTGAATGTGATTCCGAGCGGATTCGAACCGCTATCGTAAGAACCGGAATCTTATATTCTATCCATTGAACTACGGAACCATACACTTCAAAAAGCAAATATAGCAAATTTGTTTCAAACTAACAAATTTCCTTACCAAAACCACAAAAAAAGAGCCTGCATCACTGCAAGCTCTCAAACAAAAACTATTTACAGTTACTCAAAGTCGTACGGAAGAATATTCTCCTTGTATAGATACCAATTATCCTTGTATCGACCATCTTTACAAGCTGTATACTGCAGATAGTTATCAACAGCCTCACGAGGTACGTAGACCTTCATCTCTGCACTATATGGGAACGAGCCATATCCACTGTTAGCGTTGTAATATATAGATGGAGGGGTAGTAGCTCTACAATATATCTCTGTCAAGCTGGAGTTAGCAGAGTAGAAAGTCCAACTCTTAATAGTTGAGACATCACTACCCAAATGCACACTCGCCAATAGCGGACATGTATTAAAGGCATAATCTTCTAACACCTTCACACCCTCTAGATTAGCACTTACGAGGTTGGCACATTCACAAAATGCACGGTTTCCGACTGTTGTCACATCCGCCATATCAACAACCTTTGTAATGCTTGAGCAGCCCATAAATGCGCGATAATTTATCGTTGTAACCCCTACTGGAGCTACAAACTCATTGAGTTCAACACCATTTACATACAATTTTGCCCTTCCAGGGAAAAGAGGGTTGGCAAGATTATCGTAGAAAGTAGCACCGCACCAAGCTGCCAAATCAGAGATATAGACGCTCTTCAGATTTGAACAATTCTGGAAAGCACAACTTCTGAAGTTGGCAACACCCTTGCCTATAGTTACGCTATTAAGCGAAGTGCAGTTGTAGAAGGTATTCATTTCAATTCTTGTTATCAAATCTCCCAACTCTACACTCTCAAGGCTTGAACAGCTACTAAACGCTCTCTCGCCAATAGTCGATACAGACTGCGGGATATTGGCTGTTTTCAAAGCAGCACAACCATAAAACGCTTCCGAGCCAATATTAGTTAGGCTTTGTGGCAGAGTGATTCGCGAAAGATTTGTACACTGATAAAAGGCCTGGGATCCAAGTTCTGTAATACCCTCTGATATAGTAACCCTTGCAAGAGCACCGCACTTATAGAATGTCTGAGACGGAATAGTGGTAATTCCCTTACCTATCACAGCAGACACAAGAGATTTTGCACCATAGAACACACTTTTACCAAAGCTTGTTACACTATCTGGAATAACAACACTCACAAGTTTTGATGTCGCATTAAAGGCGGAATCTCCAATCTCAGTAACGCTACTTGGGATAGTTATTGACTCCAAATATGATCCTCCGAAGGCTGAAATACCGATTCTTGTAAGACCCTCAGGCAGAGTCACCTTCTGCAGTCGGCTGCTCCTAAAGGCGTAATTTCCAATCTCTTTAACATAGTCCGGCACAGTATACTCCGTAATGCCCTTTCGTGCAAATGCCATCAAAACACCATCTACAATCCAGCAACGAGAGTCAGCAGTGGTATTATTACCAACGAATGAGATCAAATCAGGGCACGCATAGAATGGATTATACTCAACCTTCAAATCACCCTTAATCTCAACAGTAGTAATATATTCACTTCTAAAAAATGCTGACTCACTAAGACTCTTTAGATTCTTACCTAACACTACCTCTTTAAGCTTGAGACAATCAGTCATAAAATTAGCACCTACTGTCTCAATATTATCTCCAAAAGTAACCTTTTTAAATTGCGAGTTATGGAAAGGACTTCTAGCATAATCGTAGTCTGGCTGATTCGCATCAATTATAAGGTGTCCAGCGCAGTTATACAGTGCCTTTTCACCAATAGACTTGACATCCTTCTGAATATAGAGACTACTCATAGTTTGACAGTTATAGAAAGCATAGTCCTTTATAGCTGTAACCTGCTCAGGGATAACTATATCAAAAACAGGTTGGTCATCAATATAGAACCATCTATTAGTGCTCGAATCATTAGTGTTAAATGGGTTTGCTGTTATGCTATCAAACTCAATATTACACCACGAAGCAAAGTCGTCAATATGCACCATAGATACATAAATCGCCTTATTGAAAGCATCGCTCTCAATCAGAGTAACGCTCTTTGGTATATGCACAATACGCAAGGCACTTGAGTCAAAGGCCTTTGCGCCAATGATTGTAACGCTCTGAGGAATGATTATCTCAGTCATTTTACTACCCGCAAATGCATTGATACCAATCTCTGTAACATCTCCGTCAAAGAGTATCTTACCCCAACCATTCTCGTATGTGTTAGAGACAATATTTGCGCCAAAGTACGCCGCCTCATTTGGAGTGACGATAGAGCAATCCTGACTCTGATAGTATATCACATTATTACCCGACAGCTCAGGTTCTACATCTGGATATACTCTAGAAGCATAGCTACCCTCATATGCGCTCTTATAGTCAGAAAGCAGAGCAAGTGGTACAATAATCTTCTTAACAACACCATAATTTGAGTGGTACGAGTATGGTTCAAAGAAGCTACCATCGCTCACGATTGTCAATGGAATCTCTGGAGGAGTCAATGCTCTACAGTATATTGTCTCCAGCATATCAGCACCAGCAAAGGCGCTCTGACCGACATAATTTACATTTTCTCCAATAGTAACCTTTCTGAGATTACTACAATAATAGAACGCATAGTAACCAATCTGCTCTACACCATTGGGAATATTAACCTCTGTAATGCTCTGACAACCATAGAAGGCGTAATCATCAACCTTCTTTACATCCTGCGGCACATTGAGCACCGTAAGTTCCTCACCATTAACATATAGGTGTGCACCATTATAGAATGGGGTTGCGTAATAGTTATTTCCAAAACTAATCCTACACAACGCATCAATATCCGTAACATTAACCCTTTTAATTTTACCAGTGTAATTAAACGCGCCAAAACCAATCTCTGTGACACTACTTGGAATGGTAATCTCACTTAACTCAGTACACCAACTAAAAGCATAATTATCAATAGTTGTCACACCATTTGGGATTACAATACTTGTCAGGGCTTTATTTTGCTTAAACCAAAACTCATTAAATAGGGTTATGATGCTATTAAGTCCAATAACACCCTCGCCAGTAGCTGGGTCGTAGTTATGGTAGACAATCATCTCGTTAATACTTGAATTTGAGGCGAATGTTATCTGCTCAGTTGCTGTGTATTTAATCTCAGTTACAGCCACCGGAGCCTGATCACACTTAACATAGAGCGCCTCCATAGGCTGAAGGGCGTTACGGCCGATAGCAAAACGAGATTGGGTACTCTTTGTAAAAGTCTTACCATTAACATCCGTAGCCGTTATAGTAATACCCTTGCTAAAGATTGTTGGCGGAACAACAAACCAGAAATCTGTAGGGTTTGCAGCATCTTGACTTACAAGAACACCCTCGCCACAGTTAAGGCTTATCAAATCAAATCCAGAGTTTGACATAGAGACTGATGGATCCTTTCCATACTCTGCAGCCACATATGCAAGACCAGATATCTTCTCACCACCGTTTGTTCTGAGGACAATATTCTTTATTGTCGCATCACCATAGAGCTGCACCTTAAGATATCCACAGATATTCTTAAACATCAGCAAATCGTCCGAAGTATCCGCCGTAACAGCAACCATTGCGTTGCTATTCTGACCAAACGACTCACTCTGGTAGAACTGCTCCGAAGGCAATCTGTACTGGAAAGTACCATTACCAACCCACTCGGCGCTCGCATCACGCGGATAGAGGGCATAGATTCTATCAATAGGGTCATTAGATCCCGTTGCAGTACCATCAATAATCAGGACAAATGTACCGTTACTATCACCCGTCTGACCATTAAATCGATACTTATTATTGACCGCATCGCCATAGAACACAGATAGTTCATCACGCTGATGCCAACGCAAGAATCGCTCGTCCTCAACATATGTTCGAGTTTGGTCAGCAAAGCAGGCTCTCAACTGACCATACTTAACCTCTGGTAGAGCATCCTGCTGGTCAAACTTGCTACAAGATGCAATGCAAAGTGCTACAAGCACTGCAAATATTACTCTTTTCATCGCCATAACAAATTTAAATTACCACTTAATTTCCGGATACTCTTCATCCTCAATACTCTCCATATTTGAGAGAGCAAATCCTCGCTCTACAGTAATCTCCTCACACAGCTCAATGTAAGGCATTTGGTAAACTCGTTTATTCATAACCATCATTTTTATAATAGACACAACAATCAGCAGGTGACAAGCATCCCCATCACCATAAACAATATATAATAATCAACGCAACTATCTGATATACAGCGCAATACCCCCCCCTAAATTCAATAAGAAGGATTCAACAGAAAGATTTTTAGTGTAGTGCGCATTCATAACACAAAGAGTTTCTATAAATCAAGTATTCACAAAGATAAGCAAAACTATTTGATAAAGCAATATTTTGTGCCAAACTTTTGTTTTGTGCTAAAAGTTATTAACTTTGCAGAGTTAAACATTAAGGCACTATGTCAGATTACAGAAACGGTAGGCGCACCGAGTCGGATAGCGAGTTTGAGAACAGGATTCGCCCGCAGGAGCTTGAGCAGTTCTCAGGTCAGGATAAGACTGTTGAGAATCTCAAGGTCTTTATCAAGGCTGCGCTGATGCGTGGTGACTCACTCGACCACGTCTTGTTACACGGACCTCCAGGGTTGGGCAAGACCACCATTGCAAATATTATTGCCAACGAGATGGGTGCCCAGATGAAGGTCACCTCAGGCCCTGTGCTTGACAAACCAGGCGACCTTGCAGGTCTGCTGACAAACCTCTCCGAGGGCGATGTACTCTTTATTGACGAGATACACCGTCTCAGTCCTATTGTTGAGGAGTATCTCTACTCGGCAATGGAGGATTTCAAGATTGATATTGTGCTTGACAAGGGCCCTTCTGCCCGCTCTATTCAGATAGAACTTGCGCCATTTACCCTTATCGGTGCAACAACACGCAGTGGACTACTCACTTCACCACTTCGCGCCCGCTTTGGCATCACCTGCCACCTAGAGTACTACGATGCCAAGGTGCTCAACCGCATCGTCAAGCGCTCGTCGGCCATTCTCGGCATATCTATTGATGATGATGCCGCTACAGAGCTTGCTCTACGTTCACGCGGCACTCCGCGAATTGCCAATGCGCTGCTACGCCGAGTGCGTGACTTCGCCATGGTCAAGGGCGAGGGACATATAGACCTTGAGATTACCCGTATGGCACTGGGTGCGCTCAACATTGACTCAAGAGGACTCGATGAGATGGATAACAAGATTCTCTCCACCATTATAGCCAAATTTGGCGGAGGACCCGTGGGACTCAACACTATTGCCACAGCCGTGAGCGAGGAGGCAGGTACCCTTGAAGAGGTCTACGAGCCTTTCCTAATCAAGGAGGGATTCCTTAAGCGCACACCACGAGGTCGTGAAGTTACCGAACTTGCATATCAACACCTCGGCATGACGCCAGAAGCAAAAGAAGGAGAGCTTTTTTAGCTCTCCTTCTTTTTTAGCCATTAGCTTGCCTTTGGCACCCTACACTGTTACGGCAGTCTACCCAAGCATCTGCTCAAGGCTCTCAAGTGTCATACCCTTAAAGTCGGTAATGATATGCTCCACACCATCGGCAGCAAGAGCCTCAGGGGTAGCGGTACTTGAGAGTGCAACTACCTTACAGCCAGCAGCCCAGCCTGCCTTAATGCCAGAGATTGCATCCTCAAAGACCACACAATCCTCAGGAGCAAGACCCATGCCCTCACAACACTTAAGAAATATCTCTGGATGAGGTTTGAAGTTCACCACATCGTCACCACAGATACATCCATCAATCTTATCATCAAGCTGCGCACCGTTCCAGATAAGGTCTATATTAAGTCTTGGTGCTGCCGAACCGACATAACACTTAACGCCCTTGGCCTTAGCCTCTGCAAGCAGCTCTGCAAGACCATCGGTAAGACACACTTTACCTGCATAAAGTTCGCGATAGATAGCCTCCTTTTCATCCGAGAGATATTGAAGACCATACTTGTCAATAACCCACTGTGGGGCTATGGCAAGAAATATCTCATCGTTATGGCGACCATAGAATTTGTTTGTCACGGGCTGCAACATCTGGTAGCCAAGGCGCTCCGCAAGTGTGCTAAAAGCCTTCATGTGATACGGCATATTCTGAATAAGTGTGCCGTCCATATCAAAAATAAGTCCCTTAATCATATCTTTATCTCTTAAACATTTGTTCTAACTCATCTAAAGTCACAGCCATATCCTCAACCCTACCGATAGCCCTCGGAACAATAAGGTGCAACTTATCATTCTCTCTCTTCTTATCCTTGGCAATTGAGGCTATAAGGTCGGTTACAGCAATATAACCCATTTCGAAGTTGTATTGCCTACACAAGCCAACAATCCTATTTGCATCATCTGGATGGATAAGATTATTTTTGCGTGCCATATCTGCAATAGCAATTAGACCGATAGCCACAGCCTCACCGTGATTATATTGGCAATTTGGCCGAGATTCAACAGCGTGGGCAATCGTATGTCCAAGGTTAAGCACTCGGCGAAGACCACTCTCGCGCTCATCCTTGCTAACAATATCAAGCTTTATCTTTATCGTTGCCCTTACAACAGCCTCTAAAGCCCCATAATCGCATCTAAAGAGTTCTAACCGCGCGCTTTCAAGATCCTTAAATAAAATCGGATTACTGATAATTGCCGACTTAATTATCTCTGCAAAACCAGCACGGAACTCCCTATCCGGCAGGGTGCTAAGCATAGCCACATCGCAAATAACAAACTTTGGCTGACAGAAAGTTCCCGCCATATTTTTATATCCGCCGACATTGACACCATTCTTCCCGCCTAACGATGCATCCACCTGTGCAAGGAGCGTAGTTGCCACAAAGCCAAAATCTACACCACGCATAAATGTTGCGCCGACAAAACCGGTAATATCAGTAACAATGCCGCCACCGATACCTACAAGCATCGTTGTGCGATCTGCTCCCCTACGAATAAGCTCCGAGTAGACCATTCCAACAGTTTCAAGGCTCTTCGCGCTCTCGCCCTCCCGAATAGTGATATGCTCAAACTGAGAAATAAGTCCAAAGTAGTGCAAGCGAACTGTATCGTCGGTGACAACAATAACCCTGCGACCAGCAGTAAGCTCTGCAAGTAGTTGCGCTGCCCTGCCGACATAAACGTAGCTATTCTCGATTCTACTCATAGTTTTGCACTTATAAGGTCAAATTGATAGACAAAAGTAATACTTTTTTCAATTAAAATTGCTAACTTTGCGCGTTAATATATTAAAATTTATGCAGAAACTTAGAAATATCGCAATCATCGCCCATGTAGACCATGGAAAGACTACATTGGTTGACAAGATGATTATGGCGGGCAACCTGCTCCGCGAGGCGTCAAAGACAGGCGAACTGGTACTTGACAACAACGACCTTGAGCGCGAGCGTGGTATTACAATCCTCTCAAAGAACGTATCAGTAATATACAAGGATTACAAAATCAATATCATCGACACCCCAGGTCACGCCGACTTTGGTGGTGAGGTGGAGCGTGTGCTCAATATGTGCGACGGCGTGCTACTGCTGGTAGACGCCTTTGAGGGCACCATGCCACAGACTCGCTTTGTGCTTCAGAAGGCGCTGATGCTTGGCAAGAAGCCTATTGTTGTTATCAACAAGGTGGACAAACCAAACTGTCGTCCCGAGGTGGTAAACGAGCAGGTCTTTGATCTTATGTTCACCCTCGACGCTACAGAGGAGCAGCTCGATTACAAGACCATCTACGGCTCGGCAAAACAGGGCTGGATGTCGCATAAGTGGAACGAGAAGACCGACTCTATACAGCCACTTCTTGACGCTATTATTGACGAGATTCCGGAGCCTCAGACTGCCGAGGGTACACCACAGATGCTTATCACATCGCTTGAGTATTCATCTTACATCGGTCGTATTGCTGTAGGTAAGCTTACTCGCGGAAGTCTTGTTTCGGGTCAAACCGTAACACTTGCCAAGCGTGATGGAGTAACTAAGGTTAAGACAAAGATTAAGGAGCTGATGGTCTTTGAGGGGTTGGGCAAGAAGAAGGTTGAGAGAGTTGAGTGTGGCGAGATTTGTGCCCTTGTAGGTATTGAAGGCTTTGAGATTGGCGACACAGTTTGCGACGCTGAGAATCCAGAGCCACTGCCACCAATCAAGATTGACGAGCCGACAATGTCTATGCTCTTTACCATTAACAACTCCCCATTCTTCGGCAAGGATGGCAAGTATGTAACATCACGTCATATCAAGGAGCGCCTTGACCACGAGCTGGAGAAGAATCTCGCCCTACGCGTAGAGCCAGGGCAGAATGCCGACTCATTTATCGTCTACGGTCGTGGCGTGCTTCACCTCTCTGTACTCATTGAGACTATGCGCCGCGAGGGCTACGAGCTTCAGGTAGGTCAGCCAAAAGTTATCATCAAGGAGATTGATGGACAGAAGTGCGAGCCTATTGAGGAGATGGCAGTCGATTGCCCAGATGAGGTAGCAGGAACAGTGATTGAGCTATCTACACGTCGCAAGGGTACGCTGACAAATATGGAGTCTAACAATGGTCGCACACGACTTGAGTTTGATATTCCATCGCGAGGTATTATCGGTCTTCGTTCAAATATGCTCACAGCTACTGCTGGCGAGGCGATTATGTCACACCGATTGAAGGGTTTTGAGCCATATGTTGGCGAGATTGAGATGCGTACAAACGGCTCAATCATAGCCTCAGAGACAGGTACTGCATACGCATACTCTATTGACAAACTCCAAGACCGTGGTCGTTTCTTCATCTCTCCGATGGAGGATGTATATATGGGTCAGGTTATCGGCGAGCACACTCGTGGCAATGACATCACAGTAAATGTCACCAAAGCAAAGCAGCTGACAAATATGCGTGCATCGGGCTCCGACGAGAAGGCCTCTATTGCACCTCCAAAAATCTTCAGTCTTGAGGAGGCTCTTGAGTATATCAAGGAGGACGAGTATGTAGAGGTAACCCCTAAGGCGATGCGTCTTCGCAAGATTCTACTCAATGAGGTAGACCGCAAGCGAGCAGCTAAGTAAGCAACCTAACAAATGAACAATATGAAAAAACTAATTCTATCAATTATGGCAACAACAGCTATGTTTGGATGTGCAACAACTCCGCAGACAGAGAGTGCTCCTGCAAAGGTATATATGACAACAGACATTAGCCCAGAGGGTCTTGTGCGCGTATATGAGGCATTGGGCGTAGAGGCAACCGGCAAGGTTGCGGTAAAGATTAGCACCGGCGAGCCTGGTGGTAAGAACTTCCTCAAGCCTGCACTTATCAAGAACCTTGTTCAGAAGGTTAATGGTACTATCGTTGAGTGCAATACTGCCTACAAAGGTCGCCGCAACACTACAGAGGCACACCTTGAGGCTGCACGTGAGCATGGCTTCTTTGACATTGCCGATGTTGATATTATGGATGCTGAGGGCGAGATTCAGATTCCAGTTAAGGATACAACCCACATCAAGTACAACATTGTGGGTAAGAATATTGCCAACTATGACTTTATGATTAACCTCGCCCACTTCAAGGGTCACGTTATGGGTGGCTTTGGTGGCGTATTGAAGAATCAGTCTATCGGCAACGCATCAAGCGCAGGAAAGGCGTATATCCACTCTTCAGGCCATACAACCGATATGCAGAAGATGTGGGACTATTTCGGCAACCAGATTGAGTTCCTTGAGTCTATGGCTGCCGCAGCACAGTCTATTCACGACTATTTTGGAGGTGGTGAGCGTATTCTCTACATCAACGTTATGAACAACATGTCTGTAGACTGCGACTGTAACGCACACCCTGCAGACCCATTGCTTAAGGATGTAGGTATTCTTGCCTCTACCGACCCGGTTGCTCTGGATAAGGCTTGCCTTGATATTATCTTCAACATCACACCATCTGAGGGTAACGACAATGGTCCACTGCTTGAGCGCATCCGCACTAAGCACGGCACACACATCGTTGACTACTCAGAGAAGATTGGTCTTGGCACACAAAAGTACGAGCTGATAAATATAGACTGAATAGCTCAACAAACTGCTATCACTCGAATCTTAGAGTCACATCCAAAGGCTCGACTACAGGATATCTACAAGAGCTGTTTTCAGGACCGTTTTGGTGTAGCTCACGCCCTTGCAGATAGGGACAAAGTGGTTGAGTTTATCATCCGCGAGAGCCAAAATGCCACGAGTTTTGAGAGCGAGTACGCAGAGCAATGCGGTTGGCGTGGCAACTTTGTCCGCATAAACCTCAAGGCAGTAGCAGAGGGCCGAATCACTGCCGAAGAGCTTGCCGACGCCTTTATAGCGAGCGTTGTAGAGGTTACAAAGGCAGACTTGACTGCTTGGCGAAGTGAGTGGGCAGAGATTGAGCATATCGTAGCAGAGCTCTACCCTACCCTTGATGGTTACAAAGAGGACTCTGATGCTATTTCAGCACTCTTGTTGGAGGGTAAGTATGTGATGCACCACAGCCAACAATACAACAAGCACTATGCACCACACTACCGCATAGTTAGCAGAGAACAATACGAAAAACTAAAAGATAGACTAAAATGAAACGACTTTTTATTACACTACTTGCTGTTCTCGGCATTGCTACCTACGCAACAGCGCAGGATGTGACGGGAACTATCCGCACAACAGAAGGAGCCCCTATTGCGGGCGTTGTAGTTACCGACGGACACTCTGTTGTCACTACAGACGCTGAGGGTAAGTACTCTTTCAATCGTCATGAGGAGGCTGCCTATGTCTACTACTCTCTTCCTGCAGAGTATCGTGTACCACTTCGTCAGGGTCACCCTTGCTTCTACAAGAAGCTCAACGACGACAAGGTCTACGACTTCGTTCTTCAGCCACTCAAGGATGGTAAGGAGGATAAGTTCCGCCTTGTTATGGTAGCTGACCCACAGTGTCAGAACCTACGTCATATCTACCGCTTCCACTCAGAGACTGCACCAGACTTGAAGAAGACAGCAAAGAAGAGCAAGACCCCTTGTTATGCAATCTCTCTTGGTGATATTGTCTACTCTGAGGGTCCACGCAACGCCAACTACCTTATGCCGATGATTAAGGAGGAGATGCGTGCCGAGAATATCGGTATGCCGATGTTCCAGACTATCGGAAATCACGACTGCGACTACGAGCCGGTAGTTACGGGCAAGCGCAACTCAACCCCTACAGTGCGCCTACAGCGTATGTTTGAGGCTACATTTGGTCCTATTGACTACTCTTGGAATCGTGGCGATGTGCATATCGTAAGTATGAACGACATTATCTACGATGATATTAACAACTTCAAGAAGTATCATGGCGACTTTACAGACGAGCAGGTGGAGTGGCTTCGTAAAGACCTGAGCTATGTATCAAAGGATAAGATGGTCATTCTCTGCGTACATATTCCACTTGAGCACCTACGCAAGAGCCCACGTGTTCAGGCTGTTCTCAATATGCTCTCTGAGTATGCTGACTGCAAGATTATGTCAGGACATACACACTACACACGCCGCTATACCCACAAGAATGGTATTCACGAGTACATCTTCGGCGCTGCATCAGGTTGCTGGTGGTGGAGCAAAAACAATGGCGATGGCACACCAAACGGCTACGGCCTTATTGACATTGTCGGCAACAAGGTTGTTGACCACCGTTATAAGGGTACCGGCTTTGACTTAGACTATCAGCTACGTCTCTACCGCGGTAATGCAACATTTGGCGGCAAGCACGAGCAGCCAACACTACCTTTCGGTGCCGATAAGATTCTTGCAAATGTATGGTTCGCAGATAAGGATTGGAAGATTGAGCTCTATGAGGATGGTAAACTCTCTGGCGAGATGAAGAAGATGAAGCCATCTCCATTCCGTGGTGACGAGCACCCAAGCCTTGAGTCAAGCAAAGATTGGTGGGCTATCGGTTACCACACCGGCGTTGTAGGTCGTGGACATAAGAAGGGCAGCACCCGCAAGAACTACTGCGTACCGTGCCACCACATGTACATCTACACCCTCAAGAACCCTAATGCAAAGGTTAAGGTGGTAGCAACTGACGACAAGGGTCGTAAATATACCTGCGACTACGTTATTGAGAATGCCGACTATAGCCTCGCCGCTCCAGCAGAGTACAAGGTTACAGAGGTGTGGTAGTTGTTTCCGCATTATAATATAGGTATGCCGAGTGTTTTTGACATTCGGCATATTTTTTTGCACTTTTTCGTAAAAAAGTTGCAAAAATATTTGGAAGTTCAGTGTTTTATACTGTATCTTTGTGATATCAAAATGATATCAATTTTAACACTTAAAACTTTAACAACTATGAAAAACAGTAATTACACTTATGACGGCTGGAAACTCAATGGTTTTGTAGCTCTTATTATCAACCTTGCACTTGTTGGAGTAGCCGCATGGCTCTTTGTGGAGTTGGTAAACAGTGACGAGTTTGGTGGACTACTCTTTGCAGGCGTATGGGTAGCAGTTATTGCGGCTATTATTATGGCTTGCGGCTACAAGATGCTTGAGCCAAATGAGGCACGAGTGCTACTCTTCTTTGGTAACTATCGCGGAACATTCTACGAGACAGGTTTCTGGTGGATTAACCCATTTATGAGCGCAAAGAAGCTCTCACTGCGTGCTCGCAACCTCAATGTAGACCCTATCAAGGTGAACGACAAGGCTGGTAACCCTATCCTTATTGGTCTTGTGCTTGTATGGAAAATCAAGAACGAGGGTGCATATAAGGCAGTATTTGAGATTGATGCACCTGCAGAGGTTGGTGCAATGGCTACATCATCGACAACACGTATGAACATTCTTGAGAACTTCGTAGCTGTACAATCTGACTCTGCACTTCGTCAGGTGGCAGGTATGTACGCGTATGACGAGAACTCAAATGCTGAGGGTGAGCTTACTCTTCGCTCTGGTGGCGATGAGATTAACGACCGCCTTACTGACGAGCTAAATGAGCGACTGGCAATGGCAGGTATTGAGGTTATTGAGGCGAGAATCAACTACCTTGCTTACGCTCCTGAGATTGCAGCTGCAATGCTTCGTCGTCAGCAGGCAGACGCTATTATCTCTGCTCGTGAGAAGATTGTTGAGGGTGCAGTATCTATGGTTAAGATTGCCCTTGAGCGTCTATCTACAGAGGATGTTGTAGAGCTTGACGAGGAGCGCAAGGCGGCAATGGTTAGCAACCTTTTGGTTGTCCTCTGCGCAGATGAGGCGGCACAGCCGGTAGTAAACACAGGTACTCTGCATAACTAAATCTATTATGGCTACGAAAGAGAATAGCACTCGCAGCTTTGTGCTACGCATCGATGCCGAGACGATGGATGCCATCGAGAAGTGGGCAGAAGATGAGTTTCGTAGTACAAACGGACAGCTGCAGTGGATAATTGCCGAGGCTTTGCGCAAAGCAGGGCGCAAGCCTCGTGCAAAGAAGAGCAAACCTAATACCGAAAGCGATGAGAAATAGATTTAGATTCTTCAGATTTAACATCGGAGTTTGGAAGCGCAAGACGATGGAGGAGGCGCGTAGAGATATGAATGTCAAGTTCACCAAGGCCGAGATTTTAGGTCTTGTATGTATGGGACTCATCTTCTTGGCTATCTATATCCCGCACGAGGTAATCTCAGGCATTGTGGCGCTGATTGCTATGGCTTGCTATGTCGTTGCAACTATTTGGGATTGCTTTAACTATGGTCCGATTACTCGCTGGCGTCACGCAACAATCAAGAGTGCCATTGGCGCAATACTCTGGACTGTGATGCCGATAATAATTTACTACTCTGGCGAGGGAACTGCTGAGGATTACAAAGAGATGGTATATATCTCACTCTCGTCAATAGTTATGTGGATAGCCTTTTTTATCAGCCTCTACAAGTGGATAAGCAACCGTAGAGAGGCGAGAGCTCGCGCTGCAGCAATCGACATGAAGATTCGTACACGTCGTAAAAACGCCTACTAATTATGAAGAGAAGAGCACGTTTTTTCGGTTGGGGAAATAAGGGACGCAAGTTATCTACCCCAACACCTGACGATGGAAAACTTGAGTTGGCGGATATTCTACTCTTCGTTGCCGCGACGATGATTATCCGCGCTGACAAGTTCAATTGGATTCCAGACTTTCCATATAAAGAGGTTGTTATCACAGCAGTAGCTATAGTATTGATACTTTATAGCTTATATCACAACTTCCACAACCTCTGCCCTATGTCTCGTTGGAGCCGCGCCAGTTGGGCTACAGGAATGATTGCAGCCACTTGGACCGCAGTACCACTTATCCTCTACGCTGTTGGTGCGAATGACAATTTTGAAAAGATGTTGTCTTGTAGTGCTTGGTCAACCGTTATGTGGATTACATTCATATTTTGCCTCATAAATCTGTTGCGAGTAAAAAGACGCATCCGCGCCGAGGTGGCAATGATTGAGTGGAAGATGAGAAATCAGAGAAACCGATGATAAAATTCATCGGTTTTTTCTATCTTTGCGCTATGAGAGTAGCATTTACAGGACACCGCGACTATTCGGGGACAACAAATGAGAAGCTGCGCGAGGTGATTATAGCGCTCTATGAGGTGGGATATAGTACCTTTCTCTGCGGCATGGCTGAAGGGTTTGACATCGCAGCCGCGGAGATTGTACTGTCGCTCAAGAGTGAGTTAAATGGGCTGAAATTGCAGTGCGTTGTTCCATTTCGTGGGCACGAGCTGACAATGCCCAACAGAGATTGGGCAGAGCGATACAAGCGTGTGATAGAGTCGGCAGATGAAGTGGTAACAATAAGCCAAACATACAACGTAGAGATCTATCGCCAGCGAAACGACTACTTAGTAGACAACGCCAACGCACTTATATGCTACTATTCTGGGAAAGCTCGAAGCGGTACGGGGTATACGGTTCGCCGAGCGTTAAAAAAGTGCATTCAAACAATAAATCTCTATGCCGACAGCTATCAAATACAATTTTTCGGCTGATTTATGTTACAACCAATCAAAAAAAGTGTTATCTTTGAACGATTTTTGATTACTATTATCACTTAAACAATAAAAAACTATGAAAGAAGCAATTGCAATTCTCACAGGTGGTGGTCCAGCACCAGGTATGAACACTGTTGTTGGTAGCGTGGCAAAGACTTTTCTTGCCAAGGGTTATCGTGTTATCGGTCTACACTATGGCTACTCAGGTCTGTTCAATCCAACCCCACGTTATGAGGATCTCGACTTTTTCAAGGCTGACTACATCTTTAACCAGGGTGGTTCTTACCTTACAATGAGCCGCTTCAAGCCAAAGGATTCAGACTTTGAGAACAACTTCAACCTCAACTTCTTCACTGAGAACAACATTAAGTTGCTCGTAACTGTTGGTGGTGACGACACTGCATCTACTGCAAACCGTATTGCTAAGTTCCTTGAGGCTAAGCAGTACCCTATCTCAAATATCCACGTTCCAAAGACTATTGATAACGACCTTCCACTTCCAGCTGGTTCGCCTACTTTCGGCTACCAGAGCGCAAAGGAAGGTGGAACTGTTATCGGTCGCGCAGTATACAACGACGCTCGTACATCTGCTAACTGGTTCGTTGTTGCAGCTATGGGTCGTAGTGCAGGTCACCTCGCATTTGGTATCGGCTCTGCTTGCCACTACCCAATGATTGTTATCCCTGAGATGTTCAACAAGACTGAGATTACCGTTGAGAAGATTGTAAACCTCGTTGTTTCATCTATCATCAAGCGTAAGATTATGGGTATCGAGTATGGTGTTGCAATGATCTCTGAGGGTGTATTCCACAGCCTCTCTGACGAG
>CAJGDC010000003.1 GCA_904502005.1 uncultured Alistipes sp.
ACAAATGCCTTGAGCACCTGGTCTACGAGAATTACCAACGCTGCAATAACCACCAGCTGAACGATGATACGGATACGAGAAGGTACGCCGTTACGCAGCAGTGACATTACAAGGTTAGAGAATGCAGTTACAACCATTACTGACAAGCCCATAACAATTGCAGGCTTGAGCTGTACGGTTACTGCCAAAGCTGAGCAGATACCAAGAATCTGCACGATGACAGGGTTATTGCCACTAAGTGGTCCTGTCAGATTTTTCAAACTCTTACTTGCCATGGTTTTACTCATTTATAGTGTTAGACTCAGCCTCAACAGTAGCCACTGCAGCAGCGCGTGCAGCATCAAAGTAAGGCTTGTAATAATTAAGACAGTCAGAGATCATTGCTGTCACACCATCAGAGGTCTTAGTACCACCGGTAATAGCATCTACCTCGTGTGGATTGCTCTTATCTGCGCCACCCTTCTTAAGTGTTACGCCGACAATAGCATCACCCTCATAGATAGTCTTACCTGGATACATTGCCTGGTGCTTTGGAGTAGTAATCTCTGCACCAAGACCTGGAGTCTCACCTGAGTGGTCAAGAACGATACCCTTAACGGTATTCATATCTGCATCAAGTGCGATATAACCCCAGATTGGGCCCCAAAGACCTGCGCCATAGAGAGGCACTACAACACCTGAAGTGGCAACGAAGATTGGATAACGCTGAGCAGCAAAGCTACCATTAAGGTCATTAAGAGCTGCAAACACCTCGTTTACATCCTCAGAGACTACTGCACCAGAAGCGTCAAGGATAACAGCCTTTGTAATTACGCTATCGTAAGCAACTGTTGCTGGGTCCTCGCCAAGTGCCTTAACAATCTGTGTCTTCTTCTCGTTGAGCATATTTGCCTCCTGGCGTGGCTTAAGGCCAAGCGCAGCAACTGAGAGCAATACTGCAACAACGACTACCATTACTACCGAGTAGATAATAATATAGGTATTACTATTTGTATTGAATTTCATAGTCTCTCCTCCTACTTTACAGATTTAACACGATTAGCACGACGACGAATGTTTGCCTCAACAACGAAGTAGTCTACAAGTGGAGCAAGAGCATTCATAAACAGGATAGAGAGCATCATACCCTCTGGATATGCTGGGTTCACCTGACGGATAAGGATTGCAATAGCACCTGTCATGAAACCTACGATATACTTACCAGTAGAGGTCTGAGCAGATGTTACAGGGTCAGTAGCCATAAAGACAGCACCGAAAGCAAAACCACCAACAAGAAGGTGATAGTATGCAGGATAGTCAAAACAGCCAAGTGCGCTGAACAGATATGCTGTTGCTGCACCACCGACAAATACTGAAACCATAGTCTTCCAAGATGCAATACCGGTAAAGAGCAGGATTGCTGCACCGATAAGGATTGCAAGGGTTGAAGTCTCACCGAATGAACCTGGGATAAAGCCGAGGAATGCATCGAGTGCGCTATACTGCATATTGCCAGTAGTTGCAAGCTGCTCGAGAGCAGTAGCACCTGTTACGCCATCAACCTGTGCACCCATCATTGTCCAGTCAGAGTACCAAACCTTCTCACCAGACATCTGTGGAGTGTATGCGAAGAATACGAATGCACGAGCAAGAACTGCAGGGTTGAATACATTCATACCAGTACCACCAAATACCTCCTTACCGAAGATAACTGCGAATGCAGTACCAAGAGCGACCATCCAAAGTGGAGTGCTAACTGGCATTACAAGTGGAATAAGCAGACCAGAAACAAGGAAGCCCTCGTTAATAGCGTGACCACGAAGCTGTGCTGCGGTGAACTCGATACCCAGACCTACGATATAAGTTGTAGCAATCATAGGAAGGATACGAACAAGACCGTAGAAGAATGCTGTCCAACCCTCAAGACCTACCTGGATACCGGTGTTGTAGCAACCGAAGAGCAGTGCAGGGATAAGAGCGATGACAACCATAATCATAGTACGCTTCATATCGTTACAGTCACGAACATGAGCACCATGCTGAGTAGTCTTGTTAGGAACAAAAAGGAAAGTCTCGAATCCATCAAATGTAGACTCAAGGAAAGCCAGCTTACCTCCCTTAGAGAAAGTAGGCTTGAGTTTATCAACAATTGAACGAAGTGCCTTCATTACTCACCCTCCTTAATCATTAAGTTAATACCATTACGGATAATCTGCTGCATCTCAGTCTTTGAAGGGTCAACGAACTCACAGAGAGCGAAGTCCTCCTCAACAACCTCATAGATACCCAGAGCCTCCATCTTATCCAAGTCTGCAGCCATGATAGCCTTAAGCAGGTGCATTGGATATACATCCATAGGCAGATACTTCTCGTAAAGACCTGTAACAACGAAAGCACGCTCCTCACCATTAAGATTGGTATCGAGATTGTACTTGCGGTTAGGGAACAACCAAGAGAAGTATGCGCGAGAAACTGAGAACTTGCTAAAGCGAGGCATAGCCCAGCCAAGAAGTTCGTAGTTATCACCCTCAGGAATTACTGTAATCTGGTTTGCATAGTAACCAAGATAGCCATCCTTACCTACATTGCGACCAGTAAGAACATTACCAGAGATGTAACGAGCGTGTGCATCAGCTGCTACATTTCCATTGAGGATAGAGTCAAGCTTAGCACCAGCGATAACCTTTACATAAGCTGGAGCGCTAACCTCAGCACCGGTAACTGCAATAGTGCGAGTCATGTCAACCTTGCCAGTAAGGAAGAGGCGACCGATAATAGCAACATCTGCATAGCCTACAGTCCACACCTTCTCACCCTTGTTGATTGGGTCGATATGGTGAATCTGTACACCAACATTACCTGCAGGGTGCTTACCCTGGAAGGCGTGAAGCTCAACACCTGCAAATGCAGGAGCTGCATCCTTAGCGTTATAGCTCAAGTGTACTTTGCCCTCTGTAAGGCGAGCCAGTACCTCAAAGCCCTTCTGCAAAGCCTGCTTGTCATCGGCAAGAGTGTAGCCGTAATCTGGAGCGAGCGGCGCAGAATCAAACGCAGATACAAAAATCGACTTAGGCATATCTGCTGGATTAGCAATAATGCCATACGGACGCTGAACGAGCAGTGTCCAAAGACCCGACTTAAGCAAAAGTTCTACAATCTGGTCACGGGTAGCAGTCTTGACATCAAGAGCACCAAACTCCTCGTAAGCGATAGTAGAGTCAGCAGCAATCTCAACAGCGAGGATACGGCGCTTCTCACCACGAACCACAGCGGCAACAGTACCGCTAACTGGTGAAGTGAAAACAACCGACGCGTTATTCTTGTTGAAGAACAACGGTGTACCTGCCTTAACTGCATCGCCAACCTTAACTAGCATCTTAGGAACGATACCCTCAAAGTCCAGTGGCGAAACCGCATAAGTAGAAGCCAAACCGAGGACGGTTGTCTTCTTCTCTGCAGCACCCTGCAACTTGATATCCAAACCTTTGCACAGCTTAATAGTTTTTGACATTGTTAAAACTGTTTTAATGTTTGATGTTTATAATATGTGATTAAATAGACATTTTCGCCCGCGAAGATACTACTTTTTTTTCACTTATCCGCAGTTTATCGCACTTTTTTTACTATTTTTGCCTTATGATAATCAATATTCACACTCATACACCTAAGCAGAGCGAACAGACACTCTCAACAATAGGCATTCACCCCTACCATGCAAGTAGTGCCTCCACGGACTCTATCCTCTCTATAGAGAGGCAGGCATTAGGGTTTGATGCCATTGGCGAAATAGGCTTAGACTACTCGTGTGGTGTCGAGCGCGATAGCCAGATTTTGGTATTCAAGGCTCAATTAGAGGTTGCACAGCAGTACAATAAAGGGGTTGTATTACATTGCGTCAAGGCATTTGAACAGGTTATGGACATACTAAAAAAGTATCGTCTAAAGTTTGTCATCTTCCACGGCTTTATCGGCTCACCCGAGCAGGCTCTCAGGGCCACAGAGCGTGGATACTACCTCTCGTTTGGCGAGCGTACATTTCGTTCACCTAAAAGCATGGAGGCGATGAGAGCAATCCCAATTGACCACCTATTTTTAGAGACAGACGAGAGCCACGTAGCAATTGAAGATATATACAGCAAGGCGAGTGAAATTCTAGCCTTACCAAAGAATATGTTAGAGTACATAATAAACGAAAATTTTAAGCATATATGTGGTTAGAACGCAGCGAACTTTTACTTGGCAAAGAGGGTTTGGAGCGACTTAAGCAAGCAAATATTCTTGTTGTCGGAGTTGGTGGAGTAGGTGCATACGCTGCCGAGATGTTAGTGCGTGCCGGTATTGGAAAAATCACCATTGCAGATAGCGATACGGTAAGCCTCAGCAACATAAACCGACAGCTCATCGCACTGCACTCAACAGTAGGCAGACAAAAGACCGAGGTGCTTGCAGAGCGACTGAGGGATATAAATCCCCAGCTTGAGCTGCACGTTGTACCAGAGTATATCAAGGATGAAAAGACAGACGAGATATTAGAGAGTCAGCAGTTTGACTACATCGTGGATGCAATAGACACCCTATCGCCTAAGTTAGCGCTTATCAAGGGTGCTCTCGACCGCAATATCCCACTTGTCAGCTCGATGGGTGCAGGGGCAAAGCTCGACCCGACAAAGATGGAGATTTGCGACATCTCAAAGACTCACCACTGCCCTCTTGCACATATGCTCCGCAAACGACTACACAAGATGGGCATACGTCGCGGATTTAAGGCTGTATTCTCTGCCGAGCCACCCGTTGAGGGGGCGATGATTCTATGCGAGGAGCAGAATAAGAAGTCAAATGTGGGTACAATATCCTACCTTCCTGCCCTCTTCGGCATAGGATGTGCCTCAGTTGTAATCAGAGACTTAACCGAAATAAAAACTGAATAACTATGATAAAAATTGTATTTTTAGACGAATATTCACTCGGTGGTTACGACCTAAGTGCTATTAAATCTTTAGGTGAATATATTGGTTACGACCGCACCACACCAGAGCAGACCCTTGAACGTTGTAAAGATGCTACAGTTGTAATTACCAACAAGGTCTACATCTCTGGTCAGATGATGTCACAGTTACCAAATCTCAAGCTTATTGCTATAGCTGCTACGGGAATGAACAATGTGGAGTTAGATGCTGCTGCAGAGATTGGTATTGAGGTTAAGAATGTCTCTGGCTACTCAACTTACTCCGTTGCTGAGGCAACTTTAGGAGCAGCATTATCGCTACTGCGTAACTCGGCATACTACGACAACTATTTCAAAAGTGGAGCCTATGCTGCCACAAATGACATCTTCCACTCTGGTCGTCCAATCTCGATGTTAAGAGGTAAAAACTGGGGTATCATAGGGCTTGGGGCAATTGGCCATCAGGTGGCACACCTTGCCGAGGCATTTGGCTGCAATATTGCATATTCATCCACTTCAGGCGTAGTAAGAGAGGAGCGATATGTTCATAAAAATTTATCTGAGCTTCTACAATGGGCAGATGTCATCTCGATACACTCACCACTCAATGCAAAGACTGCTGGACTTATCGGCAAATCCGAACTTGAGCAGATGAAATCAACAGCGATAATTATCAACGTTGCTCGTGGTGGAATTATTGACGAGCAGGCACTTGCCGATGCTCTTAACAATCGCAACATAGCAGCTGCGGCATTAGATGTATTTTCAAGTGAACCACTCCACAGTTCGCCGCTATACAGCCTAAACGACCCGTATACTCTTCTGGCCTCACCACACACAGCATGGGCGGCAGATGACGCGGTAAAACTACTTATTGATGGCATAGCGGCAAATATTAAAAACTTTTTGCTATCTTTGCCCCAATAATTTATTACACTAAACAAAAGTTAGGTTATGTTAAGTAGGCAGGTTGCCGATAAACTGGCAAAGTACGAAACCCCATTCTATCTTTATGATATTGAGCTGCTCAATCAGACACTTGAGAGTCTGATGAGCATAGCAAACAAGTATAGCTATAAAATTCACTATGCCATCAAGGCTAACTACGATGCGCGTCTATTGCAGATTATTCGCAAATATGGTGTGGGTATAGATTGCGCAAGTGGAAACGAGGTTCGTTGCGCTATTGAGGCGGGGTTTGACCCAAAATCTATCGTATACGCCGGTGTTGGCAAGCGCGACAAGGAGATTCGCTACGCCATTGAGCAGAATATTCTTGCAATAAACTGTGAGTCGATTGAGGAGATAGACCTTGTAAATGAGCTTGCTGCTGAGGCTGGCAAGGTGGTCAATATCGCCCTACGTGTAAATCCTGACATTGACCCAAAGACCAACCACTGCATTGATACCGGTCAGGCAGATAGTAAGTTTGGCATCTCTTACGAGGAGATTCTCTCAAGTGTGGAGCATATCCGCTCACTGAAGAATATCCTTGTAATCGGTATGCACATCCACATTGGTTCACAGATTCGCGAGTTGCACGTCTTTGAGAATATGTGCAACAAGGTCAATGTCATTGTAGACAACCTCACAAAGCTCGGATTTGAGATTGAGTTTGTAGATGTTGGTGGCGGATTGGGTGTAAATTACGACATGCCTGAGAATGAGCCAATACCAAACTTCGCATCTGTTTTTGCCATTATCAAGCAGCACCTCAAGGTTGGTAATCGCGAGGTACACTTTGAGTTTGGTCGTTCTATTATTGCGCAGTGTGGAGAGCTGATTACCAAGGTATTGTACAATAAAACTACCGCTACTGGTCGCCGTCTTGTGATTGTTGATGGTAGTATGACAGAGCTCATTCGTCCAGCACTTTACGGTTCATATCACAACATTGAGAATATCACCTCACAGGCAGAGCAGCGCCTTAAGTACACAATTGTAGGCACAGCGTGTGAGTCAACTGATGTCTTTGACGAGAATGTATCACTACCACTGACTAAACGAGGCGATTTGCTTACAATCAAGTCGGCTGGCGCGTACGGAATGTCTATGGCATCAAGGTACAACCAGCATGACCTGCCAGGTGCTGTGTATAGCGACGAGTTATAAAAAACGAAAAAAATTTGATTTTTCTTTGATTAATGCATAATTTTTGTTATTTTTGTGCGATAACAAAACATGCATATACGAATCAATTTATTTATGTCTAAGTTTTTCCATGCCATACTTGCTGTGGTTGTGCTGTTTACCACATCGTGTATGAAGGAGGAGAATAGCTCCTATGTTACTCTTACCGCCGACCTTGGTGGTATTGAGTCGCGTGCTATTGCCGATGGAACAACTGTAAACCAAATTGCTTGGGCTGTATATGCTTCAGGCAACGACACCCCTCTGAACAACCTATGGGGAACAATGCCGCTGAGCAATCGTCAGGCAACGCTTGACCTACGTCTTGCCAATGGCAAGAGTTATGACGTTGTCTTCTTTGCTTACTACACAGAAAATCCTAGTCAGACAGTAGAGATTCACGGAGAAATTAACCCGCTCTACTACGACCTGTCATTCGCTGACAAGAGCATCACTGTCAAGTACGACAATGCAACTGCAAACGATGAGAAGCGTGACTGCTTCTGGCATACCGTGCGTGGTATGAAGGTTGAGGGGGCTGCAAATAGAACCTTCAAGCTCACCCGTCCACTTGCTCAGTTGAATTTGGGTGTTACGGAGACAGACTACAACACAGCTCTTAACTCTGAGTTCAGAATCGCCAATACTGAGATTACCGTTGATAGTTACACTAAGTTCAACATCTTTGACGGCACGCTCTCGGAGTTGAAGCCTACAACTATCACCTTTGCCGGTGCACAGACTCCTCTATATTCAGATGAGTATTTGGTTATTGATGGTCAGAGCGAGCGCTACAAGTATCTTGCAACCACCTATCTACTTGTAGACCAAAAGTGCACAAGCAATGTTTCTGTAAAGATTTGGGACAATAGCGGCTTTGAGCTACACACACTAAATTACAGCTTTGTTCCTTTCCAGCGTAACTATCGCACAAATATCATCGGACACCTCCTCACAAATCCAAACCTATTTACAATTGTTGTTGAGAAGAAGTTTGACGGCGACAGCGAATAATGCAACAAATAGACAAAAAAATACCATTAAGCAGAATGCTTAATGGTATTTTTTTGCTTTAGCCAATGATAAATATTGCCGGGCGCTTTTGAATATCTGGCAACGAACTCTTTTGCCACTGAGCCACACTCTGTGTACGGATATATTCACTTTGCGAAGTGATATCACAAGCTATACACAGACGAGTATCAGGATTGAGCGTTTTGAGCATCTGCTCAAGGAGTTTAACATTACGATATGGAGCCTCGATAAATAGCTGCGACTGATGTTCAGCACGCGCACGAGACTCAAGGCGTTTAATGGTCTTGCTACGCTCTGGCTCCTTAATCGGGAGGTAGCCATTAAAAGCAAAAGATTGTCCACTCAATCCCGACGCCATCACTGCCATAAGTATTGATGAGGGGCCAACAAGTGGAACAACGCGAATATTATGCTTATGACACAGTTCAACAACCGCCTGACCAGGGTCAGCAACAGCAGGCACTCCCGCCTCAGATATCACACCAGCACTACGTCCAGCCTTTAGAGGCTCAATCATCTTTGCAATCTCAGTTGGGGAGGTCGTATGCTCATTCAGCTCGACAAAGGTTGCATCGTCAATAGCACGTGCGTATCCACTCTTAGAGAGGAATCGGCGTGCAGAACGTGTATTCTCAACGATGAAGTAGTCTAAGCTATTGATAATCGCCTGATTTGACGCAGGTGTTACGTCCGCAACGGCGGTATCATCAGATATTGGACAAGGAATTAGATATAATGTTGCACTCATAGTCTACTCATATATATATACTCTTTTAACTCGCTTAGATACCGATGTAAGCAATTCGTATGGTATAGTATCAAGCGTCATCGCCATATCCTCTGCACTATTTCCTCGCTCAGCCGAGAAGATAGTAACCCTATCTCCCTCCTTAACATCGGCAATATCTGTAACGTCAATCATACAGCTATCCATACATATTTTACCCACAGTAGGCGCACTCTGCCCGCCAACAATCATACTCCAACGACCACAGCCAAGGTGACGGTCAAGGCCATCGGCATACCCAACAGGAATAGTAGCTATACGGCTTGTACGAGTCAATTCTCCCGCTCTACCATAGCCCACAGTCTGACCAGCCTCAAGAGTTCTAATCTGTACTATACGCGTGCTCAGAGTAGATACTGGCTCAAGGTTATCATTATGTTCAAACCCGTAACCATACATACCCAGACCCAAGCGGCACATATCAAAGTGCGCCTCTGGGAAGCGAACGATAGCTGCTGAAGCAGCTGCATGGCGTAGTACAGGATAACCAAGATGATTTGCAATACGGCTACTTAGACGGTCAAATAGAGCTATTTGAGCCTTTGTAAACTCATCTTGCGAAGGGTCATCGGCCACACAGAGGTGAGTAAAAATAGATGCTACATGAATAGTATCGCTGTATCTATCTAATCGCTCAAGAAGAGTATCAATATCCTCCTCTCCAAATCCAAGGCGGTGCATACCCGTATCAAGCTTTATGTGGATAGGATAGCTCCTCTCCCCTCGTGCGACAAAAGCAAATGCGTCAAGCGAACGAAGTGAATATATCTCTGGCTCAAGGTGTGCAGCAACCATAGTATCAAAACTATTATCATCTGCATTTAGCACCACGATTGGCAACTTAACACCGCCAGCGCGCAGTTCGGCACCCTCATCTGCAAAGGCAACAGCCAGGTAATCAACACCCTGCTTTGCAAGCATCTGCGCCACCTCCGTTTCACCAGCACCATAGCTTGAGGCTTTGACCATTGCTACCAACTTAGTTTCAGGCGACATCAGAGAACGGAAGTAGTTGATATTGCGCTCCATAGCACTTAGATTAACCTCCAGCACTGTGGTGTGGCTCTTAAGCTCTAAGCGGTGAGAGATGCGTTCTGTGCGCGACTCTCTATTACCCTTAATAAGCACTGCCGAGTTAGCGATATCTATCTGCTCAATATTCTCAAGAAGTTCCTCTGTAGTAGCAAAGAATCTACTCTGCATAGTAAATGCTGAAGCCTGAGCCATTATCCCACTTCCCACGCCAATAAATAGCTCTACGCCACACTGAGCCATCTTCTGCGCCACATGAGTATAGAGTATATCCTCACTAAGTTCGCTTTGAAGAATATCAGACAGTATAACCACCTTACGGCGCGACTGTGCTACAGAGTTAAGATAGTCAAGTGCAATAGTAAGTGAATCTATATCACAGCTATAGCTGTCGTCAATAATTAGAGCATCATCTACACCCTGCTTAACCTCAAGGCGCATTGAAAGAGGTTGCAACTGCGAAAAATCTGGAGCGGCAAAGCCAAAGATGCGGCAAAAGGCGTAGACAAGGCGTGCATTACCCTCCCAGACTCCATCCGGCAGATTATCCACTTGCTCCAAAGCACAATCAACCAAACTTCGGTCGTAATATCTCTCCTCAATAGCAGCGGCAAGTTGTCTATATTCAGAGTTATAAATAATTCGTTTTGCAGACTTTGCAAGGTAAATTTTCTCGCAGATTTTATCTTCTAAACTTCTAAAATTTGACTGATGCGCATCGCCTATTGATGTAAAGAGAACTGTCTGCGGAGCAATCATACTCTCAAGGCTCGCCATCTCTCCCTCCTGTGAGATTCCCGCCTCAATAAGGGCAATCTGTGCATCATCTGGCATCAGCAGCAGTGACAGAGCCACACCAAGTTGAGAGTTATAACTTCGTGGAGAGCGATAGAGCTTTGCATTCTGTGGCAGGCTCTGCGCAATCCACTCCTTGACTGTAGTCTTTCCATTAGAGCCTGTGATAGCGACCACATGACCCTCAAAATTGTCTCGGCGAAAAGCCGCCAATTTTTGCAGCGCCTTTAGGGCATTATCCACAACCACAGCGCCACATCCGTCAGGTAGCACGACCTCATGCTCAACAATAAATGCACGAACACCACGCTCAACCATATCGTTGATATAGTCATGGGCATCATGATTCACGCCACGCATTGCCACAAACAGAGCAGAGGTGGTAGAAGAGGTTGTACGACTGTCAGTAATAAAAGAGCTGACTGTACAATCTGCGCCATAATGCTTTGCTGAGCATATTTGTGCTATCTGTGAGAGTAAGAACTGCATATAATCTACAACGAAAAAGTAACAATAGTAATTCCCGAGCCACCATGGTCTGGATGGTCATCAACGGCACTCTGAACAGCTGGCACTGTACGCAAGAAACGACGAATCTCATCCTTAAGTGCTCCAGTACCCTTACCATGCAGGATAGTCACTGAGCCAACACCAACCATCAGCGCATCATCTACAAAATCACGCACACGCTCCAGTGCATCAACCACACGTTCTCCGCGCACATCAATCGTACTCTTAAAATCAAGCCTGCGCTGCGAAATCTCACTACCAATAACAGTTCGTGGAGTTTGAGGTCGTGTAGCACGATGATACTCTGCCGAAGATATAGCCTCCAAGCGTGACACCTCAACGGTTGTAAGCATCTGTCCAAAAGCCACTTGCGCCTTCTTGCCACGCATTGTCTGCACAACACCCACGCCATCATGCCCAACCAAGCGCACCTTTGAGCCAACCTCAACAGGAAGCTTTTTCTTCTCAACCTCCGTCTGAGTTGCTTGCTCGCTCTTATTTGCCTTGCGCTCCTCACGACGCTGACGACGACGAGCAATACGCTCCATTTCGCGGTCAATCTGAGCATTATTATCTGCTGAGTCTACACTCTCAACACTATCCTTAAATTCGTTAAACGACTGTCTAAGGCTACGGGTCTGCTCCCTCTCAGCCTGAGCCTCGCGAATACCTCGAATAGTGCCCTCAATCTGGCGATTTGCCTCAGCAATAAGCTCCTTAGCACGAGTCTTTGCCTCATGAAGTATAACACGGCGCTGCTCTCGAATAGCGGCAAGTTGCTCTTGATAACTCTGCTCTAACTCCTCAACCTTTCGATCAGTCTGGCGAATCTTCTCTCGCTTCTGCTCCCAATATCTCTTATCGCGAGCAATCTCACGAAGCTGTTTCTCTATATCAATATGCTCAGAGCCAACCTTCTCGCGAGCAGAGGCGATAATAGCCTCTGGAAGACCAATTTTACGAGCAATCTCAATGGCAAACGAGCTACCTGGCTTACCGGTATCAAGGCGGAAGAGTGGACGGATGTTCTGCACATCAAACATCATCGCACCATTTATAACTCCTTCTGTAGAAGAAGCGTAGTACTTAATATTTGAATAGTGGGTTGTAATTACGCCAAAACATTTACTATCAACAAGTTTCTCAAGCACAGCCTCGGCAATAGCAGCACCGATAACCGGCTCTGTACCGGTACCAAACTCATCAATTAGCACCATAGAGCGGCTATCTGCACCCGCAAGCATAGCCTTCATATTTATAAGGTGTGACGAGTATGTTGAAAGGTCGTTCTCTATAGATTGCTGGTCGCCAATATCAATAAAAAGTTTATTAAAAATCGGGAACTCGCTACTCTGCGCAACCGTAACCGGGAAACCACACTGGAACATATATTGCAGGATACCGAAGGTCTTAAGACATACAGACTTACCTCCAGCATTAGGACCCGAGATAACAAGTATTCTATTATCCCTATCCAGTCGGGCATCCAGTGGCACAAGTTCCCTTCCATTTCGCTTAAGTGTCTGTGCAAGCAGAGGATGGCGAGCCTTAACAAGCCACAACTCCCCATCGCTGATAATTGGCTGCACAGCATCATTAGCAGCTGCCCAACGAGCCTTGGCACGCACCATATCAATCCTTGCCAC
Organism: uncultured Alistipes sp.; assembly: GCA_904502005.1. Lineage (GTDB taxonomy): Bacteria > Bacteroidota > Bacteroidia > Bacteroidales > Rikenellaceae > Alistipes. The sequence continues at coordinate 12,860 of CAJGDC010000003.1, forward strand.
ATACTCTGCAGTACGGGCTACAGCCTCAATATCTACACGCACCAAATCGGCAAAAGCGGTTAGTACCTTAACCACCTCACGACGCTCGGTATACTCCAGTTCCTTAAGTCGATTATTAAGCTCTACAACCTCAACCGGCTCAACATAGAATGTCTTACCAGTAGCCGACTCATCATGGATAAATCCCTGCAATTTACGCTTATTTGCCGCGGCAACTGGAATAACAGCACGACCCTCGCGGATAGATATTGCAGCATCAGAATCTACAATACCTGCGCTCTTAGCACTCTGGAGCACCGCCTGCAATCGCTTAGATACTTGACCCTCCGACTGACGAATTTCACGGCGAACAGCGGCAAGCTCTGGCGAAGCATTATCGCGCATATTACCACGCTCGTCAATTATGCGCTCTATCTCCTTTATTATATGCCACAAAGGCTCAATGCCCGTTGATAGGCGATTGAGTGCGGTAAATTGCTCACTGTTACGGATAATCTCAACCACCGCCGCAGCTGCTGAGAGGGTAACACCCATGCATAGTACCTTGTCACAATCCAAAAATGTACCCTCAACACGCAGGGTCTCTACAAAGGTATCTATATCGTAAAATTCATCCTTCAGCACACCGCTATCCATTGTAAGGATAGTTCCCATCTCAGCTGCAAGAGCCTGACGGTTAGCAATCTGACGCGGCGAAGTAGAGAAGGTTTGTTCATCCAAAAGTTCAGCCGAGCGGCGCATAGTACACAGCTCTCGGCACTGATTTCGGATAATATCAAAGCCTATTTTACTCTCAAAATTCTCAGGATATACCATAGCGTACTAAAAGGCCCGACCTACTGCAAAAAAGGGCACATGGTCGGGCATAAAACATCTACTACTCAGCCTTCTGAATGTTCTTAGCCACCTTTTTCTCAGCCTTGGCAGCCTTTTTCTCAGCCTTAGCATCACCACCAAAGAGCGAGAAGTGAACATAGCGCTTAGGATTCTGCTTCAAATCATCAAGCAGCGCTGAAAGGTTGCCCGATGCCTGTGAAAGGTTTGCATAGAGCTCCTTATCATTGAGCAAGCTACCAACTGTACCATCCGAGGTGTTAAACTTTGCAAGCAGAGTGCTCAGATTATCCACAGCCTCAGCAAGCTTAACACCCATCTGCTGCTCGTCAAGCGAGGTTGCGAGGTTATTCACACTAGAAACAATGCCATCAATCTTCTCACCATTGCTCTTCAAAGTACCTGTAAAGGAGTCAAGATTCTCAACAATCTGCGACTTCTTAAGCTCTGCAAGAATACCATTAAGGTTTGCAATTGTTGATGTTATATTGGTATTGTTATTATCAACAAGGGTATTGAGTGTTACAAGAGTGGTGTTGATATTATCCATCATAACCATCAGCTTCTCCTTAATATCACCAAACTGATTAGCGATGGCGTCAAACATACCCTCCTCAACAGCCGAGGCGATTGTATCACCCTCTGCAAGGGTTGTAGTTGCGCTACCCATAATAATCTCAACGGCCTGACCACCCATAAGTCCTGCGCTGAAAATCTTAGCCTTTGAGTCAGACGGAATCTTATAGTCCTTAGATATAGCCAGTGCAACCTGAACCTTTGATGGGTCATCTGCCGAGATAGACACTGAAGATACCTGACCGACCTTCACACCACGAACAACGATAGACGAAGCGTTCTGCAAACCGCTTGCGTCGTCATAATAAGCATAATACATGTTATTACGACCAAAAATATCGGCGCCGCTAAGGAAGCGAATACCAGCCCATGAACCAAAAAAAATCAATAATGCGTAAATTCCAATCTTTACCTCTTTCTTCATATCTTTTTTTACTTATTAGTTACCACCTTACCATCCTTTACAGCAATCACAAATGCTTGCGGGAATGTCTTACGCACCGATGCAACCGCAGCCTGCGCACTCTTACGGTCAGCATAATCGCCAACACAATATTTATATGAGAAGGCGCCCTCAGCCCTTACCTGACGAACCTTACCCTTGTATGAACCAAAACGAGAATCTTTTGTTGATATAGCGCTCTTGCTCGCCATAACCTGCACAGCATAACGCACAACCGACTTATTCTTATCTACAGCCGGTTTTGATTGCGGCTTTGATTGCGGCTTTGGTTGCGGTTTCACCTGCTCTGGCTGTGGCTTTGACTGCGGCTTCACCGGCTCAGACTGCGGCTTTGGCTGCTCAACAGCCTTACCCTGCTCTGAAGGCTCTACAAGCACACTGCCACGCACGTAATCAACATACTCCTTAACCGCCTTATAAAGAGCAGCGACCAACTCCTGCTGACCCTTCTCGGAGGTGATATATTTAAGCTCGGCAGAGTTAGACATAAAACCTATCTCCGTAAGGATGCTTGGCATATCAGTAGCATAGAGCACTCTGAGAGGCTGCTTGCGAATACCACGATTTGCCCTACCGAGGTTTGCATAGTGTTTCTGAACAAGGCGAGCCATCACCTCGCTATACTCACCGTAAGTAAACTGCAAATTCTGAATATGGGCGCGAACGATGGCCGCAGTACCCTTATCAGACATATCAAGAAACTCCTCCTTATTATTAGCAAAGAGAATTGCCTCGTTCTCGCTGGTCTCAAGCTCACTCTCACCCATAATCAGCGTTTCAACACCACGAATACCGGTATTTCGGTGAGCATTGGCATGGATAGAGATAAACAGGTCTCCACCCGCATTGTTTGCAATATCTGCACGAGCCTGAAGATCTGTGCGTAAATTCTCTGAAAAGTGTTTATCGCTCTTACGAGTATAGACAACCTTGATTTGTGGCATATTCTTCTCAATCATTGCACCGAGTTTGAGTGCCATCTGAAGGTTGATATTCTTCTCGGCATAGCCCCCATATCGCGCACCTGGAAAATACCCGCCATGACCTGCGTCTATAACAATCACCTTTACACCCTGCTGACTATTTTGTGCATGGAGATTACCCACACCCAAAGCAAGGCTAAAAAGTAACATAATAGTTAAAAGTCTATTCATACCTTTGGTTTCTACAGTTTTTTTCACTACCTTTACGCGCTGAAAAAACGCGTGCACGCACGCATAACAGCGTTATTTTGCGTTTTTGCCGGCTTGCCGGCAAAGGTACTAAAAATTATTGGATTTTTGAAAAAATTTAGGCTAAAATATCTCATCGCGTCACTAGTTACGCTCTTTATGGTGCAATCCATGTTCGGATTTGCGCAAGACAAGCGTATCAGTAGTGAAACACTTGCCAAGTCTACACCTTTGGCAAGTGACTCTATTGCCCCTGTGGCACAGACTCATGACTCAACAACATCGGCCAGAGCAGCTCGTACAGCTCGTCGCAACCGCGTCCTTAAGGCAGACAGCACGGCTCCTGCGCAAGCACCGACAGCGCTACCAAAAGCTGACACTACACGCCGTAAGACAAGCAGTGGACTGGACCAGGTCGTTGAGGGTAAGAATACAGACTCTCTCTACTACGATGTTGTAAATCGTAAAGTTTATATCTACAATCAGGGAGATATTAAGTATGCAGATAAGTCGCTCAAGGCCGACTTTATGCGTATTGACATGACCACCAAGGAGATTTACGCCTACGGTAAGCCAGACTCTGTAGATGGCAAGGCAACCAAGACACAGCCGGTATTTGCCGACGCTGGAGGTAGCTACACGATGGATACTATCACCTACAACTTTGACTCTGAGAAGGCGCTCATCCGTGGAGTAGCAACGCAGCAGGGTGATGGTTGGCTTGTCGGCGGTAAAATCAAGAAGCAGCCGGACAACTCAATCAACATTCAGCATGGTAAGTACACCACATGTGAGCACACAGATCATCCGCACTTCTACCTTGCCATGACAAAGGCAAAGGTTATCCCTGGCAAGAAGATTATCACCGGTCCGGCATACCTTGTTATGGAGGATGTGCCAATCTATCCGCTCTGTATTCCAGAGGGATTCTTCCCAGTAAGTTCTGGTGCTAAGTCGGGACTACTCATGCCAACATATGGTGAGGATGGTGCGCGAGGATTCTTCTTGCGTGGACTGGGTTACTACTTTATTATCAATAAGCATATGGACTTGGCGCTCACCGGTGGTTTCTACACCCTCGGATCGTGGGAGGTCAATGCCTCTTCACGCTATGTGAAGCGATACAAGTACTCTGGAAATGTAAACTTTGACTTCTCAAGTATCAAGACCGGTGACAAGGGCGAGCCTGACTATATCAAGCAGAACAACTTTAAGTTTACCTGGACACACTCCCAGGACCCTAAGGCAAACCCCGGCTCTACATTCTCTGCTTCGGTAAACCTATCTACCAGCGGATATAGCAAGTACTCGGCAAATACACTCAACGACATCCTTGCAACACAGACCAACTCTTCAATCTCCTACTCTAAGAGCTGGGCGGGAACTCCATTCTCGTTCTCGATTAACATGGGTATTTCGCAGAACTCTCAGACCAGAGCAATATCGGTAAACTTCCCGAATATGGTCTTTAACGTGGCTCGAGTATATCCATTCAAGCGCAAGGAGGCTGTGGGTAAGCAGCGTTGGTATGAGAAGATTTCATTTACATATACCGGTAAGCTGACAAACTCTGCCAATGCCGCCGAGAGTGAGATTTTCACTAAGCAGACACTTAAAAATATGAAGAATGGTATTGAGCACTCAATACCTGTATCATCAAGTTTTACACTCTTTAAGTATATCAACTTCACTCCATCATTCAACTACACTGAGCGTTGGTACTTCAAGCGTCAGATGCAGGAGTGGAATCCTCAGACCAACCAGATTGATAAACTCGACCCTGAGTATGGCTTCTACCGCATCTATAACTACAACGCTTCCGTATCGCTCAATACTACAATATACGGAATGTGGCAGATGAAGAAAAAGACCGCAAAGATTCAGGCAGTTCGTCACACTATTACCCCATCTATTGGAGGTTCATATATGCCAGACTTCGGAAAGCAGAAGTATGGCTTCTACAAGGCTGTACAGGCTGACTCTTTGGGTGGATATACTATCTACTCTCCATACTCTGACAACGCATACGGCGTACCTGGCAAGGGTGCATCGGCATCTATCAACTTCTCGCTCAAGCAGAGCCTTGAGATGAAGGTGCTCAGCAAACGCGATACCTCTGGAGTGAAGAAGCTGAAGATTATCGACGATCTGTCACTCAGTGGCTCGTATAACTTCCTTGCTGACTCGCTCGGTTTGTCTAATCTCAGCCTCTCTCTCCGAACAACCATCTACGGCAACTTCGGAATCAACCTCTCTGCAACCCTCGACCCATATCAGGTAACTCCGCAGGGTGTGAGAATCAATAAGCTGATGTGGGCAAAAGGTCTACCGGGCCGAATTATGAACACCGGCTGGAGCTTCGGTTACACCTTCAAGTCTCGCGCCGATAAATCTCAGGCAGCTATAAACGATATTAACACCATACCACCAGAGTACTTTAACCCATTCTCTGACCCGTATGGACTTATGGACCCGGTACTCCGAAGGCAGTATATGGCACAGGCATACTATGACTTCTCTATTCCGTGGAACCTCGGTTTCAACTACGTTATTAGCTATAGCGCCCAGTATACCAATAACGGCACTACGGGTTATAAGAAGAATGTAAACCAGACCATCGGATTTAACGGTAGTGTCAACTTAGGCCCTAAGACCGGTATCTCTTTTACCAGCGGTTTTGACATTCAAAATAGGAAGCTGACAACCACCTCTGTCTCCATCACACGAGATTTGCACTGCTGGCAGATGTCATTTGTATGGATTCCATTTGGTTCACACCGCAGTTGGAGCTTCAACATTGGAGTTAAGGCCTCTTCACTTGCCGATTTGAAGTACGACAAGAGTCAGAGTATGTACGATAACCTATTCTAATGCGGGATTCGGTACATCTTTTGCCTCTATAATAGATAAAGATAAAAACAATTAGAGAATATGAAAAAACAGAACACTGACAATCAGGAGATTAAAGACCAAAACGAGACTACAAACGCTACAGTTGAGAATAACGAGAGCAGCACATCTGCTGACAATATGACAGAACAGAATAACGACTCTACTGACAATATGTCAGAGCAGAAACCTGCTGAGGAGCAGATTGATTGGCGCGACCAATATATCCGTCTGCAGGCTGAGTTTGACAACTTCCGCAAGCGCACACTCCGAGAGAAGATGGAGCTTGTGCAGAGTGGTGGCAGTGATGTGCTAAAGGCTATCCTCCCTATTCTTGACGATATGCAGCGCGCTACAGCTGCATCATTAAAGAGCGAGGATATTGCAGCTCTGCGTGAGGGTGAGCGTCTGGTTGTTCAGAAGTTTATTGACACACTTCGTCAGCTTCGCGTTGTAGAGATTGAGGCTCTTGATGCTCCGTTTGACGAGAATCTTCATGAGGCTGTTGCCCGTTTTGCCGCTGGCGAGGATAAGAAGGGTAAGGTTATCGACGTCATTGAGCGTGGATATATGCTCGGCGAGAAGGTTCTTCGCTTTGCAAAGGTTGTAGTTGGTGAGTAAAAAGATTTTCTACTATGGCAAAGAGAGATTACTATGAGGTGCTTGGCATCGAGAAGGGTGCAAGCGCTGATGAGATAAAGAAGGCTTATCGTAAGACTGCACTCAAATATCACCCAGACCGCAATCCTGACAACAAGGAGGCGGAGGAGAAGTTTAAGGAGGCTGCAGAGGCTTACGATGTGCTCTCCAATCCAGATAAGCGTGCACGATATGACCAGTATGGACATGCCGGTATGGATGGTGCTGGTGCAGGATTTGGAGGCTTTGGTGGCGGATTCTCTATGGAGGATATCTTCTCACAGTTTGGAGATATTTTCGGCGGAGGTTTCGGCTTTGGTGGCGGCGGCAGAGCTCGTCAGCGCACAAACCGCGGCTCAGATATTCGTGTTCGCGTAAGCCTTACACTCGAGGAGATTGCAAATGGCGTAACCAAGAAGCTCAAGCTCAACAAGAGTGTCACCTGCGACGCTTGTGGTGGTAGCGGAGCAAAGGATGCCTCATCTCGCGTGACATGCTCTAACTGTAACGGTCAGGGATATGTTATGCAGGTGCAGAATACCTTCTTTGGTCGAATGCAGTCACAGACTGTCTGTCCAGTTTGTGGCGGTCAGGGAACTGTTATCAAAGATAAGTGTACAAAGTGTGACGGTGAGGGTTGCGTTAAGAGCAGTGAGGTTGTAGAGTTCAATATCCCTGCCGGCGTTGCTGAGGGTATGATGATTACCGTATCAGGCAAGGGTAATGCAGCTCGTCAGGGAGGTGTAAATGGAGACTTGCTCGTTGTTATTGAGGAGCAGGCTGACCCACGCTTTATTCGTGACGGTGCAAACCTTATTCATAACCTTACTATTCCAGTTACAACAGCCATATTGGGTGGTGAGGTTGAGGTACCTACAATCACCGGCAAGGCTAAGATTAACATCACACAGGGCACACAGGCGGGCAAAGTGCTTCGTCTGCGCGGCAAGGGCCTACCAGCAATAAACAGCTATGGTAGCTACAATGGCACTGGTGATTTGCTTGTTGTAGTAGATATTGCCCTACCTACCTCATTGAATAGCGAAGAGAAGGAACTTGTTGCAAAACTCTCTCAGCAGCCACATTTCCGCAATCCGGAGAAGAGCAACAAGCAGAATATCTTTGAGCGCATGAAGGACTTTTTTAATTAGTAGGTAACAGATATATGGGACTATTTTCACCGCCTAAAAAGCGACCAAACCAGTTTAACTACATTCCACGCTACTACGACCCAGAAAAGGAGCGTAGAGAGGCTCGCCGTCGTGAGTTGCGAGGTGAGAGCAGTGGCGATGATACCCCATACACACCTGGAAAGTACATTCGTACTGTTCGCGAGGCTCGTGCTGAGCGTAAGGCACAACAGAAGCAGAGCAACGGAACTCCTCGTGCGATGATAGTTTTTGGTATTGTCATCGCGGTGATAGTTATCTACATGCTCATCCCGCGCATTGTAAATATCATCACCATGGCCGGCAAACAGACCAATCCGGAGGTTGAGCAGTCAGAGCTTGAAAATGAGGTTTTCAACCCATATACCCCTATTACTATTGTACCTAACGATTACCAAGAGTAGTAAAGAGTTATGTCAGATCGTATAAGATTACTCCCAGAGATTATCTCCAACCAAATTAAGGCTGGCGAGGTGGTTGAGTACCCGTCATCTGCAATTAAGGAGATGGTTGAGAATGCTATTGACGCCGGCGCCACAAAGGTGACTGTCAACTTTGTCAATGGTGGTCGTGACCTTATACAGGTAATAGACAACGGTTGCGGCATGTCGCCAAGTGATGCCCGCATGGCTTTTGAGTGTCATGCTACGAGCAAGATTAAAGAACTTGATGATATATACGACCTACATACTTTCGGCTTCCGCGGTGAGGCATTGGCATCTATTGCATCTATTTCACAAGTTGAACTTATCACCCGTCAAGCAGATGCCGAGATAGGCACAAAGGTTGTCATCTCCGGTGGTGAATTTGTATCGCAGACCCCCGTTGCGGCAGCTATAGGTTCGCAGTTTGTCGTCAGAAATATATTCTACAACACCCCAGGACGTCGCAAGTTTATCGATGAGAGGCACTCACAACTGCCAAATATGATTAAGACAGAGTTCCGCCGCGTGGCACTCTGCCATCCAGAGGTAGCTATGGAGCTTCTTTCTGACCGCTCGCCAATATATTCGCTCCAAAAGTCATCACTTCTTGAGCGTATTATCGGTATTGTAGGTGCATCTGCCAAGAAGAATTTGCTTGAGGTGGGCGTTGAGACCTCAATTGCCAAGATTGAGGGCTATGTATGTCGAGCCTCGGCAGCTAAGGTGCGCCCAGACCAATATATGTTTGTCAATGGTCGTTATTTCAAATCGCCATATCTCAATAAGGCCGTAGCTAAAGCCTACGAGCACCTTATTCCAAATGGCTCGCAACCATCATTCTTTATCTACCTTACAGTAGACCCTGAGCGTGTAGATGTTAATGTTCATGCGCAGAAGATAGAGGTCCGCTTTGCAGATACAGATGCTATTTGGCAGATTATCAATGCTGCTGTACGAGAGACACTCGCCAAGACCGGCTCTGTGCCGATGATGGACTTTGACAATGATGAGTTGATTGATATTCCGGTTGCTACTACTGGCATAAGCTACCAGATGCCAAAGGCCACTACATGTGACAATTACAACCCATTTGCTGCAGAGAGCAGTGTACAAACAGGACCTAACAAGGGTGCTTTTTGCGATTTTGGACAGGAGTTTGACAGTCGTACCATAGGTCAAGATTTTAATTTCCCTACTAATGTTTCAGATTTTGACTATATAGACTCTGAGCCTACTGAGCAGTATATGGAGTTGGAGTCGAGTGTAGATAATAGCGTTAGCGCTGTGCACTACATAGGTCGTCGTTACGCCTCAATGATGCTCGGTGGCGCACTATGTGCCATCGACCTCACACGCGCACGCGAGCGCATACTATATGATAGGTACATCACCACCTTAGCGGGTGGAAAGAGTGCATCGCAGCAGCTACTATTTCCCCAGAGCCTTACCCTCTCTGATGCAGAGTACTCTCTTCTTGAGGAGTGGATTGTGGACTTTGTGGCCTTAGGTTTTGACATTACGATGCACCCAGGTGGGGTTATTGACATTAATGGCATTCCGTCAGAGCTAAATGTTGAGAGTATTGATACCACAATATTCCACCTACTTCAGACACTCGCTCTGCCCCATGAGGTAGATAATATGCGTCGCGAGAAGATGGCTCTCACCCTTGCTCAAAGTCAGGCAGATAGGCGCACGCCATACACTCAGGCAGATGCAGAAAGTATAGCCATGCAACTTGTAGAGTGCAAAGATTTTCAGCACTCCCCTACAGGCAAAACCATTATGACATTTATCACTTTAGACGATATTCAACAGAAGTTATCATAACGCAAAAATAGTATATAATGAATAGATATCTCCAAACACCTCCGGCAGTAAAAAATCTAATCATCGCCAATGGATTATTATTCTTGGCAACATACCTTATTCCGCAGGTAAATTCATTTTTGGGCGCATACGGACAGCTATTTTGGGTAGGCTCACCAAACTTCCATCTATACCAATTTGTGAGCTACATGTTCCTGCATGGCAGCTTTACCCACCTGTTCTTCAATATGTTCGCACTATGGATGTTTGGTCGCACACTGGAGTATGAGCTAGGTACAAAACGTTTCTTAACATACTACTTTGTCTGCGGTATTGGTGCTGCAATATTCCAGATGCTCGTTGCGTGGGTAGCATCAGAGTACTACTTTACAATGCTCGGAGCCTCTGGTGCAACTATGGGCCTGTTGATGGCCTTTGGAGTTATGCATCCAAACAACCAGATTTTTGTCTTTCCAATCCCTATGCCTATAAAGGCTAAGTGGTTCGTTATTGGATATATCGTTCTAGAGCTATTCCAGGGTTGGGGTGGCCTGAGCGATGGTGTTGCCCACTTTGCACACGTAGGTGGCATGCTCTGGGGCTGGGCACTACTCCACTACTGGAAGAATAAGCGAGTGATATATTTCTAAACCATCGCTCTATGGCTCGCACAAACGGATATGTCTATCGCGACTATCGCAAAGGTAGGTCAGGCAACAAGAAGAGACGTTTTAGCCTCTCCTTGCTGATATTTATTGTCGATATAATAATGGCTGTAGCCCTCTTTGCCACAGCCACGGCGACTATTATCTGCTCCATAACACCCAACAACGACCCTGCTAGCCTAGGCATTATCTCTACAGTCGCCCTCGCTGCTCCAATTATATACGTTATAATGCTCTGCGTGCTCTTCTATTGGATTGTGCGCTGGAAGTGGAGCTTAGTGGTGGTGACCCTTGTCTTTGTCATCATTGGCAGCTTCTCGGCTGGTAAGTACTATCGCATATACTTCAAACAACCTATCTCGGAGAAGTATCCCAGCCACCTTAAAGTTGTGAGCTACAACATCTGCAACCTTAACCGTAGCGAGATTGTCGATTCGCTTGCCAATCATGCCCCAAATATCGTCTGCCTGCAGGAGTACAAGTCCGACTCTGGATTTGTATGGAACAATGTCGGCGCTAAACATCGCTACAAGAAAAATCGCCAGATAAATACCACCGCAAAGGGCGAGGCAGACTTCTCATGCGAGATTTTCACCAACCTGCCGATTATCCGCCAGGGACTTATCGACTCTCTTCCGCGTTTTAATGCTATTTGGGCAGATATTCTCTACGATAAGGATACTATCAGGGTTGTAAACCTACACCTTAAGTCTACGACCATTACCGCTCAAGATATGGAGTTTGTCGAGGGGCATAAGTATGTGCTCGATAGCGCCCGCAACTCAAAAATTCGTAGCATAACCGACCGTCTTGTTGAGAATAGCATCTACCGAGGTGCTCAGGCTCGTAAGGTCAAGGAGTTTATTGAGCGCTCTCAACCGATGAAAATCATTGTCTGCGGAGACTTTAACGACACACCTCTATCATATACCTATAAGACTATTGCACAGCAACTAACAGACACATTTATCACTGCAGGCAATGGCTATAGATACACATTCAATGGCTTTTTCAAACTGCTGCCAATTGACTATATCCTCGCTAGCAAACACTTTAACGTGCTGTCTTACGAGGCCGACTATACAATGGGATTTTCGGACCACTACCCTGTTATTACACGAATGAGAATAAACAAAGATTAACAAAAATAACACACCATTATGATTCTAGATTCAATTAAAAATGCAGAGCTCTATTACGCTCTAAACCCACGCTTTAAGGCTGCTTTTGACTTCCTTGCACAGTGCAACCCTAAGACTATCTCTGTCGGCAGACACGACATTATCGGTGACGAGGTGTTTGTAAACGTTATGGAGATTGATCTCAAACCTCGCTACGAGGCACTTCTTGAGGTACATGACAAGTATATCGACATCCAGGTGATTATCGGCGGCGCAACAAAGGAGGAGTTCGGCTGGTCAGAGCGCAAGGATTGCAAGAAGGCTAAGGGCGAGTTCAACACCGAGAAGGATGTGCAGTTCTATACCGACGAGCCACAGATCTTCTACACCATGCGCGAGGGTCAGTTCTCTATCCTCTACCCAGAGGATGCTCACGCACCAATGCTCGGCACCGGTAAGATTAAAAAGATGATCTTCAAGATTCTCAAGTAATTTTCCCCTGTAGAATTTTGTTTTTTCAAAAAAATTCATCTATCTTTGTTTTTGAAAACAACGGGATGATGATACAAATATCCATATCTGGCATATCATTCCCTCTCCGAAAATTCGGGGGGGGGATTTTTGTACCTGTAAATCAGTAAGTTACAACGTTTTAGAGAAAGTTTTTAGGCGACAGAGGATTTCTGCCGCCCAATCCCATTTATAAATATCCCAAAAACTTTTTTTAACATTTTATTTTTTATGAAAAACATTTTTCGTTTTCTGATGGCTGTGGCCGTTCTGTTCACAGCATCATGCGCGAAGGAAGACATCAGTTCTTCTATCGGCGGCGGTGAAGTTGAAGTAACCTTCACTGCAAACCTTCCAGAGCTCGGTACTCGTGCGTATGCAGACGGTACTAACGCTAACATTCTCTACTACAACGTCTATGACGCTGCTACTGACACTCTACTTCAGGTTTCAGGTTCTAAGGAGCTTGACGCTGACAAACTATTTATCGTAAACATCCCTATGCTTAAGGGTATGACTTACGACATCGTTTTCTGGGCTGAGAATAAGGATGGCGGTTACTACACTCTTAATGGCAAGGAGATTACTGTAAACTTTGAGAATGGCAAGAAAGATGCAAACGACAACAAGCGTGACGCATTCTATGCTTATGTTGAGAATTTCGATCCAACAGCTGCCAATGCAGACACTACAATCGAGCTCTATCGTCCATTTGGTCAGCTCAACGCTGCTACAAATGATTATGCTGCAGTAGAGAATAACGATGTTACTCTCACCGAAAGTTCTCTTATTGTTACAACCTTTAGCAAGCTCAACCTTGAGACTGGCGTAGCTACAGAACCTGTAGCAGTTACTTTTGATGCAACAGCAATGCCATGTATGCTGACAACAGGGGAGGAGATTCTAATGGCTAACTACAAGTACCTCTCTATGAACTACCTCGTTCCAGGTACTGTTGATGCAGAGTTCACTTTCAAGGGTACTCGTAGCAATGGTTCTGAGATTGTCTTCACTGGCACTAAGTACAGCGCTGTTCCACTTAAGGCTAACTACCGCACAAATATTCTCGGTGCGCTCCTCACTAAGCCAACTGAGTTTACCGTAGAGGTTAAGCCTGGTTTTGACGAGCCAGCTGAGGAGGTTAAGGTTGTAAGCGTATCTACAGCTTCTGAGCTTCAGGAGGTTATTAATGCTATTAATGAAGCAACTCCTGTAGATGGTCAGTCTACTGAGATTGTTCTCGAGGGAGATATCAACCTCAATGACCTTCTTACTCGCGCTGCTGAGGTAGAGACTCTTGTTATCCCTGCTGGTAAGGAGATTGTACTCAACCTCAATGGTTGCACACTCTCTAAGACTAAGGAGTGTACTGGTAACTACAATATGATTCTCAACAAGGGTAAGCTTACTATTACTGGTAACGGTAAGATTAGCTTTAAGGATACTGGCGCAGGTGACCCAAGCTTTGGTTGGGGTTCATACACTCTTCGCAATGAGGGTACTCTCGTTGTAGAAAATGGTACTATTGAGCACCTTGGTGAGCAGAATCCTGGCAATGGTCAGCCTAATGTTCATATGTATTGCGCTATCTTCCAGTACAGCGGCTCTTCAATTATCAATGGCGGTACTATCTCAACTCCTACATATCGTTCAGCTCGTCTGTGGAATGGTGATATGACTATCAATGGTGGTAACTTCGTTGGTCAGCTTTGGTTGCAGGCTGTTAGTGACAACAATGCTAACTTGACTATCAACGGTGGTACTTTCGCTCCTTGTGGCAATGATGGTTCTTCAGTATTCGTATCAAATGGTTCTTATGCTGTAGACTTTGCTATCAACGGAGGTACTTTCACAACTAAGATTGGCATGTCGACAGTTATGCCATGTGTAAATGGCGGCGCTTTCGTTAACCTTGCAAACGCAATTGAGTATGCTGCTCAGGGTGCAGTTATCTCTCCTGCTGAAAATTTGGAGCTTTCTGAGGTTATCTCTGTTGATAATGGTAAGGATATCACTCTCGACCTTGCTGGTAAGACTATCTCTGGTACTGATAATGGTACTGCAAGCTTTGGTTTGTTTACTAACAAGGGTAACCTCACAATCAACGACTCTGTAGGTGGTGGTAAGATTCAGCTTACAGCTACTAATAACAGAGGTTGGAATGCATATTCTTCTGTAATCTCTAACCAGCCAGGTGGTGTACTTACTGTAAACGGTGGTACAATTGAGCACCTTGGTGGTACAGATATGGCTTACGGTATTGACAACCTTACAAACGGCAAGGGCACTGCTGCAGTTGCTACTATCAACGGCGGTACTGTTAAGTCTACTTACCGCGCTGTTCGTCAGTTCCTCAATGGTGTTGAGGCAAACAACTCTCTTACTATCAATGGTGGTACTATTGAGGGTGCAAACAAGTCTGTATGGATGCAGGACCCAAGCAAGAACGCCAACACTGGTACTTTGACTGTTGGTGCTAATGCACAGCTTAAGGGCGATGTTTACCTATATGTATGTGAGGGTTCTACTGAGTGGCCAGTTAGCGTTTCTATCGCTGAGGCTGCACTTCAGGGTGAGTCTACAGTTGTTACAGGCAATGTTCCAGATCTTTATGAAGTTAAAGTTGTTGACGGTGCTTGGACTGTTAAAGAAGCCACTTACCAAGATTTTGAGAGAAAACTCAATAGAGCACATACACAAACTAGTTATATTAGTGTTTCTACTGGTAATAAGTTACTCCCTTATGTTGCTGCTGTAATGCCAGAGATTTGTGGTTACTCTGTTTTCGATGGAGATACAAGAATTACTGATAAAGTTGTTTTCCGCTTTTTCAAAGTTAAAAAGGAGAATATTGATGAGAATTCTTATAAGGTTTCGTTCGTTTTGGCTATTAAGGATGATAAAGGCAATGATTTGGAATTGAAGCCTGGTATGCCAAGTACAATTAACGGAAAAGAGTACCTTCACGTTTATGTGAATCTGCTGGAGATTCCTGCAGGTTACGATGTAACGGAAGTAAAAGTAAATGGTACTGCTTTAACTTTGACAACAAATACCAGTGGCAATCTAGCTACTGGCGAGTATTGGCTTGGTTATGACCATAAGGATGTTTATTTACAGACTATGACTGCAGGTAAAATGGAGTTCATAGTTTCAAAAACAGCGAACTAAGCAAACTATGGCATACGGTCTTTATTTCTTTTCACTTGCTGATAATAATTTCTACTGCACCCTCTATAGAAACTGAGGGCGCAGTAGAAAAGCAACTAGATTTGCTCAATTATAGCTAAAGACCCTGGCAGATGGTCTTAGTAGTCTGCCACTTTGTTAAAAAGTTAATGGAGGAGGTCGCTCAAATGGGAGGGCGACCTCTGTTTATTTTTGGGGCGGCGAGGTATAATTAGTAAAATATTTTAGTAAATGTTTGACTAACTCGACAGAATATGCTACCTTTGCGGTGATATTAGGTTAAAATAAAACATCATTAAGGTTTAGGCTATGGATTGGTTAGTGAATCTATTTACATCGAACTCTATTGCTCACGCCGTGCTGATTTTGGGTCTGACGATTGCCGTTGGACTACTTTTGGGCAGAATAAAGTTTGGCTCGGTATCGCTTGGCATTACATGGGTGCTCTTTGTGGGCATTGTGCTCTCGCACTTTGGGCTGGGCATTGACCCACAGATTTGCCACTTTATCAAGGAGTTTGGACTTATACTTTTTGTCTACTCGATTGGTTTGCAGGTAGGTCCCGGATTCTTCTCATCGCTCAAGGAGGGCGGTGTGACGCTCAACTCGTTGGCGGTGATGATTATCCTGCTCGGTTGTGCGACATGTTACACCATTCACGTCATTACGGGCGAGGATCTCACGACGATGATTGGCGTGCTCTCGGGTGCGGTGACAAACACCCCAGGTCTTGGAGCGGCGCAGCAGACAGTCTCTGACACCATAGCCAACAGTGAGCTAGCCGCGCAGACAACAAACCGTCTTGCCTCGGCATATGCTGTTGCCTATCCGCTCGGTGTTGTGGGTATTATTATCTCCATGCTACTTATTCGCTACCTATTCCGCATCAAGCTTGAGCGAGAGAAGGTACTTGCCGAGCGCAGCAATGCCCCGAAGACTATACGTATTGACCTCAAGGTGTCAAATAAGGGTATTATTGGCAAGAGAATTGAGGACATTGCCCACATAACCCGCAGCAAGTTTGTCGTTGCGCGCATGATTCGCGACGGCAAGCAGCAGATAGCCTCAGGAGACACAGAGCTACGTGAGGGTGACATTATGCGCGTGGTTATCAGCAACCGCGACGTGGAGCTTGTGCAGTCGCTTATTGGAGAGAGTGTGCAGATTGACGACAAGGAGTGGCAGACCTCTGCATCAAACCTTGAGAAGCGCAGAATCCTTGTCACTAAGTCGGGCATCAACGGCAAGCATATCTCCGACCTACACATCCGCGAGAGCTATAACGTAACTATCACCCGCGTAGTGCGTGCAGGTATTGAGCTTGTAGCAACCTACGAGCTACGTCTGCAGATGGGTGATGTGGTGGTTGTCGTAGGTCGCAAGAATGACCTTGACCAGGTGGCTGCAATCCTCGGAAACTCTGTTCGCCGACTCGACCATCCAAATCTTTTGCCAATCTTTATCGGTATCTTCCTCGGCGTACTGCTCGGCTCTATTCCGATTATGCTACCAGGGGTTCCTCTGCCCGTGAAGCTCGGTCTTGCAGGTGGTCCGCTTGTTGTGGCGATACTTATGGCTCGCTATGGTCCGAACTATAAGCTTGTGACCTTTACCACCAACAGCGCCAATATGATGATTCGCGAGATTGGAATCTCGCTCTTCCTTGCCGCCGTAGGTCTTGGTGCAGGTGAGGGCTTCGTTAGCGCAATTGCAAATGGCGGATATTGGTGGATTCTCTATGGTGTAATAATCACCATGCTCCCACTTCTTATTACAGGCGTAGTAGCTCGCAAGGTCTTCAAATTGGACTACTTCTCAATCATGGGACTTATGTCTGGCGCAATGACCGACCCACCAGCACTTGCATACGCCAACTCAATCTCGTCATCCAACGACCGCTCGGCAGTCGCCTACGCTACGGTCTATCCGCTGACGATGTTCCTCAGAATCTTCACGGCACAGATACTCGCACTCATAGCACTATCATAAACAAAAAAAACTGAAAGCAAATTGCTTTCAGTTTTTTTGTTTGGTTAAAATCCTAATTCATAGTGCAACACGCACTCGGCAACGCCATTGCCATCAGAATCAAAATGGTCACAGGCAAACATCCCCAAAGGTATCTCTTTCACCTCTGTACCTTTTCCGGTATAGAATACTTCTGGTGCAGGGCGTTTCTTGAATGTATCTATATGCTCTGCGCGTTCAATCCATAGGTCTGTCCATCCGTCTACCCCCTCCGGATAACATCTGTGAACACCTTTCCCTTTACCTGAAAGTAGTGTATAAATCTCATAATAATCACGCTTTGTCCGTTTTGATAATGCCGGTACCCAGTCGGTATCGTGATTTTTGACAAAACTAAGTCTTACATAGACCGACATCTCGCCACTTTTACGGTCTTTAATAAAGAGCAATGTAGTTTTTGAAACTGCACTGACAAGGTTTGAATCTTTGTCCTTATATGTGATACGATAGGCATAGTTATCAACTATTGGCAGGTCGTAGGCAGAGTATTCGCTATTTACAGAGTATGCAAATTTGAGTGTATCTCCCAACTTTGCCCTACTACCCATACTAAAGCCCCATTGCCAATCCTTTGGCTTTTTTTGCAATTGAGCCTCGCAATCATTTGCTTTATAATACGGCAGACAATCTGATAACTTTATAAGCCCCGGAGTCCACTGCATCAACTTATCCATTTGCGCTTCTGTTAGCTTCTGTGCAGAGATTGAGCCACATACCAGCACAGCAAATAGTATCAACGAAAATCGTTTCATAACCCACAATGCTTAAACAATGTTATATATCCCCTCTTCTACTTAATATTTAAGTTTGTCTTTCCAATATTTATCAACCTCTATTCCGTGACTGATAAATATATCGACCAAATTATCTATATCCTGCCAACGGACTAATCCTAACCCTTTGCTAAATCGCTCACCATCGCGTGTCCATACTATAACTCTCATCATAGCTCTACTTGCCAAGTCAAACTTTACACGAGTAATATCCTTAAATAGTACCTCTTTGTACGTTCTGAGATATGGGTGTATAAATGCAATCTCTGTATCGGTGATCGTTACATAGTTACAACGTAGCAAATCCAAAATCACCAATAAGACCGGAAAAGCAGATACCAGCCACAAAGGCCAAGTCGGATATCTATCTTCCAATGACAACATGTAGCTCAATATCGGAGTTATGATAATCGTCGGCAGAATGGCATAAAAATCTCCCGACCTAAAATAACCTCTTCTAAACGTCTTCATTTTCTACTTTTCATCTAATAATATTTGCTAAGTTAGCTATTTAATAGATAAAATGCAAATAGAGGGTTGCAATCGCCTATCATTTGTCGTCAAAAGTAGGTAGCTGTGGTGCATCGTGCAAAAAAGTAGTGGCGGATAGTACAAAACGTACAGCCGCCACTACTTATTAAGGGATGTGCCGCAGATGCGTGCTTTTGATGACAAATGCACGACAAATTAGTCTCTTGGGTAAGCCGCGATAAAGATGTTACGCTTACGCAACTCCTCCTGATTACGATGCAGCTCAGTTAGAGAGATACGACCAACGACATACTTATAGTCATCTGAGATATAGTTCTCGCTAATAGAGTCAAAGTGGAGCAGTGCAAGATCCTCAGCGTCTGCATAGCGATAATATACGCGGAAAGAGTGGTCAGTTGTATAGGTAGGCAGCTGTGAGTTATTATGCTTCTTATACTCATACTTATAGTTATAGAGGCATGCAGTAATATCGCTCAACACAGCTGAACCTGTTGGATATCCACCCGCACCACGACCGAACATAAACTGCTTGTCGTAGAAAAGGCCCTTAATAACCACACCATTGAACTCATCCTCAACGCTATAGATATATTTATTGCGAGAGATAAGCTGTGGCATAACGCTCATAATAAGGCGATTATCGGCAAGTTTCTCCACATGAGCCACGAGCTTAAAGCGGCGCTCCTTCTCTGTAGCAAAGCGGATATCGCTGTCGTTCATATTGCT
The DNA here is from genome assembly GCA_904502005.1 of uncultured Alistipes sp. GTDB lineage: Bacteria > Bacteroidota > Bacteroidia > Bacteroidales > Rikenellaceae > Alistipes. The sequence goes on from CAJGDC010000003.1 coordinate 32,340, forward strand.
GATACCGTAGGTAAAAATCTTCTCCGGCGCAACATAGAGACCAAAGGCGTGAACGGTGATAATAATAAGCTTAAAGAGCGAGTCCCAGCCGTCAATATCGAGTGAAGGATTGCTCTCAGCAAAGCCCAAATCCTGCGCAAGCTTAAGAGCGTCTGGATAGGACATCTTCTCGTTAAAAATCTTACTGAGGATAAAGTTTGACGAGCCGTTAAGGATACCCTTTACAGATGTGAGCAGGTCGTTATCATAATACTCCTCAAGGTTACGGATAACCGGAATAGAGCCACAAGCTGATGCGTCATAGAGCAGAGCTGTATTATACTGCTGCTGAAGCTCCATAAGCTCCTCAATATGGTAGGCGAGCATCTTCTTATTACCCGAAACAACCGGCAGACGCTTCATGAGTGCTGTTTTTACGATTGTATAGGCAGCCTCTGCATCATCAATAAGCTCAACGATAAAGTTCACCTCTGGATTAGAGAATATATCATCTGGGTTATCAGTAAACTTCGCCTCTACAGAGCGAGGTTTTGATAAATCGCGCACGCAGATATGGCAAATCTCAACATTGTCTGCGCCAATACGCTTCAGAACATCATATAGACCCTTGCCAACGGTACCAAAGCCAAAGAGTCCAATTTGTAATTTTTTACTATTCATCTTTTATAAAGTCTAAAATTATCTGATTCAAAAGTTCATGCTCAACCAAAAAACCATCGTGACCAAAAACTGAGTCTATAGTGCGATATGTCACATCAGGTATATTCGTTACCAAAATATCATGGTCCTCAGGTGGGAATAGAATGTCGGAGGTAATAGATACCACAAGGCTCTTTGCCTTGATACTCTTCAGCACATCCTCAACCCTACCACGCTCGCGGCCAAGATTATGTGAGTCTACAGCCTGCGAGAGGCGATAGTATGAGTATGCGTTAAACCTGCGACGGAGTTTCTCACCCTGATAGCGTTGATAGCTCAGCACTCTGCGGTTAAACGAGGCGTTATTGGGGTCTGCATCCTCCTGAGAGATATTGTAAGCCATACCGCCACGATAGCTCAGCAGAGCGATACTGCGTGCAACGGCCATACCCTGCTCTCCAGCCTCTGCACAACGCTCTCCAAAAGTGGGGTCGCACTCGATAGCCATACGCTGCGACTCATTAAAGCCCGACGCCCAAGCGAGCGTACGAGGAGTGGTTGCTATAAATGCTGCCTTCTGAGCAAAATCGGGTTGCATAACTGCCCACTCAAGGCACTGAAAACCACCAATAGAGCTACCAATAAGCAATTTAACGCTCTTAATGCCGAGATATTCTGCCAGCAATTGATGTACACGCACCATATCTCTGACAGTAATCATCGGGAAATCGGAATACCAAGGCTCACCAGTAGCCGGATTTATAGATAGTGGACCAGTAGTGCCATAGTGCGAGCCGAGGAAGTTGGCGCAGACGGTAAAGTACTTTGCAGGGTCAAGGAAGCACCCCTCCTCCACCGTATGAGGCCACCAATCTGCCACGTCAGAGTTTGCTGTAAGTGCATGACACACCCAGATGACATTACTCTTACTTTGGTTCATCTGACCGTAAGTATCGTATGCAATGTCAAGCGAAGGGAAGGTAAAACCACCCTCGGTGGTAAATGGGTGTGGATAGTGATATACTCTACTCATCTATATTCTCAAAAGCCTGTTCAAAATCGTCGATAATATCCTCTACATTCTCCAATCCGAGTGATATTCTAAGTAGTGTAGGGGTAACACCTGCAGCAGCCAAATCCTGCTCAGAGAGCTGCTTGTGAGTTGTAGATGCAGGATGGGTAACAACGCTAATACTATCGCCAATCATTGTCATGTTACCCATAAGGTTGAGCGACTCCACGAACTTTACAGTGCTCTCAAGCGTTCCCTTAAGTTCAATATTCATCACAGCCGATGCTCCAAAGCGATAGTACTTCTGAGCGTTACGATAGCCTGGATGCTCCTCAAAGCCTACATAACTCACTCTCGCAATCTTTGGATGCTCACGACAATACTCAGCCAGAGCACGGCAACTCTCAACCTGATAAGCCACACGCAGAGATAGAGTCTCAAGACCGAGCATCATAAGATATGAATCAAATGGCGATGGCGAGCAGCCAAAATCGCGCAAGCCATCTACACGGCACTTAACGATAAACGCCTGATTTCCAAAAGTCTCATAGATATTGAGCCCATGATAGCCCTCGGATGGGCCATCAATCTGAGGGAACTTACCATTACCCCAATTATAATTTCCGCCATCAACGATAATACCACCCATAGCTGTGCCGTGACCGTTAATCCACTTTGTCGCAGAGTCTACAACGATATTTGCACCCCAATCGAATGGATTACACAAGTAACCTGCCGCTCCAAAGGTGTTATCAACAACAAAAGGCACATCGTATGCTGTTGCCAGACGAGCAAGCGCCTCAAGGTCTGCCACGTCACATGTTGGATTGCCCATACTCTCGACATAGAGCATCTTAGTATTGCCATCAATAAGAGCCTCAAAGTCCTCAATTGCCTCCGAAGCCGCTATACGGACCTCAATACCGAGCTTACGCAACGAGACTCTAAACTGGTTATATGTACCACCATAGAGGAATGGTGCAGCGACGATATTATCACCCGCCTGAGCAAGTGCTGTAACGGTAATAAATATTGCCGCCATGCCAGAAGAGACTGCAAGCGCACCAACGGCGTTATATAGAGAAGCTATACGCTGCTCATACGCCGCAGTTGTAGGATTATGCAGTCGGGTGTATATATTTCCTGGCTCGCTAAGCTCAAAGAGATTAGCAGCATGGTCGCAACTCTTAAAGTGGTATGCTGCCGTTGGATATATAGCCAAGCCACGAGAACCCGTATGATCTACACTATAACCTCCATGTATCTGTCGGGTCTCAAATCTAAGATTCTTTTTATCAAACATATCTATTCTAAAAATCAACTAATTTCACACTACTCACTTACTGACTCCACCCACTCTATAGTCTCAATAGATAGTGTATCTGTTCTATCACGCCAACGACCCAGTTCAAGCAGGCGCTCTCTGCGAAGTGTCATAGACCTCTCAATAGGGAAGTTTGGTCGTGGAAGGTTACCCCTCTCAACTCTCTCGGTTGGGCGAATAGTGCGTGTCATTACACTATCTCTATTTGGACGACGATTTGCCTCCCACTTAAATCCCTTGAGTTTAGTATCTCGGTCCTCAGGTATCTTATCTATCGGATAGAAGAAATAGGTTGGATTTGTACGATAAGTGATACCCTTAAGCTGGCGATTCTCAAGGTAAGCAGTCATATCGCCACTCTCGACATATGCCATCATAGTGATTTGAGGTGAGTCCTGCTCCTGCATATAATATATGGTCTGCACATTTCCGTTCACATCGTTACGATAGAGTTCATTCTTATCATTAAAGTATGAAATCATCTCCTTACCAGCCACCTGATTATAGTGAGCCGTATCAATCTCTGCAATGGTCATCGGATGGCCCTCAAACTTAGCCTTTGTAAGTCTGCCACCAGTACTATAGATGTGCATACTGTCGGAGATAATCTGATTCTCCTCATTCCACAGCACCGGACTCTTATAAAGGTGAATTATTGAGTCGGTACTACGCGAAATGAGCGAATCGCAGACCATCTGTGCATCACTGCGGAACATTCGCACATTCTTAATCGCCATAATAAGCTTAAAAGTGGAGTCTACAGCTACGGTATCTGTTGCCATAGCCGTGGTATCAACCTTCTCCTTGCGAGGGAAGTGCTTGGCAATTATAGAGTCAAGCATATGGCGTACCAGTGAGTCATGTGGCACAGAGTCAGCATAGATTATAGAGTCTATCTGCCTAAATACCGAGTCATGTACCGGCTTAATTGTTATACCTCGACGCTCAAGGCGAAGTACCCTCTTACGCAACTTCTTATCGGCACGCAGTCGAGCCTTAGCTCTAAAAATAGAGTCTTGACGCTCAAGCTTTTTATAATATGCCGTACGCTTAGCCTGGCGACGTGCAGCAATAGAGTCCAGTTTAACACGAAGGCTATCGGCTTTAACCTTTTTCACAGAGTCACGGATATGCTGCTTTATAGCCTTTGCCGCCGCCCTCTCAAGAGCCTTACGCTGCTTAACTGTCAGTGTATCAAGAGGGCTCTTAAGGCTATCAGGCAACAGAGAGTCTACGGCAAGCGAATCCTTTGCTAACGAATCTACTGCAAGTGTATCTACCTTTGTACTTTCACCTCTACCCGGAGTATCTGCCTGCATAGGTGTGGCAACAGCTCCCTGCTCTGTTGCTTTAGCAACATTGTCTACTTTGCTGCCGTTATCACTCTTTGGAGAGGCTGACGGTGCTGAGGCTGAGGATGATGTTTTACCCTTCTCTGTCTGACTCTTGCGACCCTTATCTTCGCCACGCCCCTTACTATTACTCTTTTTCATCTTATCAAGAGCAGCAAGAGCCTGTTCACGACGCTGCTGACTGGTGACAGGTGTCGAAGGTTTCTCCTCTTCAATCTCACCGTGTTCCTCACTACTTGTAGCAGGTTTTGCAGCAGCCTTAGCGGCCTCAGCCTCCTTAGCAACCTTAGCCAAAGAGTCCGCAAGTGCGATAGAGTCGGCACGGTGCTTAGCGATACGCTCACGCTCAAGGCGTTCAGCAACTGGGTCCTTGGTGATAAGATACATCGAATCTGAACGGATAAAGAGCGAATCTCCCTGCTCAGTATCGTAGCTTACCAGTGCTGGATTTTTAGTAAGGAAGGCATTACCCGGCTCCTTCCAATACTCACCCCAATCTCCAAAGGCGATAATCTTATTTTTATTGTCATCAATCTGGATATTGTGACGCAGAAGTGCATAGCCACGCTCGCGATAGTAGTCAAGGCTATCGCTCCAGAGCTCCTGCTCCTCGGTAAGGATATATCCATTCTCCGTAAGGCGATACAAATCCTCCGAATCACGGAACTCTCCACAGTCAGCATACAGGTACTCGTTATCCTCCTGATTCCAGATATTGGTATTTCGGAAGAAGCGAGCATTATTGGTATCCATGTTATAGATAACCGAATCACCCTTCATCTGATACTTATCGTCACGCATCTCCACACGCTCTACACAGATAATATCCTTTGTGTCTGCATTATAAAAGCCCCTATCAGACTCAAGGCGGTTCTTATCATCTATAACCACTCCACCACCTGTATATGTTCCGATATTACTCTTGGTATTGAATGTAAAGTTGTAGGTATACATTGTCGTTGTACCATCAACGACCTTAATAATATCAGAGTATATACGCGCCTCATTCTTCTCACCATCATACTCTGCCCTATCGCCGTAAATAAAGGTTGTACCCTTATTTATCAGTACATTACCAAAGCACTCAAGGTGAGAGTCTGAATAACGAACAGTACTGTCACAAGTGATGACAGTACCATTATGATGAGCTGCGAAGTTGCCCACAGCAATCAGAATCTTACGACCTCCAATCTGCGTTTGGCGACCCGCATCGGACTTCATGTCCACATATTTATCGGACCTCTTCTGCTCTTGCTGCTCACGACTCTGCTGCTCTGGCAGACGAGGCATACCCGTACTGCCCGCAAAGACAATGCTCGCAGCCGCAATAAAAAGTGCCGATATGGTTACAAATACTTTACGCACTACTTCATATCTTTTTTAACCCAACTCTTATTCAAGAAGTCACCATCGCGGAACTCTGGCGAGATATAGATGTACATAGTCTCAATCTTCTTGTTAAGCCACTGCTGGAACATCTGCTGCTGCTTCTCCTGAAGAGCTATCTGCTCAAGACGGAGATAATCCTCCTCAAGCGTAGCTGTATGTGAAGGGATAATATCTACAAGTTTAATAATCTTACACAAATCATTTCCGTTCATATCTGAAGAGCGGAAGGCTGTTGATATATCGCCCTTCTTCATATAGCGGATAGTATTGTAGTCGTCAATACTCTTTCCGCCACCAACGCCAAAGTCCTCCTTGAGGAACTTGGTCGCTGTAAGTTTTGCATCAAAGGCTGAGTAGTGCTCCAAAAGGTCGTGGTTAGTTACAATACCGCCATTCTGCTTTGAGTGCTTATCATCTGAGTGTGCCAAAGCTGCCGCCTCAAAAGTAAGAGAGTCCTTACGGATAAGGTTTGCAATGCTATCCAACTCGAGCATTGGCGCCACAATCTCGTCAGTAGTAAATGTAGGACGAAGGACAATGTGACGGCAGTGGTAGAGATTTCCACGCTTGTCAATCATCTGGATAATGTGCAGACCAAACTGAGTCTCAACAACCTCAGAGACCTGACCAGGCTTAAGCTCCTCAACAGCATCGGCAAACGGTTTAACCCAACCATTAAGGGTTGTAGGCTCAAGCTCTCCACCACGGATAGCTGCGCCATCAATTGAGTACATACGTGCCAAAGTTGCAAATTGAGCCTTACCAGTAACAATTCGCTCACGCATATCAAGCAGGCGCTCGCGAGTACGACGCTTAGCCACATCCATTCCCTTTGGATACTTAGTAATGTGGGCGTATACATACTGCTCAGCGATAATTGGCAAATCCTCCTTGTTAGTAGTATTGTAGAAGCGCTCTACCTCACCAGGCACAACCTTCACCTTGCCAATAACATCGTTCTGCATAGCTGAGGCGTAGGTCTGCTCCTCTACCTGACGGCGAACAAGCTCACGGATGTGATAGATTGGCATGTGGCTCTTGCGCTCAAGCTCTACGATAGAGCCAGCCTCCTCGGTCATATTCTGCACCTGCATCTCTACACGCTGCACAATATCTCCCATATTTACCTCAACAGAGTCAATAAGTGCCTGGTTATAGAGTAGCTTCTGCATCAACAACTGCTCCAATGCCTCATTCTTAGGGTCTCGGTCAGATGTATAACCCTCAGCACGACGTGCCTCAACAAGTTGCTGAGCAGTCTGCTCCACCTCAGAGTGCATAATAGATGAGTTTCCAACAACAGCAACCACCTTGTCAAGCATAACAAATCTCTTCTCTGCATAGAGTCCGGCACCTGCCAGCACAACAGCCAACGCTGTCAATAATACTTTCTTCATATCTCTTTTTTAGTTTATATTCAACGAATCTACATAAATTTTAACCAAACCGTTATTATCGGCATTCTGGCGAATACGTTGCTCATTTTGGCGAATAACCTCACCTTGACGGCGATTGGTAAGAATCCTTACAATCTTATCTTTTGCCATAAACAGCGGCATAGGCTCTCCAGCCTTGAGCATATCTATCACACGAAAATAGTAATAGGTAGATTGATAGTGAATCTGCTGCACGCCTCGCTCAGAGAGCAGCTTCTCATGATTTGCAGAGCGAAGAAGGGGAAGATTTGCCAAAAACTCCGCATAATCGACCCAATCATCGTACTTTACAAGTCTAAAATTGCTCTTTAGACAATCCTGCTCTGCCTCCTCAAAGTTTCCAGCCTTAGGAGAGCGCAACATCTTGAGCAACCACTCACGACGGCGATACTTCTCCGGCACAGCCACGGCATAACCCTTAACAACTGGCGAAGAGAGTCTGAAATCACTCTTGTGAGCGTTGTAATACTCCTCAATCTCTTTATCCGTAATTTGGAAATTAGAGTCCTTATCAAGGTAGTACTGTTCAATCTTGCGAATAAGCAACGACTGACGATACTCCTCAACCATGCGATCTATATCCGCCTCAGAGGATGAAAAAATAAGCTCTGCCTCCTGGAGTTTGAGCTGGCGAATTATCCACTTATCAACGTACGATTCTACATAACTCACAGAGTCCGAACCAGAAAGGCCCTTTGGTACTGCAGCTGAAATCTCAGTACCAGTAAGTACGCTATGCCCCACCTTAGCCACCGTATCGTAACCAAAGAGCGTTGACGCCTCACGACATGATGTAGCAAAGAAAAGCACTATAAAAACCGATATGTAACTCCAATTCTTCATATTCAACCTGCAAATATACAATTTTTCGTCGGAATACAACGTATTACTACGTAATAATATTGCAAAAAAGAGAGAAAAATAGACCTGAAGCCATTTTTCCCTCTCTAAATCAAATCAAAATCTACTAAAGCGAGCCAATTTTTCGTTTTCGGCGACGCCACGTTTCAACAGTTGCAACCACGCAAATCACAAAGCAAACGCCATAGACCGAGTAGTAAAGAGAACCTCCACCCAAAATCTGATAATAGGAGAGATTTTCCAAATCAAGAGTGATTAGCGAATAGGCTATTGCATTGTTAATCGAATGCAGAATTATGGTAGAAAAAATAGAGTTTGTATGCAGGTAAATTGTTCCAAAAACAAGACCCGAAACAAAGGCCGAAAACATCACCGACGGATCAAAGTGAACAATGGCAAAAATCACAGATGACACTATCACAGAAAAGAGCCTCCTATGGCGCCTCAACATAGATTCCAGCACTAATCCTCTAAATATCAACTCCTCAAAAACAGGTGCAAAAACAATGGCTGTAACTATCGCCCAAAAGCCCTGACCTGAGTGTTCATTCGCTGCGGGTATAAGCAGCGAAAGAGGCTCTACGACCACCTGCACAGAGATAAGCCAAATTAATCCACCGAGAATCACATTCGGATTAAAGCCACGAGTTGAAGCGCGTGCAATTCGTCCCTTTCCATCTCGAAAACGGATGTAAAAATAGAGCAACAGACTAGCAAAAATCATCGATAGCGGATAGATAACGGCAAAGCTCTGTCCACGCGTCACCTGAGCCCCGATAAATTGCTCAATATCAACAATTTCACCACTTAGCATCTTTGGCATAGGCAGACCCAATGCTACACCAAGCACCGAGACAACTACCTGGGCAAAGACAATGACAGCAATCATAACATTAAGGTCAAGGAATGTTGGAAAATTTCCCTTGCGCGGAATCTTCTCAAAGCCCTGCTCCTCAAGCGGATTATTATCGTTGCAGTCCAAGCCAATATCTACACTTTCGTCAGTCATAGAGTACAAATTTGCCTACAAAGATAATCAATTTTGCGGATTTGTATGGCGTTTCAATTTAATTTTATTAAATTTGCACGATATTTTGACACTCAAACCGTTTTTATGGGAAAAGTTGTAGCATTAGCAAACCAAAAAGGTGGCGTAGGTAAGACCACCACAGCGATAAATTTGGCAGCCTCTATTGCCCTGCTAGGCAAAAAGGTACTGCTTCTTGATGCCGACCCGCAGGCAAATGCCACCTCGGGTTTAGGTTTTGATATCAATCTTAAGGGTATCTACGAGTGCATCACCGGTGAATGTCGTGCTGAGGAGGTGATTCTTAAGAGTGAGGATGTGAAGAATCTATGGCTGCTACCATCAAGCATAGAGCTTGTAGCCGCCGAGACCGAGCTTCCGACAATGGAGAATAGCCACCACATCATCAAGAATATCGTAGACTCTGTAAAAGATAACTACGACTACATCTTTATCGACTGCTCGCCATCGTTAGGATTTACCACCGTAAACATTCTAACTGCGGCAGACTCAATACTTATACCTGTTCAGTGCGAATACCTTGCCCTTGAGGGATTGAGCAAGCTCCTGAACACCTACAACAGAGTCAAGAGCGGACTTAACCCAAATCTTGAGATTGAGGGCTTTGTGATGACGATGTACATGCGCAATCGTCTGAACAATCAGGTTGTCTCTGAGGTGCGCGAGTACTTTGGAGAGTTGGCATACGACACTATCATTCAGCGCAATGTTCGTCTGGGTGAGGCTCCATCACACGGCAAGCCTGTGATGCTCTATGATGCCGCAGCTGTAGGCGCTGTAGCATATCTGACACTTGCAAAGGAGTTTTTGAAGAGAAATAGAAAGACAAGAAAATAATATGGCAAAACAGAAAGGTTTAGGTCGCGGATTAGGCGCGATTTTCGGAAGCGAAACAATAGATATTAAGGCAAAACCAATGTCAGAGATGGCAGAGATTAAGGTTGAGGAGTGCATTCCCAACCCCACACAGCCTCGACGAACATTTGACGAGACAGCCCTTGAGGAGCTTGCTGATTCACTGCGCACATTGGGTCTTATTCAGCCAATAACTGTACGCAAGCAGGGCGATAAGTATCTAATTATCAGCGGTGAGCGTCGTTGGCGAGCAGCTCAGCTTGCAGGTCTTGAGACTCTTCCTGCCTATATTCGCAATGTAGACGATGAGAATCTACATGCAATGGCACTGGTTGAGAATATTCAGCGTCAGGACCTCAATGCCATTGAGATTGCGCTGAGCATGCAGCGCCTGATTGACGAGTGCGGTCTTACACAGGATGCCCTTGCTGAGAAGGTCGGTAAGCGTCGCTCTACCGTAGCAAATTATATGCGTCTTCTTCGTCTTGCAGATCCTGTTCAGCTCGCTGTAAAGGAGGGTGCAATATCTATGGGACATGCTAAGGCTATCGCTTCGGCTGAGGGCGAGAAGCAGCAGATTGCCGTACTGAAAAAGATTATCAAAGCCAACCTCTCTGTGCGCCAGACCGAGGAGTATGTTCGCACACTTGCTGAGGGTAAGAGTAAGCCGGTGGCTACAGTTGATGAGGAGTATCCAGAGAGCTACACTCGCCTTGTGGAGTATCTTGAGCAATTCTTCTCTGAGAATATCTCTATCAAGCGTACTAAGAGTGGAGGTGGCAAGATTACAATCGGGTTTGAGAACGATAGCGACATTGACCGCTTTATTGAGCGTTTTTCCAAGTATTAGTATGGCAAAGAGTTACGTTAAAATACTCCTTACCATTGTGGCAACATTTTTTGTCACAACGCTCAGCATTGCACAGGTAAATCCATACACACGCCCACTGCGTGGAGAGAAACGTGTTGTAAACGGCGGTATGCTCGTAAAGATTGACTCTGCAGCCATTGCTCGCCGCGATTCAATACGTATATCAAAGCTAGCAGATTCACTCCGCACACTGCCAAAGGATTCGCTCATTGTGGTCTCTGACTCGCTACGCATGGCTCTACCCGACTCCCTACGTCGTGTAATTTTTGCAGACTCTGTAATTGGCAACAAGCGCGACTCACTTGCCAAGGCAGAGCGACTCCGTCGCAGGATTGAGAAACGCGATGGCAAGCGACCATTTATCAGCGACTCCATGTCGCTGCGCAGGGTCAGTTTCACCTCGGCAATTCTCCCAGGATTTGGACAGATCTATAACAAGCAGTATTGGAAGCTTCCGATACTCTACTCTACATTGGGAACATCTATTGGCATGTGGGTGCATCAGCAAAACAAATATAAGCCTCTCAAGCAGCAGTTTGAGATAATGACAGACCAAAGTCTAAAGCGCACCGAGGAGATGAACGCCCTGCAGCGAGAGATGATTAAACACAACACCCTCAAGCAGACCTTTATGTTCACAACTCTCGCCTCGTACATCTACTTTATTGGTGATGCGGCTGTATGTTATGCGACAAATGACGTGTCGGCTGTTTCGCGTGCTACGACGCTTGCCACAATCTGTCCTGGTGCAGGTCAGGTATACAACAAGAGCTACTGGCGTGTGCCTATAGTCATTGGAGGTTTTGCCACAACTATCTACTGTATTGACTGGAACAATCGTGGCTATCAGCGATTTAAGAAGGCTTATCGTCTACGTTTTGACTACGACGAGCACCCTGAGCTCTACCCTAACGGCTCCCAAGATGAGTTTGGTGGTCGCTATGCATCGTCGTTCCTCAAGAACCTCAGAAATAGCTATCGCCGAAATCGCGACCTCTGTATCATCCTCACCGCCGGAATATATCTCTTGCAGATTATGGATGCCCATGTGGATGCACACCTGCGCGACTACGATATCTCTGACGACTTGAGCGTGGATATTACGCCGATGATTAACTATGCTTACCAACCAGGACTTGGCACCACAGCCACCATGGGCATGAACTTCTGTTTTAAGTTTTAAGTATGAAAAAACTCACAATATTACTACTCGCCACACTCACCTTTTTTAGCACTGTGGCGGGGCCTATTCGTTTGAATATTTTTAAGAAGAATATTTTCAAGAAAAAGACAACAACACAAAATGTCGTAACTATATACGACACTGTGCGAGTGGTGGTCACCGATACTATTCGTGTAGAGCCTAAGCCTGCACCAAGAATAGATACCCTCCGTCATACACTCACCCCAACACAGATAGACTCATTGCTACACATCTGGCAGACATTGAGCGCAAACAAGAGCCACGACGACTACTTTGAGCAGTTCTCAACAGAACTAACTGAGGAGTGCAACCTGCCGAAAGATAGCCTCTACAAGATGCGTCTGCAAAAGATGGTTTCCCCAGTGCACCTGCCATACAACAGCGTTGTACGACAATATATAGATTACTACCTTGAGAATAAGTGGAGCCCGATGAGTCGTGTGATTGCGCTCTCAAAGTTCTACTTCCCAATTTTTGAGCAGGAGCTCATAAATGCCGGACTGCCAGTGGAGTTGCGCACACTTGCCATTATTGAGTCTAACCTTAACCCGACTGTCACCTCTCGCGTAGGCGCTGTGGGTCTTTGGCAGTTTATGCCTTCAACGGGTAAGAATCTAGGATTGGAGATTAATTCGCTTGTCGATGAGCGTTGCGACATCGTTCTCTCTACACGCGCTGCATGCTCATTCCTCAAATATCTCTATAACACCTTTGGTGATTGGGCACTTGCCTTGGCTGCATATAATGCCGGCCCTGGAAGAATTAGCCGTGCCCTAGCAAGAGCCGGCAATGCAAAGACATACTGGGATATCTACTACGACCTGAATGCAGAGACAAGGGGTTATGTTCCAAAGTTTATCGCTGCATCGTATGCATACACATACCACCAGCAGCACAACATCACCCCACATAGTTCGCCAGAGTGTATCGCCACAGACACTGTGACCATTCACCGTACAATGCACTTAGGTCAGGTGGCATCAACACTTGGCATACCTATTGAGACGCTCAAAATTCTCAATCCACAGTACAGGATTGACATCATCCCTGCCGCCCGCAAACCGTATGCGTTGCGCCTGCCGACAAATTACATTGCTCAGTTCATCGACAAGCAGGATGAGATATACTCAAAGGATTCGCTATACCTTAAGGAGTATATCAACCCTGCAAATTTGGACAAGAAGCGCGCCGAGGGCATTGGATACACATACACTGTACGCAGTGGCGACAACCTTGGCTCTATTGCTAAGCGCAACCGCTGTTCTGTTAAGGATATTATGCGTTGGAATAGGCTTAAATCTACCGTTATTCGCCCAGGACAGAAGCTCAGAATTAACAAACCAAAACCACGAGCATAATGTTTAGTCAAGGTATCATCGTCGCCCCAGCAAGTGCTACTGGTGGAGCTATCGCCGTTATCAGAGTGAGCGGCGAGGGTTCTATTGCTCTGTGTGACAAGGTTTTCCGTGGACGCAAAGCTCTTACTGAGGCTGCAACCCACACACTCCACTACGGGGATATTATGGATGGAGAACAGGTCGTTGACGACGTACTAGTATCTGTGTTTCACGCTCCACACTCATATACTGGTGAGCAGAGTGTCGAAATCTCCACCCACGGCTCAAGATATATCGTAAACAGAATTATCACCCTACTCTGTGAGCACGGGGCAAGGCTTGCCGAGCCGGGCGAATTCTCAGCTCGTGCCTTTGCTGCGGGACGTATAGACCTCTCACAGGCCGAGGCTGTTGCAGACATTATCGCCGCAGACTCTCAGGCGGCGCACCTCATAGCCTCAACACAGATGCGCGGCGGATATTCTGACACACTTAACAGTTTGAGGAACAATCTGATAGAGCTAACTTCGCTACTTGAATTAGAGTTAGACTTTGGCGAGGAGGATGTTGTATTTGCCGACCGCAGTCGATTAGAGCAGATGCTCATTGCCACAATGGAGGTGGTTGAAAAGCTCAAAAACTCTTTCCATACGGGTAACGCAATTCGTAACGGTGTTGGTGTTGCTATTATCGGCGCACCAAATGTTGGTAAGAGCACCCTTTTAAACCGCCTTGTGGGGGAACAGAGGGCTATGGTATCGGATATTGCAGGTACAACACGCGACACTATTGAGGAGAGCATCGTCATTGACGGCATACGCTTCCGATTTATCGATACTGCAGGTATTCGTACAACAGACGACACACTTGAACGCATGGGCATTGAGCGCACTCTTTCAGCGATAAAGAGAGCCCAAATAGTCATAAGCATGGCAGAGCCTACTGGCAACTTTGAGACAGTAGAACTTTCGGAAAACCAGACACTTATCCACGTTGTTAATAAGGCAGACACAACCCCGGAGCGCAACAATTCTCAGGCAATTTACATATCTGCTCGCGAGAATGTCGGCATTGAAAATCTAACCCATGCCCTTCGCGAAACAGTTGACACAACAGCCGCCTACCGCGGTGAGGCTGTAGTCTCAAATTTGCGCCATTATGAGGCTCTTACTGCTGCACATACAGCTCTCGCCACCGCACATACTGCCCTTGTAAACAATATATCATCCGAGCTGCTTGCCGAAGATATTCGTCTGGCTATCAACCACATAGGCGAGATTACAGGTAGCATTACCTCGGACACAATACTCCAGTCAATTTTCTCCTCGTTTTGCATCGGGAAATAGTTTTTATTATGAAAAGATTTTTATCTATCACTCTTTGTTGTTTGGTATTCGTTCAGTGCGCACCCAAGTTTCATAGTGCAGAGCGCGAACAAGAGTATATAAATGCCGATAGCGTCTTATGGGCAGAGTACGAAATAGAGGGCGAAAGATTAGCCGAATTATATGCCGAAAAAGAGGACTCGTTATACATAAAGGCAGTAGAATTAGAGACCTACGCAGATAGAAGAAATAAGGAACTTGCTATTGAGTATTCAGCCACGCCGAGTGGACTGAGGCGTTGTTTTATGCTTAGATTAGATATTGAGAAAGATACTCTTCAAAATATTTTATCTAAACTTCCTCGCGACCTGCGTAAGTCTGAATGCGCAAAGGCTATAAAAGAGCATATCGCAACACCGCAGATAGAAGTAGGTATGCAATTCGCTCCGATTGATGTTGTTGATGCGGATGGCAATAAATTTGTTTGGGATGAACACCAAAATAAAAATATCTTGCTTATCTATGGCGGTTTGGGTTGTATGGGGCGTTCTGGTCGCAGAGAACTTGCAGCCCTGCGCGAGGAGTTTGCAGAGGAAAACCTTGCAATAGTTGTATACTACTCTGTTAGCACCATTGAGGAGCTGAAAGAATTTCGCAATCAATATTCCGATGACTATATGTTTATATCTGAATTGATGCCAGATTACTCACCATTTAAGATAAAGTATGGCGTACAGTCCACTCCAACCTGTTTTGTTATAGATAGAAGTGGAACGATTGTGCTCAAAACCGTTGGGTTTGATGCAGAACAAGCAAAAATTCATATCGGGAAGTGATATATAGTTGATAAATCAAACTTATTACAACGCTGCCATGAAGTTTTTTAAGCTGACTATTAGCATAATTTATCTTCTGTTTAGTTTTCATGCTAATGCTCAAAGGCTCACCTTCTCTTCTGAGTTGGGGTATTTCAACAACGATGAAAATCTATCCACTATTGGTCAGGTGTGGAGAGAATATATAAATGCTATTGATACTAACTCTGATACTTCACAATTTTGGATAGAGGGTAATTGTGACATCCATAATAGACTGCATAAAGACGGCATGTTGAATACATACAATATTCGCAAACTCACCAATGAAATATACGAGATAAACACAATTGCCTACTATCCTGATAGCGTAATCAAAGGAGGTTTGATTAACGCTATTTATAAAATCTGCGCAATGCGCACTGATAGAGGCTGGCGTTTAATGAACTATTTTGATGCAATCAAAAATCGATATACACAATATCATAAAGGTTGCGTAGAATTTTACATTGGTAGTGGAATTACCATGGATATGATGGCAGTGAAGAAGTCTGCAAAATTTGCTGATACATTTATTCGCAACTACAACTTAACTAACAATAAAATTGTCTATATTGTCGGTATGAGTATTGATGACTGCGCCAATATGATTGGACTTACATACACCCCAATACGTTCACACAAATCGTATGCAGGTCGCACCCTTAACAACGTTATCCTCTCTACCAGATTAGACCATATTCACGAAATCGTTCACGCCATTTTGCTACCTCTGTATCCAAATGCTCCGCTATTTTTACACGAAGGCATTGCTACATATTATGGAGGTGCTACAAAACAAGACTATAAAGCAATAAAACATATAGCAAAAGACTTTATAGTGCAGCATAATATCGATTTTAATAGCAATGAGTATCTTGATATATCACTAAAGGAGGATGTACAACTGTCTAATGTCATAGCTGCTGCTATAATAGAGTATGCATTACAACGAGGTGGTGAAAGTGAAGTAAAGCGACTGCTTGGGGCAACAAATTACGATCAAGTATTTGAACTATTAAACGTTGCAAATAACCAACGAACAGAATTTATTCGCAGTTTATTCTAACTCAATTTTTGTAGACCTTCTGCACAATATGCTTAAACTATATATGAAAAATACTATAATACTGATATCCATTGCGTTGCTTGTATCTTGCAACAGTGGCAAGGAGTTTACATTAACGGGCACTATCGCAAATGCTGAAGAGGGAGAGATGATATGTCTATCCTATCCCGTGAAGCGTGGGGATATATGGTACGAGCAGTGTGACACAGCGTACCTTGACAATGGAAAGTTTCAGTTCCGAGGCTGTGTTGATGGCATTATACCTGCAGAGGTAACTTTTCGTAATTTAGATTGTGCGCAGTTGTATTTAGAGCCATCAAGACTCAAGTTTCGTGCCGAGCGCAATGCGTTATACGACTACACTTTGTCAGGACTAAGCATAAGCGATGACCTCAGGCAGTATCGCCGAACATTTGCCGAGTATGACAAGGAGGTATATGAGAAGAATCACGAAGTGTTACTCAAGAATAGTGAATGGTTAGCTGCCGCAGAGGCTGGTTTAGCGAGTGCTAACGACCTTCTTGCAGAGTTTTACGCAATGGTTGCTGAGCATCGTGCCATAAGCAATAGGTGGGCAGATTTAGCGCTTGAGTTTGTAAAGCATCACCCCAATAACATACTTATACCCAATGTCATAGATAAGTTAATCCGTTATGAGTACGACAGGCAAGTTATAGACTCTCTTGTAAATGCTCTATCTGCAAAACAAAAGCATAGTCCACTTGGAGAACTTATGACTATTCGCAACGAGATATCTAAAGTTAGTGGAGGTAAGGTTGGCAGCAAAGCCCTTGATTTTACCCTCGGCACTATAGATGGAGGTAGGGTATCTCTCTCTGAGTATTACGAGAAAGGTTATACGCTACTTGACTTTTGGGCTAGTTGGTGCGTTCCATGCATAGGCGAAATACCAAAAGTTAGAGAATTGCATAACAAGCATGGCGATATTTTACAAGTTCTTAGCATTTCGGCTGATGATGATAAGACAGAGTGGCTCGATGCAGTATCGCAACATAATCTGACGGAGTGGCAGCAACTGATAAGAGAGGGTGCAGATAATTCAGAAGAGTACTATTTCCCAGAGCAGGCAGACATCTGCTTAGCATATGATGTAAAACAGATACCCTGCTTTATACTTATTGACACCAATGGTGTTATCGTCGGCAGATGGTCACACCTAACCCCTAAGGTCAGGGCAGAGATTGAACAGATAATTTATAGCAGGTGATAAACACAGAAAATGACCACATATATCTCTGATACTGAGCATTATAGCAATGTACTATCACATGTGGCGAGTGTAAAACATTCGTTGGTGATTGGGACGGCTGACATCAAGGACCTATATGTCAAGGTAGCAGGTGGAAGTCAGCCCTTTTTGGCTGTGTTAGATACGCTTGTGCGTCGTGGAGTAGAGGTGAGGCTACTGCATGCTAAGGAGCCGGGGCCAAATTTTCAGGCTGAGTTTGACCGCTATCCGATGCTCATTAAAAGACTACAGCGCAGGCTCTGTCCGAGGGTACACTTTAAGATGTTGATTTTTGACTGCAAGCAGGCATATATCGGCTCGGCAAACCTAACAGGCGCAGGTATTGGTATGAAGTCTGACGGAAAACGAAACTTTGAGGCGGGTATTTTTACAGACGACCTGACGCTTGTAGATGCAGCAGCTGACCACTTTAACAGAGTCTGGACGGGTGAGCATTGCAACGATTGCAAGCGCAAGGCGTACTGTGGCGACAGAATCAAGCGATAATACTCAATGTATTGTGTAATTGAATAAAAATTACATCCAACGGTAATTAATATAGGTAACTGTTGATTATATGTGAAAGATTTTATACCTTTGCCGTGTTAGAGAATTTATAATAAACCTAAAAACTAAGTAATTATGAAAATTGTATGTATTGCTGATGCGTTTATCGACAGCGAAATGATGGAGAGTGGTATCCGTCCTTACCTTAGCGAGGATGATACTTTGGAGACCTTCTTCTTTGGTCTTGCTGACAAGTCTCAGATGCGCGACATTATCAAGGATATTGAGGCTCGCCGTCATGACAACATCGTCTACCCAGAGGGTCTTGAGGAGGCTATCGCTGGTGCAGACCTTATTGTTGTACACCTATGTCCTATCAAGCGTAGAATGATTGAGAAGGCTCCAAATCTTAAGGCTATCATGACCTGCCGCGGTGGATTGGAGAATATCGATGTTGATGACGCAACCGAGCTTGGCATTATAGTATCAAATAACCCTGCACACAATGCAAATGCTGTTGCAGAGTTCACCGTAGCAATGATTCTCTCTGAGACTCGTAACGTCGCTCGTGCACACATGGCTCTCAAGAATCGTCAGTGGAGAATTGAGTACCCTAACACCCGCACCACAATCAAGGAGATGCACGACCTTACTGTAGGTATTGTTGGTTTCGGTTCAATCGGTCGTCTTGTGGCTCACAAGTTGCGTAATTTTGGCTGCAAGATTTTAGTTTCTGATCCATTCCTCAAGGAGTGCAATGTTGATTATGTAAGTCATGTGTCATTTGACGAGCTCCTTCAGCAGTCTGATATCGTTTCACTCCACGCACGTTCAAATGGCGCAATTATGACAGAGAGAGAGTTTGGTCTTATGAAGCAGGACTCATACCTTATCAACTCTGCCCGTTCATACCTCGTAGAGACTGAGGCATTTAAGAACGCTATGGATAGCGGTAAGCTCCTCGGTGCAGCTATTGATGTATTTGAGACTGAGCCAGATATTCCAGAGTTCTACCTCACATACGACAACATCACCCTTACAAACCACCTTGGCGGTATTACAATCAACTCATTCCGTGATGCTCCAGGCTACGCAATGAAGAACTATCTTGGCTACCTTCGCGGTGAGAGCGAGCTGATGTTCTGGGTAAATAAGAACAAGTTGGCATAAAATATCGTAATAAACCTAACTAAACTAAAATAATTATGGCATCAATTTTAACTAATCGTCCAGAGCTTAAGAAGGTACTGGACTCTGCTGCTGAGGTAGCAGGTTACCTATGGCAGAAAGGCTGGGCTGAGCGCAATGGCGGAAACCTTACCCTCAATATCACTGAGTATGTAGACGACGAGATGCGCGCAATGCCAGCAATTTGCGAGCCAAAGGCTATCGGCGTTACACTCCCTTACCTCAAGGGTTGCTACTTCTACTGCAAAGGCACAGGTAAGCGCATGCGTGATTTGGCACGCGATCCAATGTGTGGCGGTAGCATCGTTCGTATTTTGGACGACTGTGCAACTTATGAGATTATCGCTGACGAGCCTATCGTTCCAACATCTGAGATTTCATCTCACTTGGCGCTTCAGAACTATATGCTTGAGAGCGGTGCAAATTATAAGGCTACACTTCACACTCACCCAATTGAGCTTGTTGCGATGTCACACAATAATGAGTTCCTTGACTCTGAGCACCTTACACAGGTACTTTGGTCAATGATTCCTGAAACTCTTGCATTTGCTCCACTTGGTATCGGTGTTGTACCTTACGCAATGCCATCATCAACCGAGCTTGTTGAGCCAACTCTCGAGAAGATTAAGCGTTACGATGTTGTACTTTGGGAGAAGCACGGTGTTATTGCCGTAGGTCCAGATGTTATGGAGGCTTTTGACCAGATCGATGTACTGAATAAAGCTGCAAATATCTATATGACAGCTAAGAACTTCGGCTTTACACCAGACGGTATGACTCCAGAGGCTGTACAGACAATTAGAACAGTGTTTAACTTGCCAGATCACCGATAGAGTTATGAAGAAGATTTTATTTGCACTATCTATCGTACTGTTTGCAATGACATCTTGCTGCAAGCAGCCTGAGCACAAAGTTAAGATTCTTGCTCACCGCGGAAATGCAAGTACCGGTAGCGAGTTTACAACCGACGAGAATACGCTTGATGCTCTTCGTCGCGCTCAGGAGCTCAATTTTGATGGTATCGAGTTTGACGTGCATCTTACATCTGATGACCAGATTGTAATCCGCCACGACAACAAGATTAACTCTGAGCTTAGCTGCCAGGGCAACACATTTGATGAGGTTCGCGCACATGTTCTTCCTTTTGGTCACCAGATTCCAACTCTTCGCGAGTGGCTGGAGCAGGCAAAGAAGACTCCGCACATTGTACAGATGGTTGAGCTTAAGTCGCACAAGGGCGACCGTGAGAAGTTGCTCGTCACAAAGTGTCTTGAGGTTATCCGTGAGCTCGATATGGTTGATCAGGTCTACATGCTCTCATTCAAGACCTCTACACTCGATGAGGTTATGCGCCAGGAGCCAAATGTAAAGGTGCTTTACAACTCAAGCAGCCTTCACCACTCACTTACCCCTGCTGAGGTTAAGGAGAAGGGCTACCACGCTGTATCATACAACATCAATGTTATCCTCAACCACACAGACTGGATTGAGCAGTTCCATAACTATGGCATCGAGACCTTCTTGTGGATGGTTAATACGCCTTACACATTCAACATCGCTAAGGAGTTGGGCTTCACTTGGGCTACAACAGACTTCTACGATGCAATTACTAAGTAAGCAGAGCTATAAAAAATAGAGAGGGGTGAGATTTTCTCACCCCTCTATTTGTTTTACTCGAACAACCCCAACGCTACACAGGCATTATATATACCATCCTTATCTACGTCGGTGGTAACATAATCGGCTCGCTGCTTAAGTGCATCTATGGCATTTCCCATAGCCACCTTGGTCCATCCGTCAACAAACATAGACAAATCGTTCGCAGCATCACCAAAGACCACAACATCGCTATAATCTGCGCCAAAGTAGTCCATAACGCGGCGAATACCATATGCCTTATCGGTCGGCTCAATAAATATATACTCCTTAAGGAAACGACCCCACGGCACATATTTCAGACTCTCAATAGTCTGCTCAGTAGGCTCATAGCAGGCAACATAGGCTTTATAAATCTTGTCGTAATTATTAGGATCAAGACCCTCAACCACCTGCGTCTGCATATAAACATCATGCGTAAACTCCTCAAAACGGCCATCAGGAGCGCTACGTACAACAGAGTTATCTATCTGCAATGCCCATGGAATATCCTTCGCCTTACACTCATCAATAACACGAATAACATCCTGCTTATTTAGCGGAGTAATGTCTATCAACTCGCCATTGATAGTAACACCATAACCTCCATCACTTACCATATTCTCAAAGCCCAGCTCTCGCATATAACCCACAGCCATAGCCTGCGAGCGACCCGTTGCAATAGCAAGAAAGTGACCCGCCTCGCGGAGCTTCTCAAGTGCAAGTTTTGTAGAATCGGGAACATATGTCTTATTGCCGTAACCACCGGCAACAAGCGTTCCATCTATGTCAAAAAATAGATATTTCCTCTTCATAATGTATATTTTGCGCAAAGGTAGGAATTATTTTGCAAATTTTATCAATTACACATTAGATATACTTTTAGGCAGCTCGCTTAAGTGCATCGGTACTCATTCCGCCCGCGTGGTCAATAAGTTGATGTATAGCCGATGGCACTCGTATTAGGATGGTACTATTCTCTTTATGGTGCCAAGTGTAACCACCTTTGTCCTTATATCCCTTTTGCAGATAGATGCTATTAGCCTTATTTGTATCCTTTTTGCTACTTCCAGACAACTCGCCAATGTCTATACGCAACGTCTTTCCTGCCCTATCTTTTGTAGCCACACCGCTAAAGTCCGGGTAACCCTCTTTTGTAAATGGAACGCCATCGGGATACAACTTATCCAACTTCAACAAATCATCGTAAGTAAGCTCACCAAACTTCTTGAGTTGAATAACACCCTTGCGCTCAAGTCGAGCCTTCAAGGTAGAATTAAGGTGCGGATTAAAGTAGTAGACATTGCCTGCATATACCTTTCCATTAGGAACTGTACGTCCCTCAACAGTGCGAGCCAGTTTACTCTTATCCACATGGTTACGGGTATTCATCCACCTCTTTATATTAAGCTCTGGCTCTGCGTGGATAAGTTTAGCCAACTCATTATCTTCAGCCATCTCGCACAGCAGGTCTTCCCTCTTCTTTGTCGTCAAAAGCCCCTTTTTAGCATAATCATCTATCAGCTTGGCATTATCAGCAGCTGTAAATGTACGTTTTGAGGTATTAGCTAAATTCTCAAACGACTCACTGACAACACGCTTACCATTAACAGAGACCTTAACATCTGCAACCAAAGGCGTAGTTTGGTTATCGGCATACTTTAGTAGCATTGTCACATCGACATCGCCACCTTTAGAGCTCTTTTTGACGCTACTGAGCAACGAAGTAAACCTTGGACCGAGGTCAATACCCTCACGAACACGAACAACATTTGGCAGCAGTTTATCCGCAT
The DNA here is from genome assembly GCA_904502005.1 of uncultured Alistipes sp. Taxonomy (GTDB): domain Bacteria; phylum Bacteroidota; class Bacteroidia; order Bacteroidales; family Rikenellaceae; genus Alistipes. The sequence goes on from CAJGDC010000003.1 coordinate 55,288, forward strand.
CTGTACCCTTTGACTCAACCTTTGTCAATCGTCCCAAATCGTCTGTATGATAGAGGTATCTGATATTATCTATACCCTTAACCTTATAGAGCACGTTTGGCATCAGAGTCTGCTTAAGCAGTGAATTGGAGCTCAGTTTTCCACTATTCAGAGGCTCTTTTAACAGGAATATACCATCTTTAAGCTCACCTATCAACTCATTATCGCTCTGCCTAAAGAACTTAACCACACCCATATCCTCCTTCACCACAAAATTGAGAGCATCTGCCACTCCGAAACGGCGCTCCAAATCGCGACACTTTGCAAAGTATTTGAACATGTCAATATCCTTAGCCACCTGTGGCGAGTTTTTGGCAAAGTCTGAAAACTCGTCGATTAGTCTGTTTGACGACACAAGCGCAGTGTAGCACTCATAGTCAGCAGTAATCGCCTCGCCTATCTTCTTCTGGAATGAGTTATCTAAACGCTTGAGCGACTGCTCCAGGTTAATGTCCTTGCTCTTAATCACTCGTAACACATCATCCCACTCCATATCACGCAGCTGACTCTTTGTAAGCGTTTTCAGACTCTTCTCCGCGCCCTTGTCTACCAACTCCTTTGCCGATCGCTCTGTCAGTTCAACAGAGATTTTTTCAGCAACCTCTCTACCTGTTCTTTTACACGAAAGGGTGATAAAACAGAGGCATATCGCAACAATAATAAACCTATAAATTCTCATAAAAAGTCTCCGTATTGTGATTTAGTGACTCAATAATTGCCTCACTATTATAGTGCTGTTCGCTTATACTATATTGGCTCTTTAGGCTATCTATCAACTTCGTATCGTTAATAGATGTCATAACTACTGAAGCAACTAAAATAGTAGCAAACACAACAATATCAATCAAGCAACCCCAACTGCCGGCTATCTTATCTACAAAAAGTAGCACCAGCTGAATAATAATAAACGCCAAGAGCCAACTGAAAATCTCAGTTCCAAACTCTATAATCAAGTTATTTCGTGAGTGCTCAGCCAAAAAGTCAAGCGAAATATTAGATGATGGCAGCTCCAATTGCGTATAAACGGGCAAGTTGCTCGATGAGATAAATTGCTGTCGAATACTGCTTATCTCGCTCACATACTGCATATAGAGCTCATGTTGCTGCTGATTTATATCTAGTGTTGTAAAATATCTCTGAGATAATAACCTCATCTTATCATTCCACGCTTGCCTGCTTGAGAACAACCACGAGAACATATTGGAGTAACTACCCCACACTCCCAACTGCTCATCTTCAAAACGCTGTAACTGACTCTCAAATGCGCTATCTACAAGTCCCTCCAGAGCATCTACATACTTTTTGCTTATGTTGCGTTCTATCTCTATATACTGGACCTTACTACCAGAAGATAGCTTCTCGCCACTGGGGTTTGCAGAATATTGAGAGTGCACGCGCTCCTTTAACAAGATAGCCTCCCTATCTTTACACGATGTAAAAATAAGGAGACTAAGCGATAGTAGTAGATTTAGTCGTCTCATTTCAACTGCTCTATTGTTGGGTTTATAGTATCTACATACGAGTCCTGAATATTATCTGGGCTACATATCCAGCAGGATATCCAGACTACGCAGTAAAGCAGAAACTCCAAAATCAGTCCAGCACTTCCCAAGATAGCTATATTTTCAGCAACACTAACCAACCAAGTCATCAAAAATAGAGTCAACAGTATCCCCCAAAACAGCCAAGGTCGGTCAGACGGTGCATCCATAAAGTAGTCATACCACGCATACTCAGGGTCCAAGGCTGCACGAAGTTTGCTAAACGATTGACCATTCTGCATATAGTACAACGACACCTCATAGATTCGCTCCTCAAACTGCACTGTTGGATATGACTCCCCTTTGCGAATACGCTCAACAGATGATGGAGTCACATTTAATATTCGGGCAATTGCCTCAATATCTGCATCGCTGCCAAGATACAAATCATTCAGAAGGTCCTGGCTTGTGCGCGACTCAACAATCTTTGCAAACTCTATACGCTTAGTCGTATCTTCAGAACACGACGCAAATAGCATAGAAGAGAGCATCAAAACTATAGTGTAGACAATATTCCTGTTTTTCATCATATCTCAACAATTTTCAGCAAAGATAAGGATTTTTTTGTTAAATAGCTAATGGCTAACGGCCAATAGCTAATAGCCATTTTGTCGTCAAAACGCGGTAGATACGACGCTCGGCACAGTTCAATTAGAGTACCGCCCCATTTTGTTGTCAGAGTGGTGCATTTACAACGCTCAATGAAAAATGCCTGCTTGAGGATAGTACACATAGTACAGCCCAGCAGGCTTTTTTTATTAGCGGCAGAAAATGTGCCGCTATCACAACAAAATAAAATTAGACGTGGCGAAGAATTTCATCCAACCCATCAAAATGACACTTATAATCCTCAAGAGAGCGATTGATAATCTCCTGAGCCTCCTCGCGACCATAGACATCTACGATTTCAACCTTCTTCGCCTTCTCGCTATCCGGCATATCCTTATAGGTAAGGAAGTAGTGCTTCAGACGGTTTACAACGCCCTTTGGCAGCTCCGAGATGTCGTTATAGCTGCTGTAAGTTACGTCGTGGGTAAGCACGGCAATAATCTTATCGTCAGCCTCATTACCATCAAGCATACGGAAGCCGCCGATAGGTTTCACCTCACAGATAATATCACCATGAACGATGTCGCGCTCTGTGAGCACGCAAATATCAAGTGGGTCACCGTCACCAACTATATCAGTGCGACCACTCTGCTGCATACAATAATCTGCAACCTTGTCACCACAAAAACTCTGTGGCACAAAACCATAGAGCGCAGGGACAACATTTGAGTACTTCTGTGGGCGGTCAATCTTCAGATAGCCGCTTACCTTGTCCAGCTCATACTTAACAGTATCAGTCGGCACCATCTCAATAAAGGCGGTGATTACATCGGGTGCTGCCTCACCCACCTCAATGCCGTGCCAAGGGTGCGATTTATAACGCAAACCCATCAGTCGCGCAATAGGATCATTAATTTTATTTCCCATAGTCTTGATTTTATTAACACACAAAGTTACAATTTTTTTATCAGAATAGCAAGAATGCGCAGAAAAAATCACTATTGGCTTGCCTTCGGCAACCCTTCACCGCTCCGCCTCGGCAATATCAGTCGCGGCATAAATACCCCAAAATGCGAAATTGAAAATCTGTGAGCAAGCTCCCGTTTTCAATTGTCGCCTTTTGCACCTTCGGTGTGCGACCGCTGTTGCACTCGGCTTAATCGCGGCGTTGGCTTGCTGACGCAGTACAGAGAATTTAATGAAGTTAAGGAATTTAGGGAAGTTAGCGAAAAACACTAATCTCCCTAAATTCCTTAATTTCACTACTGTCGGCAAATTTGCCGACACCGCTAAAAAGCCAATAGCCAATAGCTAAACTAAAAAGCGGACACAGCGCGCACATAAAGGCTGCCGTACTTACCGAGGTTGAAGTCGGTATAGCCATTGATCATACTGACATTCCACGCACAAAACTCAGAATCCTCTGTTGACGACCAACACCAACCAGACAACTTATCAGTTAATTTAGGATTGAGTTTATCCCTGTATTTATTAATTGTACGCAGTTCTTCTATTGACGGCAGATACCAACCCTCTCCAAGGTCTGCGCACCACTTGAAGGCAGGATATTTATCTCGCCAACCAGAGATAGCCTTGACTTTTGCCATATTATATACACCGTCTGTCTTACTATCAGCACCTATAAGACGTTCAGCCTCGCTTTTAAACAGGCCAAATTTTCTTTCGTCTATCGCCCACTTTAAGTACTCTGCAGATTGCTTCATACTCACAATCTTACCGTGCCTACCATCGGCACTTACCTCAAAGACAACACCCTCACGCACACCGTCATTGTAGTAGTCGCCTACCGCGTATATACCCAGTCGTCGTCTTCGCCCTGCCTCTTCGCGAGCCCTGCGTTCTGCCGCTTCACGCGCTTTGCGAGCAGCTTCCTCGCGAGCCTTGCGTTCTACCTCTTCGCGGGCTTTGCGAGCAGCTTCCTCGCGAGCCTTGCGTTCTACCTCTTCGCGGGCTTTGCGAGCAGCTTCCTCACGAGCTTTGCGTTCCGCCTCCTCACGAGCCTTGCGTTCTGCCTCTTCGCGGGCTTTACGTTCTGCCTCCTCGCGCACACCGTCGTTGTAGTAGTCACCAACTTTGTAGGTCTTGGCAGGGGTTGGAATAGGCTTGGCAACATTTGAGGTTTTAGCACCTACAAGATTTAAGATGACCGTAACCAAATCTGCAAACCGCGTTTTAAAGTCTGGGTAAGCCTCAATCCAATGGCGGTTGTTGAGCATTAGATAGAACTCGTCGTAGTTCTCAAGAGGGGTTGTGTCTATCTTATATGGAACGATTGGCTTGCGGTTTGAAAAGGCGATATTTATCTCGCTCTCTACCCAAGGAGAGATTGCCGAATACTCCGAAAAGACAAGCACAACAGCCTTGCACTCCTTAATGGCTTGAGTGATAACCGAAGCATACTTTGCTCCTACAGGAATATCTCGCGGAGCCATCCAACACTTGATATTATTATCTTCAAGCTGATGACATATTGCCTGCGCAGCTGCCGAGTTTTTACTTGAGTAGCTTATAAATACATCGTGATTCATACCGTTTGTGAATAGTTGTACAAAAGTAATAAAAAAATCTTGCGGATGCAAGATTTCTACCATTAGCTTTTAGCTGTTGGCTAATGGCCAATAGCGAAAAGCCATTTTGTCGTCAGAGTGCGTCAGATACGGTGCATCGTGCAAAAAAGCAGTGGCGGATAGTACTAGTTCGTACAGCCGCCACTGGTTTTTAAGGGATGTGCCGTAGGTGGCACACTATCACGACAAAATTTTACTCGAGGCCCTTAAGCTTCTTATACTCCGCATTATACTTAGTGTACTTATCCATTACACCTGGCTCCTCACGGAGAAGGAAGCATACCTCCTTAAGAATCTGAGCGCAGTCTACATTCTGAGGATTGAGCTCGTGTGCCTTCTCAAGGTAAGGGATTGACTCCATATATACAGCACGAACCTTCTTACGCTCTGCCATATACTCCTCCTGGCTTGTGAATGAGTCGAGCTTCTGGTTGAACTGGCGGTTCTCGTGCTCAGCCTTCTCAACATAGAAGTAGCCAATGTAGAAGTTTGTATCGTAGTCATTTGGCTTAAGAGTGTCAATCTTCTTGAAAGAGGTGATACACTCATCAAAGTTCTTAAGTTTGTAGAATACACGGCCACGACCAAACCAGAGGTCTGGGTTATCTGGAGTCTCAGCGAGGAACTTGTCAATCATAGTTACAAGCTCTGCTGGGTCACCAATACCCTCCTCAGCAGTGTAAAGAGACATAAGACCGTCGAGAATCTTGTCGTTCTTTGGGAACTTCTCGATACCCTCAAGAAGGATATTCTTTGCCTTCACAAGGTTCTCCTTATTATCCTCACGCTGACCATAGTAGCAGTGGAAGAGGTAGTAGTAGAGGTTACCTGTCTCGTCTACATAACCGAGTTCACGTGCCTTGTTAAGGTAGTTCTCACCGTCAACAAAGTACTGCTTCTTCTCAGCACCGAGGAATGCAGACATCTGACCAGCGAAGAAGTAATACTTAGGATCTACCTGAGTATAGAGCTTATTCTGCTGGAGCTTTGCAGCCTTAACGAAAGCGTCGATAGCCACCTCATACTTAGGAATAAAGGTGCTAATCTCACCAAGCTGAGAGTAGTAGTTGATAGCAAGGTCAAGAAGCGGCTTAACCTTAGCGTCAGACTTAGGATCAAGCTCCTGAGCCTTAGCAATAGCCTCAACGACAACATCAAAAATACCCTCCTTAATCTCACGAGTCTGATCCCATGCAGCCACACGGTTCTCGCTCATGTATACCTTAACCCAAGGGTAAACCCAAATCTGACGACCCTGCTCGTCGGTTACAGTCTCAGTAGGCTCTCCCATAGTGTAACGCAAGAATGTTGCGTCAAGAGATGTTGAGAGTGCCTTAGTTGGCTCCATAAGGGCATCAGCGTAGGTCTTTGCACGGTTTACCCATACTGCAGCCTTAGCGGCCTTCTTTGCGTCCTTAACCTCTGCATCGCTCTTAGCAAGCTTTGAGAGTGTAGACTCCTCATTGATTTTCTGTGCAGTAGCAGTTGGCACCATCAAAGCCATAGCAGCTGCTACCATCAAGATAATTTTTTTCATAATATTAAAATTTGGTTTTAATTATTTGTTTCGTTTTCAGTTACTGTCTCAACAGTCTCCACAGAGACTACATTCTGAGCATCTACGGCCTCAACAGTCTCCTCCTCTTCACTCTTTGGCACTGCCATAACAGAGGCGATAACATCACCCTCACGAAGGTTGATAATCTTCACACCCTGGGTAGCACGACCAGCCACGCGAATCTGCTCAACAGCAGTACGGATAGTAAGACCTGAGCGATTGATAATCATAAGGTCATTCTGGTCTGTAACAGCCTGGATAGAGATTAGCTTACCGGTCTTCTCAGTGATATTGATAGTCTTAACACCCTTACCACCGCGGTTGGTAATGCGATACTCATCAAGGTCTGTACGCTTACCAAAGCCATTCTCAGAGAGCACAAGCACATCCTGATTTGAATCCGGCTCGATGCAAATCATACCGATAGCCTCATTACCCTCCTCAAGGGCGATACCACGCACGCCCATACTTGTACGACCCACAGGGCGAACAATCTCCTCATTGAAGCGGATAGCCTTACCCTCACGTGAAGCAATCATCACCTCTGCGCGACCGCTTGTAAGCTTAGCGTCAATAAGTTGGTCACCCTCACGGATAACAATTGCATTGACACCATTTGCACGTGGGCGAGAGTATGCCTCCAGCTTGGTCTTCTTGATTGTTCCGTCCTTAGTACACATGATGATGTAGTTGTTCTCAACATAGTCAGTATCACTCAGGCGCTTGCAGTTGATATATGCGCGAACCTTATCATCCGGCTCAATCTGGATAACGTTTTGTATAGCTCTACCCTTAGAAGAACGAGTACCCTCAGGAATTTCGTATACCTTTAGCCAGTAACAACGACCCTTCTCTGTGAAGAACATCATTGTATTATGCATAGAGGCTACATAGATATGCTCGATAAAGTCCTCATCACGAGTTGCGCTACCCTTAGCACCTACGCCACCACGATTCTGTGTGCGGTACTCAGAGAGTGAAGTTCGCTTGATATATCCGAGGTGAGAGATAGTGATAACCATATCCTCATCAGCGTAGAAGTCCTCTGGATTGAACTCCTCAGAAGAGTATACAATCTCCGAACGACGCTCATCAGCATAATTCTCACGCACCTCAATAAGCTCCTCCTTAACAATCTGAAGCTGACGCTCTGTGCTACCAAGAATCTCTGTATACTCAGCAATATTTGCCTCCAGCATATCACGCTCAGCAGTAAGTTTACCATGCTCAAGACCTGTAAGAGCACCCAGACGCATTGCAACGATAGCGGCAGCCTGAAGCTCAGAGAGGTTGAAGCGCTCCATAAGAGCCTGACGAGCATCCTCAGGGGTACGCTGTGCACGGATTGTATGAACAACCTCGTCAATATTATCCTGTGCGATAAGCAGACCCTGAACAATGTGGAGTCTATCCTGCGCAACCTTAAGGTCGTGCTGTGTACGGCGAACAACCACCTCATGACGATGATCTACGAAGTGTGCAATAAGCTGCTTAAGGTTAAGAAGCTCTGGGCGACCATTTACAAGGGCGATATTATTCACCGCAAATGATGACTGAAGAGCTGTATGCTTGAAGAGCATATTGACAACAACGTTTGCCACAGCATCCTGCTTAAGCTGAACAACAAGGCGGATACCATCGCGGTCAGAAGACTCATCGTTCACATCAGAGATACCCTCAATACGTCCATCCTTAATCAGCTTGCCAATAGTATCGCAAAGTTCATCTTTACGTACCATATAAGGCATCTCGGTAAAGACAATCTGCTGACGATTATTCTTAGTGGTCTCAATCTCGTACTTAGCACGGATAATCACGCGACCACGACCTGTAAGTAGCGCCTCCTTAATACCTGCATAACCGTAGAGGATACCACCTGTAGGGAAGTCTGGACCCTTAACAAAGTGGAGAAGCTCCTCACACTCACACTCAGGATTATCGATATATGCACAACAAGCATCTACAACCTCACCAAGGTTGTGCGGAGCCATATTTGTTGCCATACCTACCGCAATACCACTTGCGCCATTTACAAGCAGAAGCGGAATTCTTGTAGGCAATACTGTAGGCTCGAGCTCCTCACCGTCAAAGTTTGGAGTCCAGTCGATAGTCTGCTTGTCAATGTCTGCCATAACCTCGGCTGAAATCTTCTGCAGGCGAGCCTCTGTGTAACGCATAGCCGCAGGAGAGTCACCATCCATAGAACAGAAGTTACCCTGACCATCCACAAGTGGATAACGCATAGCCCAATCCTGAGCCATACGACACATAGCA
>CAJGDC010000004.1 GCA_904502005.1 uncultured Alistipes sp.
GGTGGTTATAGCAGTGAGGTTCCACCTCTTCCCATTCCGAACAGAGAAGTTAAGCTCACTAACGCCGATGGTACTGCGGTCTTCCCGTGGGAGAGTAGGTAGCCGCCTCTTTAAGCCAATCCTTTATGGGTTGGCTTTTTTGTTTTTGTTGATATGGCTACTTATTTGCAACAAATCTGAGTGTGCAGCTGAAAAATTGTACTATTTATTTGGATTAATTGATAAATTGTACTATCTTTGAATAATAAATCAATTATCGAGAATAACAACTTAAAACTTTTCTAGTCATGACACTTTCACAATTACAAGATCTTTTGATGTCACACTTCTCTATCCGTAAGGATGAGGATGGCGATTTCCGTATTGCTCTTAGCGCTGATGACGACTATCCACACGATGTTATCTGTTTTGTTCGCATGCGTGATAACTTGATTCGTATTTTCTGCATGAGTGGTGGTTATTATGATCTTTCAGGTTCTGATGCTGCTCATCTTCAGCCACTTATTAATGACTGGAACTATAACAAGTATTGGCCTAAGGCATACCTTGCACAGAGTAACGATGGTAGCTGGCGTGTAGAGGCTGAGAGCGTAATTATCGTTGATGACGATAAGAATATTGTATCTGATAGCGCAGTTCTTGAGTTTGTTAAGAGAAACGTATCAGGTATGTGGCACCTCTTTGTAAACCTTCACAAGGGCAAGATTGAGTAGTGTTACGCTTATTTCTATTCTAAAGTCTGTCACTTGTGGCAGACTTTTTTATGTTATTACTTGGCATTTCTTTTCAAAAGTTATACTTTTGTAAATCAAAAAAAATTGTAATAATTATGAGTGTAGCCTCTTTTCTTAAGGAAAATCATAGTACAGCATTCTCGTTTGAGGTTTTACCTCCTTTGAGGGGAAATAGTATAGATACACTTTTTGATAGTGTCAAGCGCCTCATGTACTTTGCCCCTGCATATATCAATATTACTACACATCGCACAGATGTAGTATATCGTGAGGTTGCTCAAGGTGTCTTTCAGCGTACAACAGAGCGTAAACGCCCTGGTACAGTGGCTATCGCAGCAGCCCTTAAGAGTCGCTACAATGTTGCAACAGTACCTCATATTATCTGTAGTGGCTTTAGTGCCGCAGAGCTTGAGAATGAACTGATTGACCTCTCTTATTTAGGAATTACAGATTTGTTGGTGCTTCGTGGAGATAAGGCGAAGGGTGACAGTAGATATTTACCTGAGCAGGGTGAATATCAGCACGCTGTAGAGTTGTGCAATCAAGTCTCAAGATTTAATAATGGAGAATTGCTGGATGGAACTAACCATAATAGCCTATTACAAGCCTTCTCTTTTGGTGTAGCTGGCTACCCAGAGAAGCATGAGGAGGCGATGAATATTGATACCGATATAGAACACTTAAAGGCTAAGGTGGATGCAGGTGCTGAGTATGTTGTGACTCAGATGTTCTTTGATAATGCTAAATATTTTGACTTTGTCGCTCGTTGTCGTGCTGCCGGTATTGTTGTGCCGATAATTCCTGGACTCAAGCCCCTCACTTCGCTCACTCAGCAGGCGCTCTTGCCAAAGACTTTCCATATTGATTTGCCGATAGAACTATCTAATGAGTTTCGTAAATGTAAGGATAATGAGCAGGTTAAGGCTTTAGGTGTGGAGTGGGCGACTATGCAGGCGAGAGAGCTACGAGCGGCTGGTGTGCCGAGCATACACTTCTACTCTATGAATGCTGTGGCAAGTATTGAGCAGATTGCTAAAAATGTCTACTAATGAGTCTACTACACGATACTCTTAAAAAGCGAATTATGGTGCTTGACGGAGCTATGGGCACTATGATTCAACGTTATAACCTCACCGAGAGTGACTTTAGAGGTGCAGAATTTGAAAACCATCCTCAACCACTTGCGGGTAACAATGATATGCTTGTTCTAACTCGTCCAGATGTTATTCAGGCAATACATCGCAGGTATCTCGAGGCCGGTGCGGATATTATTGAGACTTGTACTTTCAATAGCCAGCGAATATCGCAGCAAGAGTATGGCACTCAGAATCTGGTCTATCGCCTTAATATCGCAGCTGTAGAGCTTGCCAGACAAGAGGTGGAGCGAATGAACTCTATCACACCTGATAGACCACGCTTTGTAGCCGGCTCTGTGGGTCCTACCGGAAAAATGCTCTCAATGTCACCAGATGTAGAGAATCCAGGATATAGAGAGATAAATTTTGATTCACTGACCGATGCGTATATCGAGCAGATTGATGCTTTGGTTACGGCTGGTGTAGATTTACTACTTGTAGAGACTGTCTTTGATACCCTCAATGCTAAGGCTGCGCTTACTGCTGCGCGAAAAGTCTTTGAAAATCACGGCGTTGAGTTGCCAATAATAGTGTCATTAACTATTGCGGATGCTGCTGGTCGAATATTGTCAGGTCAGACCATGGAGGCTGTGGTTACATCTCTTCGCCACTTTAATCTTACAGCTATAGGACTTAATTGCTCCTTTGGTGCAGCGCAGATGGAGCCATTCTTAAGGGAATTATCGGATGTAGCCCCTTGTTATGTGAGTGCCTATCCCAATGCTGGACTTCCAAATGCGATGGGTGAATATAGCCAGACTCCACAAATGATGGCAACGGATATTGCACGCTTTGCAGAGCGAGGAGTTGTCAATATTGTGGGTGGTTGCTGCGGATCTACGCCTGAACATATTGCGGCAATTGCTACTGCGGTCAGTTCATATGCCCCTAGACAAATAGAGGCACAACCAAGTGCTTGGCTTGCAGGTCTGGATGCCTTTGATGCAAATGGGGTGTTTGTCAATGTTGGCGAGAGGTGTAATGTCGCTGGTAGTCGTAAATTCTTGCGCCTTATTAGCGAAAAAAACTATGCTGAAGCTCTTACCATCGCTCGTAAACAGGTCGAGGATGGCGCAATGGTGCTTGATATAAACATGGACGATGCTATGCTTGACTCTGAGAGTCAAATGGTTGAGTTCCTGAATATTATGGCATCTGACCCACAAGTGGCTCGGGTGCCGTGGATGATTGACTCTTCGCGCTTTGAGGTTATTGTTGCGGCGCTTAAGACAATCCAAGGTAAGGCTATTGTAAACTCTCTTTCACTTAAGGAGGGTGAGCAGACATTTATTGACAGAGCAAAAGAGATTAAGCGTTTTGGTGCTGCAGTTGTTGTTATGGCATTTGACGAGTTGGGCCAGGCGACAACCTATCAGCGCAAAATTGAGATTTGTAGTAGGGCGTATAGACTACTTACAGAGAAGGTTGGCTTTGAGCCATGTGATATAATCTTTGACCCAAATATACTAACTATTGCCACGGGCATTGCCGAACACGATAACTATGCACGAGACTTTATACGCGCAACGGCATGGATACGCCAAAATCTACCTGGTGCACATGTTAGCGGAGGCGTGAGCAATCTCTCCTTTGCCTTTCGTGGTAATAACTACATCCGTGAGGCTATGCATGCAGTATTTCTATATCATGCTGCCAGCGCGGGCATGGATATGGCTATTATAAATCCTTCGACAGCGGTTATGTACGAGCAGATACCGTCTCAGCTGCGCACGGTATTGGAGGATGTAGTGCTTAATCGTAAAGCTGATGCTACTGAGACGTTGATTGCAATGGCGACCTCTTTTATGGAGAAGAGAGAGGATACTAATGTTGTAGACCGAATGAGCATACCTATCTCTCAGCGTCTTGCGGACTCTCTGCAACGGGGTGATGAGAGCTATTTGGAGCAGGACTTGGCAGAGGCGCTAAAGTTATACTCGTCAGCAGTTGAGATTGTCGAAAAACCACTTATGGAGGGAATGACAGCTGTTGGAAAGCTCTTTGGTGAGGGTAAGATGTTTTTGCCACAGGTGGTTAAGAGCGCCAGGACTATGAAACGCGCAGTCGCCATTTTGCAACCATATATTGAGAGTAGCAAGAGTATTGGTGGAGTAGGTCGCTACCTTGTTGCAACTGTCAAGGGAGATGTGCATGATATTGGCAAGAATATCGCCTCGGTTATTCTACGCTGCAATGGCTTTGAGGTTATTGATTTGGGAGTCATGGTCGCTCCGCAAGATATAGTAAAGGCGGCTATTGAGCATAATGTAGACTTTATCGGACTCAGTGGACTTATTACCCCTTCGCTTGAGCAGATGTGCATCACTGCCACAATGCTCCGCGAGGCAGGAGTAGATGTTCCACTCTTTATCAGTGGCGCAACCACTTCACCACTCCATACGGCTGTAAAGATTGCTCCACTATATTCTGGAGCAGTGTTCCATGTCAAGGATGCGTCGCAAAATCCACTCTTGGCGCTCAAGTTGCTTGGTACAGAACGTGAGGCTACTATCCAACAGTTAATGGCGGAGCAGAGGGCATTACGCGCTGAGTTTGCGAAGGGTGCTGATAAGGCAAAAAATAACCTACCTCGCCTTCAGATTGATTGGAGCGGTGTGGAGATGCCGAAGTGTGAGATTGGTGATATATGGACTCCGAAAGATATTACAATCAAGGCTCTTCGTAGGTATATAAATTGGCGCAGCTTCCATAATTTCTGGAAAACTTCTCCTCATACTAATGAGGGTCGCGCCTTGCGCTTAGATGCGGATGGAGTTTTGGATGATTTTGAAAATCAGAATATTAGAGCTGTAGTTAGGTTTGTAAATGCATACTCCGATGGCGATAATATCTCTCTTGAAAATGGTGAAAGCGCTGTGACAATAACCACACCTCGACAGAGCAGAGTTGGTGCATATGGAGTAGCTCTATCCCTTGCAGATTTTGTTGCACCTAAGGGCTATAATGATTGTGTAGGGCTATTTGCTGTAACTGTTCCGCAGAGTTTGGTAGAGGCTGTACAGAGTGCAAAGAGTGAGGGTGATGACTATCGCGCGTTACTGTTGCAGAGCCTATCTGATAGGGTCGTGGAGGCTGCAAGCGAGTATCTGCATAGACAGGTAAGGTATAGACTCTATCGTGGCTATTCAAATAGTCAAGATCTGTCAGATGCAGAGAGAAGACTTACTATCCCGCAGCTTTTTGCCGGTAAATATCGTGGTATTCGCCCAGCTGTTGGCTACTCATGTTTGCCTGAGCAGCGAATAATTTTTGACATAGCGCGCTTGCTGCCAATTGAGGATGTCGGCATATCGCTTACAGAGTCGGGAGCTATGTATCCGCAATCATCTGTCTGCGGACTCTATATAGATAAAGAATGGGCAAAATACTTCATAATTGAATAATATGCAAAAATAGAGGTGGGGTATAATATGCTCTACCTCTATTTTTTTGTAGTTATGTCACTTTTTAGTGCTATTTCTTTGAATATTGATGAAAAATATCTAAATTTGCTCATCTTTTTTACGAAATAAGAGTTGTAGAATAAAGTTCATATAAAATGAATAAAAATGCAGTAAAAATACTCTTTGCAGAGCAGGCTCATGTAGCATATGCGGAGAGGATTTGCCAATTGATTTATGAGTCGGCTCTTCAGCGAGGAACGGGTATTGCTCGCCGTACGCCAGAGTACATTTCGGCAAAAATTACCGGTGGCAAGGCTGTTGTGGCGCTTGATGGTGATAAGCTTGTCGGCTTTAGTTATATTGAGTGCTGGGGTCATGGTGATTATGTTGCCACTTCGGGTCTTATTGTGGACCCTGAGTATCGCCATATCGGTTTGGCGGCACAGATTAAGGCTCGTACCTTTGAACTTGCTCGTCTTAGGTTCCCGTTTGCCAAGATATTCAGTATTACTACATCATTGCCGGTGATGAAACTAAATACCCGCCTGGGCTATAAGCCGGTTACATTTTCGGAACTTACGGATGATGAGGAGTTCTGGAAGGGTTGCGAGGGGTGTTGTAATTACGACATTCTTCAGCGCAATAACCGCCGTATGTGTCTGTGTACAGGTATGCTTTACGACCCTAAGACACCGCTGCCGGCAAATTCAAATTTCCAGCCTTATTGGATGGTAGTTAAAAACGCAGTTAAGAAGATTTTTCACTTGAAATAGTAAAATAAAAAATATAAGATTATGGAGAAGAAGAGAGTTGTACTTGCATTTAGTGGAGGTCTTGATACCTCTTTTTGCGTAAAGTATCTTAGCGAGGAGTTGGGCTATGAGGTCTATACTGCTATTGCTAATACTGGCGGTTTTTCAGATGCTGAGCTTGCTGCTATTGAGGAGCGTGCATATGCTCTTGGTGCTGCTAAGCACGCTACGCTTGATATTACTCAGGAGTACTATGATCAGAGCATTAAGTATATGGTCTATGGTAATATCTTGAGAAATGGAACATATCCAATTTCTGTCTCTTCAGAGCGTACATTTCAGGCTATCGCCATCATTGAGTATGCTAAGAGCGTAGGAGCACACTGTGTTGCTCATGGCTCTACAGGTGCTGGTAACGATCAGGTGCGCTTTGATCTTACATTCCAGATTTTGGCTCCGGAGATTGAGATTATTACCCCAACACGTGATATGACACTGACTCGTGAATATGAGATTAACTATCTCAAGGAGCACGGCTATGTGGCTGACTTTGTGAAGATGGAGTACTCAATCAATAAGGGTCTGTGGGGTACAAGCGTAGGTGGTAAGGAGACTCTGCACTCAGAGCAGACACTGCCAGAGAGTGCATATCCTAGTCAGGTGACCGCTACCGAGCCATCAACCCTTAAGCTAACCTTTGCAAAGGGCGAACTTAGCGCTGTAAATGGTGTTGAGTATAGTGATAAGGTAGAGGCTATTCGTGCTGTGGAGGCTATCGGCTCGCAGTATGGTATTGGTCGTGATATGCACATTGGCGATACAATTATCGGCATTAAGGGTCGTGTAGGCTTTGAGGCTGCTGCACCAATGCTTATTATCGCTGCACATAAGATGCTTGAGAAGCATACCCTTACAAAGTGGCAGCAGTACTGGAAGGACCAGATTGGTACTTGGTACGGCATGTTCCTCCACGAGGCTCAGTATCTTGATCCTGTAATGCGTGATATGGAGGCGTTCCTTGAGAGTACTCAGGCAAATGTAGATGGCACTGTTGAGATTACTCTCCGCCCATATAGCTATACACTTGTGGGTGTTACCTCTGACTTCGATTTGATGAAGACAGACTTTGGTGAGTATGGCGAGGTTAATAAGGCTTGGAGCGCAGATGATGTGAAGGGCTTTACTAAGATTATGGCTAACTCAATGAAGATTTACTACAATAAGAAGAAGGCTAATGATTAAAGTCGGTATTATAGGAGGCGCTGGTTATACGGCGGGAGAGCTGCTTCGACTACTTGTGAACCATCCTCAGGTAGAGATTGCTTTTGTACACTCCACATCCAATGCAGGCAATGCCCTTAGTGATGTTCATGGCGGACTTATTGGTCAGACAGACCTCTGCTTTGCTGATAAGTACGATTTGACAGCTATAGATGCACTCTTCCTCTGCTCGGCTCATGGTCAGAGTCGCAAGTTCTGGGAGGAGAATCCACTGCCGGCAACGCTTAAGGTTATTGACCTTGCGCAGGATTTTCGTGACGAGAGCTGTGGCTATGTTTATGGTCTACCTGAGATTAACCGTCAGCGTATTGCCCACACTTTCCGCCTTGCAAATCCTGGATGTTTTGCAACTGCTATTCAGCTTGCACTGCTCCCATTGGCTACTAATGGATTGCTTAAGGACGAAGTGCATGTAACGGCAATCACTGGCTCTACAGGTGCCGGTGTTAAACCTGGCGCTACCACACACTTTAGCTGGCGTAGTGATAATATCTCTGTCTATAAAGCCTTTGAGCATCAACACCTTATAGAGATACGCCGCACGCTTAAGACACTGCAGCCATCATTTAACAGTGATATCAACTTTGTGCCTATGCGTGGTGACTTTGCTCGCGGAATTTTTGCTTCGGTATATACCGAAACTGACCTTACAGCAGAGCAGGCTGTTGAGCTCTACAAAGAGTTCTATGCTGATGCAGCCTTTACCTTTGTAGTTGATAGAGAGGTGGACCTTAAGCAGGTGGTAAATACCAATAAGGCTGTTGTCCGCGTAGCTAAGTATGGCAATAAATTGCACATTGTCTCGGTTATTGACAACCTACTCAAGGGTGCTTCGGGACAGGCTGTGCAGAATATGAATATTATGTTTGGCTTGGATGAGAATCTGGGTCTAAACCTTAAAGCAAGTGCTTTCTAATGAAGATGTTTGATGTATATCCTCTCTACGACATTGAGCCAGTGAGGGGATGCGGAAATTATGTATACGACAAGGATGGGGTTGAGTATCTCGACCTCTATGGTGGTCATGCGGTGATAAGTATTGGTCATTGCCACCCACACTATGTTAAGGCGGTACAGAGTCAGGTGGCACAGTTGGGCTTCTACTCAAATTCTGTGCAGAACTCTTTGCAGAGTGCTTTAGCTGAGAAATTGGGTCGAGTGAGCGGATATACAGACTACTCGCTCTTCCTCTGTAATTCAGGTGCGGAGGCAAATGAGAATGCTATTAAGCTCGCCTCTTTCCATACGGGTAAGAGTAAACTGCTCGCCTTTAAGGCTGCATTCCACGGTAGAACATCTGGCGCTGTTGCAGCAACAGACAATCCAAAGATTGTCGCTCCGTTTAACAGAACAGAGAATGTTGAGTTTGTCGCTCTTGGCGATACCCAGGCTGTAGAGGCAAAACTTGCTACGGGAGAGTTCTGTGCAGTGATTATTGAGGGTATTCAGGGTGTGGCAGGTATCCATTGCCCAACAGATGAGTTCTTTGTGGCACTTCGAGAGCTTACTAAAAAGTATGGCGTTGTGCTTATTGCCGATGAGATACAGTCGGGATATGGTAGAAGTGGTGACTTCTTTGCACACCAGCACTCTAAAATTCAGGCAGATGTTATTACCGTAGCAAAGGGTATTGCTAATGGCTTTCCAATGGGTGGCGTGCTGATTGCCCCACATATAGAGGCTAAGCACGGTATGCTGGGAACAACTTTTGGTGGTAATCATCTTGCTTGTGCGGCTGCTATAGCTGTACTAGAGGTTATTGAGAACGAGAATCTTGTAAAAAATGCTCATGAGGTGGGTGAGTATCTTATTGCGGAGCTTAAGAAGATTCCGCAGATTGTTGAGGTACGAGGTCGAGGCCTAATGATCGGTATTGAGATTGACGGCTCGGCTTCGGAAATGCGTAAAAAATTGCTCTTTGAGCACCACATCTTTACAGGTGGTGCCGGTGCAACAACAGTAAGACTACTTCCTGCGCTTACAATCACAAAGCAGCAGGCTGATATATTCCTTGCATCTTTCAAACAACTTATCTAACTATGGGAAAGGTAGATTATAAAGCAGAACTTAACACTCTCCGCCAGCGTCTTGCTACAGAGTCCTCTGCGGAGCTCATGCAGCGAGCAATGGAGTGTTGCGTAGGCGTTGCAGAGCAAAATTTGGCAGAGCAGAGATGTAGTTGGGAGAATGCAGCGCTTGCGCGAGAACTTCTCGTTTATGCACGACAGCTATTTGCCGACAAGATTTCCCTCTCTTTTGTGGAGCAGGCTATTGATGAAATGGCAGATTTGCTTTATGCACACCCACGTCTGAAACTAGAGCTTATGTTGCTTCGCCTAGATATTTTGCTAAGTATCGGTGAGGTGCATGATGAGTTGGATAGCGAGATTGCTCTGTATAAGAGTAATATTGAGGCTGCAGATAGCGACAGACTCGGCGATATAAAGCAGACAAAGATGCTTAAGTATGACCCAATTGAGTGGACCGCTCGTTGGGAGGAGGTTATAGACGAGGCTGAAAAGATTGTTGATTCTCGCCTTGAGGATATGCCTCGTGGCATGGGTTTCTGTCACGCCTATTGGCATGAGAAGTCGGCTGTGCTCTCTGAACAGTTTGGCATTGAGTGGCGTAGCCCTGCAAGGATGAATCCGCGCGTATTATTTGATTAAGATAAGCAAGCTGATATTTTTGATATAGAAACAATGACCTACACCCCATCCTTAAAACCCAATACCAGAATAGATGTTGCAGATATTCTGCGAGGCATAGCCATTGGAGGCATTGTGCTGATACATTTTATAGAGCAACTAAACTTCTATATGTTCCCCGAGTCGTCAAGTGAGTTGATGGCTAAGGTTAATGCGTGCGTGTGGGATACTACATTTTTCCTTCTTGCAGGTAAGATGTACGCTATATTTTCGATGTTGTTTGGTCTTAGCCTATTTATCCAGCATGATAATCAGGCACAGCAGGGAGCTGATTTTCGTCCTCGCTTTGTTTGGCGAATGGTGCTATTGATGCTCTTTGGACTCTTTGATTTGCTCTTCTATAATGGCGATATACTTACCGTATATGCCGTTTGTGGAGTGCTTGTACTGCCATTTGTTCGTGCAAGTAACAAGGTGCTTGTCGCAGCAACCGTACTCTTTGCTCTGCAACCGATAGAGATTGCCTATATAGTCATGGGCCTTTTTGACGCCTCAACAACTTCGCTCAATTTGGGATCAAGTGAACTCTTTAAGGCTATACTTCCGGCACAAGCAGAGGGCTCGTGGTTTGATGTAGCAGTGAAGGGACTTGAGAATGGTTTTCCGGTAAACTATCTGTGGGCTATAGAGCATGGACGAATGACCCAGACTGTTTTCCTCTTTTTGCTTGGAATTTTTATTGGTCGCAAACGACTATTCTATGATGAGGATAATAATATCACTATCTGGAAGCGTATTCTTGTAGTGTCATTGTGCGCATTTGCAGTGTTATTCCCGCTATATAAGATTGTGCCGGATATAGTAGAGATTGCATCTGTTAGAAAGAGCTTGAGCGTTATGCTCAATATGTGGAAAAACCTTGCAATGATGCTCATATATGTCTCCGGTGTGGTGCTACTCTACTATCGTACCTCAGTGCGTAATATACTTGCCAAGATTGCTCCGTACGGAAAGATGAGCCTAACTAACTATCTGACGCAGTCTATTATAGGCGGCTTTGTGTTTTATAATTGGGGACTTGGTATGTATCGCTATTCGGGCCATGCATCGAGCTTGTTGCTTGGTGTGCTCTGTGTCGCTCTGCAGTATATCTTCTGCCGTTGGTGGCTCTCACGACACTCCCACGGACCTTTTGAGGCTCTGTGGCGCAAACTTACTTGGATTGGAAAATAAAAGATATAGATATGAAAAAGTTTACAAATGTTGCCGATATTGGCGACCTTAATCTTGCAGTTGCTGAGGCTCTGGAGGTAAAGAAAAATAGGTTCGCATATACAGAGTTAGGAAGAAATAAGACCTTGCTGATGATATTTTTCAACTCATCACTTCGTACCCGTCTCTCAACGCAGAAGGCGGCAATGAATCTGGGTATGAATGTCATGGTGCTTGATGTCAATCAGGGCGCATGGAAGCTTGAGACCGAGCGAGGTGTGGTTATGGATGGCGATAAGGCGGAGCATCTTCTTGAGGCTATACCTGTTATGGGTAGCTACTGCGATATTATCGGCGTGCGCTCGTTTGCAGGTCTTAAGAATAAGGCTGAGGACTATGAGGAGCGTGTTGTCGAGCAGTTTATCCGCTACTCTGGCCGCCCGGTATTCTCTATGGAGGCGGCAACTGGTCACCCATTGCAGAGCTTTGCCGACCTTATTACTATCGAGGAGCATAAGAGAGTAGCTCGCCCGAAGGTTGTTCTTACTTGGGCTCCACATCCAAAGGCACTTCCGCAGGCCGTACCAAACTCATTTGCAGAGTGGATGAATGCTGCTAACTATGAGCTTGTTGTAACACACCCACATGGCTACGAGCTTGATACTCGCTTTGTTCGCCCAGAACAGATAGAGTATGACCAGCGAAAGGCATTTGAGGGTGCTGACTTTATTTATGCTAAGAACTGGTCTGCCTTTGCTGATGAAAACTACGGTCAGGTGCTCTCTACGGATAGAGATTGGACTGTAGATAGCGAGAAGATGGCTCTTACAAATAACGCCTACTTTATGCACTGCCTACCTGTGCGCCGAAATATGATTGTAACGGACGAGGTTATTGAGTCCGAGCGTAGCCTTGTAATCCCAGAGGCTGCGAACCGCGAGATTTCGGCTCAGGTGGTAATCAAAAGGCTTTTGGAAAACTTGTAGAACATATCCGAGATGATAAAAGTAGTTAAGATAGGCGGAAATGTTATTGACAACGAGGCTGCACTTGAACGCTTTGTTGCCGATTTTGCGGCTGTTGAGGGACAAAAGGTGCTTGTTCACGGAGGTGGAAAGCTTGCCACTCGCCTTGCTGAGAAGTTGGAGATACCAACAACGATGATAGACGGCCGCCGAGTGACAGATAGCCAGACACTTGATGTTGTTACGATGGTCTATGCGGGCCTTGTAAATAAAAAGGTGGTGGCAATGTTGCAGGCTGCTGGTTGTAATGCCATCGGACTCTCGGGTGCTGACGCGAATGTTGTTAAGGCTACTCGTCGTGCTGCCAAACCGATAGACTTTGGTTTTGTGGGTGATATATCTGTTGAGGGTGTAGATGCAGATTTTGTACTGAGTCTAACTCAGAGAGGTGTTGTTCCTGTTTTCTGCTCAATTATGCACGATGGCGCGGGTTCGCTTCTTAATTGCAATGCAGACTCTGTAGCCTCTGCAGTGGCAGTGGCGTTGGCGCAGAAGGCAGAGACGGAGCTTGTTTTCTGCTTTGAGAAGGCCGGTGTTATGGCAGATATTGATAATCCGGACTCTGTTATATCGGAGATTCGCCCACAGAGTTATAAGACTTTGCTTGCCGACGGAGTGGTAAATAAGGGTATGATTCCTAAGATAGACGGTGCTTTTCGTGCCCTTGAGTGCGGAGTTAAGGTCGTTACAATCAAACACTCGGCACAATTGAATGAGGATAGTGGAACAAAGATAATGTTGTAGTATGCAGAACTTTAGCCTTGATAGTTGCGTAGAACTTTTGTCTCGTCTTGTCGCTACACCGTCAGTCTCTGGTAGTGAAGGTGGTACGGCAGATATTCTGTTTGATACCCTTTCGCAACACGGGGCAAAGGTTAATAGACTCTACAATAATATATGGGTGCTATCTGACGGCTTTGATGCTACAAAGCCGACCCTTTTGCTCAATTCGCACCACGATACTGTAAAACCGGCAGGTGGTTACACCTTTGACCCGTACTCAGGGGCAGTTGAGGATGGAAAGATTCTTGGCTTAGGTAGTAACGATGCGGGCGGCTCTGTGGTGAGTCTCATTGCCACTTTTTCTCGCTTTAGCGACACGACAAATCTACCTTTTAATCTTCTTCTCGCAATTACTGCCGAGGAGGAGACTATGGGTGAAAGAGGTATGCGTGCAATGCTTGCCCACTTTAAGGAGTTAGGTATTGCCATAGATATGGCGATTGTTGGTGAACCTACGTCTATGCAGGCAGCAGTGGGTGAACGAGGTCTTGTTGTGCTGGATGGCGTAGCTACAGGTAAGAGTGGTCACGCTGCTCGCAATGAGGGAGATAATGCACTCTATAAGGCTATTGAGGATATAGAGATACTTCGCAACTATAACTTTGAAAACACAAGCCAGGTGCTGGGAGATATAAAGATTTCAGTGACACAGATTTCTGCCGGCTCGCAGCATAATATCGTGCCGGATAGCTGCCGTTTTGTTGTTGATGTTCGCACGACTGACGCGTATACAAACGAGCAGACTGTGGAAATTCTGCAAGATGTAGTTCGCCACTCTACACTTACCCCACGCTCAACTCGTGTGCGAGCATCGGCAATTGCAGCTACTCATCCCCTTGTTCGTGCGGCAGTGGCAGTGGGGTGCAAGAGTTTTATCTCGCCAACAACATCCGATAGGGCAATTATGCAGGGTATCCCTGCGCTAAAGATAGGTGTGGGTGAGTCCTCTCGCTCACATACAGCAGATGAATTTGTAAAAATCTCGGAGATTGAGAATGGTATTGCTGTTTATCAATCTCTACTTGAACAGTTAGCAAAATATGAAACTTTGGAATAAGGGCTTTGAGCCAGATAAGGCAATTGAGGAGTTTACAGTGGGCAATGACCGCGAGCTGGATTTACGCCTGGCACGATATGATGTCATTGGCTCCATGGCGCATATCCGTATGCTTGAGAGTATCGGTCTGCTTGGTAGTGATGAACTCCCTGTACTTCTTGAGGCTCTGCAGCGTATTCTTGAGAGTGCAGAGCGTGGAGAGTTTGTAATTGAAGAGGGTGTTGAGGATGTTCACTCGCAGGTAGAGTTGATGCTCACTCGCGAACTCGGTGATTTGGGTAAGAAGATTCACTCTGGTCGCTCAAGAAACGACCAGGTCCTTGTTGACCTTAAGCTCTTTATGCGTGATGAATTAAAGATGTTGGCTGAGCGAATTAAGGTGGTTTTTGACCGATTGCAGAGCCTTAGTAATGAGCA
Organism: uncultured Alistipes sp.; assembly: GCA_904502005.1. GTDB lineage: Bacteria > Bacteroidota > Bacteroidia > Bacteroidales > Rikenellaceae > Alistipes. The sequence goes on from CAJGDC010000004.1 coordinate 14,450, forward strand.
TAAAGATACCCTTATGCCAGGCTATACACATCTTCAGGTGGCTATGCCGTCGTCATTCGGATTATGGTTTGGTGCTTATGCCGAATCGCTTGTAGATGATATGGAGATGGTTGTTGCGGCTTATAACATTGCCAATCAAAACCCTCTCGGTTCAGCTGCAGGTTATGGCTCATCCTTCCCTCTCAATAGAACGATGACAACAGAGCTTCTTGGTTTTGGAGCACTGCACTATAATGTTGTAGCGGCGCAGATGAGCCGTGGAAAGACCGAGCGCGCTGCCGCTTATGCCATAGCTTCGGTGGCATCTACGTTGGGTAAGTTTGCGATGGATGTCTGCCTATTTATGTGCCAGAACTATGGATTTATCTCCTTCCCAGATAATCTTACAACCGGTTCAAGCATTATGCCGCACAAGAAGAATCCGGATGTGTTTGAGATTATGCGTGGCAAGTGTAATAGATTGCAGAGTGTGCCAAATGAGATTTCGCTACTTACAACAAATCTTCCACTCGGTTATCACCGCGACCTTCAGCTGCTTAAGGATATTATCTTCCCTGCGACAACTACACTTTGCCAGTGTCTTGATATGTGCGACTTTATGCTCCAGAATATTATCATTAAGCAGGATATTATTGAGGATGAGAGGTATAACTATCTCTTTACTGTAGAGGATGTAAACAGATTGACACTCTCTGGTGTGCCATTTAGAGAGGCATACCGTGAGGTAGGTATGGCAGTACAGCGTGGAGAATATACCCCTACGCGCGAGGTAAATCACACCCATGAGGGCAGTATCGGCAATCTGTGCAATGATAAAATTGCAGAAAAGATGAATAAAGTTTTGGAGAAATTTGGATTATGAAAATTTTTTACTAACTTTGTCTTATAAACGAAATTAATTATGCAAAGCTCACGATTTTTTGGTTACTTCTTTTTTTACTTCTTTAACAACAGAGATTAGAGGAGCGGTAACCCGTGTGCAGATTGTTAAATCTAGATAGCCGTTCCTCACTGGAGCGGCTTTTTTAGTGATAGGTTATGAAAAAAGTAGCGATACAAGGATATGCAGGCTCGTTTCACCATATAGCAGCCCAGCAGTACGAAGGTAGCGCGGTTGAGATTCTACCGTGCGACACTTTTCGCGCTGTAGCTCGTGCAGTAGAGCACGGTAAGGTAGATTATGGCGTGATGGCTATCGAGAACTCTATAGCTGGGTCAATCCTTCCAAATTACAATATTCTTCAGCGTTGTAATGTCCGTATTACGGGTGAGATTTATCTTCAGATTCGCCAAAATTTGATGGTTAATCGCGGTGTGAAGTTGGAGGATATTCGCGAGGTTGAGTCACACCAGATGGCACTTTTGCAGTGCGCCGATTATCTTGATGCACACAATTGGCGACTTGTAGAGAGCGCCGATACAGCCCTCAGTGCAGCAGAACTTCAGAGAAGTGGCTCACGAACTACTGCGGCAGTGGCAGGTGCACTTGCTGCTGAACTTTTTGACCTTGATATTATCGCAGCTGATATTCATACAAATAGAAATAACTATACTCGCTTTCTGATTCTTGAAAGGTGCGATAGAGAGCAGTTTGAGCCGACAGCAGAGAGTATTGAAGGGAATAAGGCGTCACTATATATGAAAATTCCTGACACCTCTGGCTCACTATATAGTGCTTTGGGTGCACTTGAGGGGTTGGATATAAATATGAGTAAGTTGCAGTCTTATCCTATTGCAGACCAACCTTTTAACTATATGTTCCATGTAGATATGGAGTTTGGTAATATTGTAGCGTTGCGCACAGCCCTTGAGCGTATGAGGGCAAAAGGTGTTGAGGTACATATTTATGGGGTGTATAATAAAAATACAGACTTTGAACTATGAGTAAGCCGTATGAATTTAAGTTGTCCAGTCGCCTTGATGGAGTAGGAGAGTACTACTTCTCACGAAAACTGCGCGAGATAGACCAACTCAGAGCAGAGGGTCGAAAGATTATATCTCTTGGTATTGGTAGCCCCGATATGCCCCCACATCCATCTGTAACTGAACGCCTTGCTACTGAGAGTGCCAAGGTAACAACCCACGGTTATCAGTCTTATAAAGGAGCAAAGGAGCTTCGCGCGGCATTTTCAGAGTGGTATAGTAGAATGTTCGGTGTTGCACTCGATCCTGATACTGAAATTATGCCTCTCATTGGTTCTAAGGAGGGAATTATGCACATCTGTATGACCTACCTTAATGCGGGCGATAAGGTGCTTGTTCCAAATCCTGGCTATCCGACCTACACATCTGCTGTGACACTTGCAGGTGGAGTTGCAACGCCATACTCTCTAGTGGAGAAGAACGGTTATCTGCCGGACCTTGAGAATATAGATACTCACGGGGTGAAGATGATGATAATCAACTATCCGCATATGCCGACGGGTACAGTAGCATCGCTTGAAGCTCTTGAACGAATTATTGATTTCTGTCGTAAGAATAAAATTCTGCTTCTTAATGACAATCCTTATGGTTTTATCCGCAATTCTGAGCCAGTGAGCCTATTGCAGGTTGAGGGGGCTAAGGATGTGGCTATGGAGCTTAATTCGCTCAGTAAAAGTCATAATATGGCGGGTTGGCGAGTAGGTATGTTGGCAGCTTCGGAACAACGAATTGCAGAGGTACTACGCTTTAAGAGTAATATGGATTCGGGCATGTTCTTACCTTTGCAACTCGCTGCGGCGACTGCTTTGGGGCTTGGCAGCGAGTGGTACGAAAATCTGAATAGTGAGTACTATCGTCGCGAAAAGATTGGAATGCAGATTTTTGATGCTTTGGGTATTGAGTATGCAGAGAATCAGGCTGGACTTTTTCTCTGGGGACGACTTCCAGAGGGTAAAAATTGCTACGAGTTCTGCGATTGGCTGCTCTATGAGAAGGGGGTATTCTTGACTCCTGGGGCAATCTTCGGTAGCAATGGCGAGAAGTACATGCGACTGAGTCTATGTGCACCTGAAGAGGTTTTATTGTCGGTACTTAAAATTGTGAAACAATGAGAGTTGCAGTAGTTGGTTTGGGCCTTATTGGTGGCTCGTTTGCCCTTGCCCTAAAGGATAAAAATATTGCTAGTAGCGTCGTGGGCGTTGAGGCTAATCCAGCCCATGCTCAGTTAGCGGTTAAGTTGGGTCTTGTAGATAGTGTTCTGCCGCTTAATGAGGCCGTGGAGGGTGCGGATTTGATTGCCCTTGCTGTGCCGGTGGATGCGATTCCGCAGTTGGCGATAAAGATACTCAATAGGGTGACGGCGAATCAGATTGTAATTGATATGGGCTCTACAAAGGAGGAACTGTGTGAAATTATCTCACAACATCCTGCTCGCGGACGCTTTGTGGCTACGCACCCGATGTGGGGTACGGAGTTCAGTGGTCCTGAGGCTGCAACCGCAGACTCTTTTGTGGGACGAAGTGTGGTCATTTGCGAGTCTGAACGCTCTGATGATGATGCTCTAATGGCGGTAGAGAATATCTACACCCGTTTAGGAATGTCGTTGCTCAAGATGAATCCAGAGCAGCACGACCTGCATGCAGCCTATGTGAGCCATATCTCGCATATTACATCGTTTATCCTCTCTACTACGGTCCTTGAGAAGGAACGCGAGGAGGAGGCTATTTTTAACCTTGCAGGTGGTGGTTTTGATAGTACCGTACGACTTGCTAAGAGTAGCGCAAAGACGTGGATTCCAATTTTTTTGCAGAATAAGTATAATGTTCTCGATGTGCTCCGCGAATATATCCACCAGCTCAGTATCTTCCGTAAGGCTCTGGAGAAGGATGATACTCAGACCCTTGAGGATATTATTACCCGCGCAAATGATATAAAGAAAGTTTTACATAAAAATTAACATGCCATGATAGACTTGACATCAAAAAAACCGATAATAATCTCTGGCCCATGCTCGGCCGAAACTCTTGAGCAGACCCTTGCAACTGCTCAAGCTCTTGCTGCATCAGGTAAGGTCGATATTTTCCGTGCGGGCGTGTGGAAGCCTCGCACCAAACCAGGCATGTTTGAGGGCAATGGCGAGAAGGCGCTGCCTTGGCTCGTCGAGGTTAAAAATGCTACAGGTCTACCCGTAGCTACAGAGGTTGCCAATGCAAAGCATGTTGAGGCTGCGCTAAAGTATGGCGTAGATCTGTTGTGGATTGGCGCTCGTACAACCTCTAATCCATTTAGCGTGCAGGAGGTCGCTGAGGCAATCGGTGGGGCAGATGTGCCAGTGCTGGTGAAAAACCCTATGAATGCCGATGTGGAGCTGTGGAATGGAGCCGTTGAGCGCCTTGCTGCCCGTGGCGTGAAGAGGCTGGGACTTATCCATCGCGGCTTCTCGGGCTATGGCTCGTCGCAGTATCGTAATACACCAATGTGGCACCTGGCTCTGGAGATTATGAAACGCCTGCCGGAGCTGCCAATCTTCTGCGACCCGTCACATATCTGCGGTAATCGCACCGGACTTCTGGAGGTCTCTCAGCAGGCTGCCGATTTGAACTTTAATGGACTTATGCTTGAGAGCCATGTCACCCCCGATTCTGCATGGTCGGATGCCAAACAGCAGGTTACTCCAGAGCGTTTGACTGAACTGCTCGATAGCGTTATCTGGCGCGCTGAGGGCTCAGATTCTGTGGCTTACCAAACCTCTCTTGACGAACTTCGTGGCGTTATCGACCGCCTTGATGACGAAATTCTTAAACTGCTCTCTCGACGCATGGAGGCCGCCGAAGGTATCGGTCGCATTAAACGCGAAAATAACGTTATGATTCTTCAAGCCTCGCGCTGGAACCAGGTCGTTGAGCGCGTGCTCGCTCGCTCTGAAGAGCTGGGGCTAAGCCAAGACTTTCTGAAGATAATCCTCGAAGCAATCCATATCGAGAGCATCAACAAACAAAACCACGTGATGAAACAGTAAAACAGAAGCCGCTCCCCCACAGAGCGGCTTCCTTATAAACCTTTTTAACAAAAAGTGGCAGATAATCAAGACCACCTGCCAGGGTCTTTATTCTTTTTTACTCCAATACTGTAACATTCTTGCTAGAGTCGATAGTCATCAACTTGCCATCAAGAGCAATCTGAGTGTACGCAACACCGTTTACAGTAATAGCATTGCCTGCTACAACGTTCTTAATTCTCCACTCACCAGAGAAGTGCTCTGAGTAAGTGTTGTCGTTAGCTACCAACTTGTGAGCAACGCCAACGCCAGAGCTCTGGAAGTTATCAAGCTCGATAGCTGCGCAGTTCTGGTTTGCAATAGCACCAGCCTTTGCACCAGCTGTAGCGTTGAATGTACAACCCTCAACCTTAACATCATTTGCACCAGCACCCTCGTTGTAGATAAGGATAGCCTTGCCAGCGGTGTTGAATGTGCAGTTGTTAAACTCTGCTTTCTTTGCACCATAAACCCAAATGTACTGACCGTTGTTCAACTCAAAGTCACAACCGTTAAATACAACCTGCTCACCATATAGGCACATCTCGCCCTTAACAGTTACATCGTTGTAAGTTACACTATTAACGTGCTGAATACCTGTTGCATAACCCTTACCCTGAACAGTGATACCATTCAAAGTAATGTTGTTACCATTAAGATTTGGCTTGTCGATAGTCAATACAACGTCCTTATCACCATAGATAGCTACATCCTTACCAACTGCAGGGAGTGTATAGTTACCAGCAGCAAGGTATACCTTATCATTGTTAGCAATAGCATCATTCAAATCTGTGTTGTTTTCAACAACTGCACCATTAAATGAAACAGTCCAAGTTGAACCATTCTGAGTAGCCTTATAACCCTCAGGTACCCAAGTAGATGGGTCAAAGTTGAATGTACCACCAGTGATGATAACCTTACCACCGTTAGAAGTTACAACCTTGTTGTTAGAAGCTACGCCACCGAAGTTACCACCCTTAACATAGATAGTAGAGTAGTTATCAGCCCAGAAGTATGCATTTCTTGCAGTGTTATTCTTGAATGTACCATCGTTGATAGTGATTGTAGAACCGTTCCATGCACAGAAAATGTAGCGTGATGTACGCTCAGGCTTGTGGTCGATAATACCGTTGTTGAATACTACATTTGCACCCTCAGAAGCGAGCACACCTGCGCGAGTAAAGTTTGCATTGTTGATCTCAACGTCATTCTCACCATAAATCTCAAGAGCATACCAAGTTGAGCTTGCAGTAGAACCTGCATTAAGCTCTTTACCCTGGAAATCGAGAACAACATCGCGCTCAACCTCAAAACCAATACCTACGCTATTGATTGGACTCTCAACAGTGACGTCACCATTACTATTGATCGCTGCATCAAAAGCAGAAGCAGAAATGATAGGACCAACATATGCATCGAAGCCCTCAGCACCGTCCAAAGTGAAAGTACCCTTAGGAGCTTCAGGAGCTACTCCATCCTCGTACTCGTTAGAGCAGAATGCGATCTCGTAAGAGTCACCTACCAATGCGTTCTCGCCAACAAACTTAACAGTTGCCTTGCAAGCGTCATTGTTCATCTTACGAACATTTACAGGGATGTAAGCCTCAATTCGGCTACCAGAGATAGTAACAGCAACCTCGCGAGACTTCTCACCGTCCAAACGTACACCGTAACCAGTTGCGTAAATTACAGAACCGCTGATAGTAGCGCTTGCCATATTACCCAAAGAGATACCATTCTTACAGTTAAGAACCTTTACATTCTCGATAACTGTTGCGTTGTCTGTGCTCTGGAACTGAGCGAGAGAGTGGATGTTCTCTGCAGTACAGTTCTTAACAACAGCGTTGTAAGTAGTGAGCAACTTGATACCAACAACACCCTCGTTGTATGCAGGTGAAGAGAAAGTACAGTTGTCAACTGTTACGTTGTGTGAGTAGTTGTATCTGTTGTTTATCTGTGTAGGAGCGGAGATAAAGTCCTTCTTAGACTCAGTTACGAAGTTAACGTTTGTAATAGTCAAAGTTTCAGTACCCTTTGCGCGAGCATCACCGTTAATAGTGATAGTACCGTCAAACTTGTACTTCTTCTCGTTACCATCGATAATGAAGTCGAGACCTTCCTTCTGAACTACAGTTACATCACCCTTCATGTCTGCGCCGAGGACAATCTTAACAACCTCATTAACCTCATTAGTCTCGTCAGCCTTAGCGTTGTCAAGAATCAACTGAAGGTCCTCAATAGTTGTAACATAGTTGTTAGCAGGCTCGTTGAAACCAGGAACAATAACAACATTGAAGTCGTACTCAGAAGAGAGGAGATTACCAACGATGTTTGTGCGGTAGTTACGCTGAAGAGGTACGTTGTCATATTTGCGAGTATAAGTAGTACCATCAAAGTCAGTGAAGATGTACTCAGCAGTAACGTTCTGCTTCTTGTTAACAAGCAGGTAGTTCATTGAGAGGTACTCATAATTAACCTCAGAAACCTTAAGAGCCTCCTCTGGCTTCAGTGCAATAGTAAATTCAGCCTCAACCTCACCCGCTACATCAGTTGCAACGTTATCATCAGCCTCATCTACAAGGTTGAGAACATTAGCAACGTTCTTAACCTTAACCTGAGACATAATCTTTGATACGTCAACACCATTGTTGCCAATCTTTGTAACCTCATCATCAGAAAGACCTGCGTTGAGCTGTGCAAATGGACGGTAAAGATGGAACTCTGGGTTCTTCTCATCGCCAGCAACGAAATTGTTGTCTACAAGGAAGAATGCATCACGCTCGTCATCCTGTGAGATAGAACCGTAAGTTACAGTCATCCTACGCGCTGTCCAGTCCATAGAGTAACAATTAGCAGGAGCCTCGCTACTCTGTGCCCAGAATACAAGATCATAAGTCTTGTCCTTCAAAAGAACAACTGGGATGCTTGCAGTGTGTTTGATTGGGTCTACTGGATAACCTTCATCAACAGTAAGGTCATCAAGGTAGTCGCCATTCTTGTCGTATACGCCGAGGTAAACGACATCGACATTGTTAGCCTCACCATAGGCACGGGTGCCCATGTCGGCTAGATTTGCAGTGAAGGTAACTTCGACCTCACCGCCGCCAATTGAAGAGCTGATGTCCTCCTTGGCGCAAGATACTGCGCTGAAAATAACAGCAGCAGCCATCACGAAACGAAAGAATCTTTTCATAATGCTTTTTTGTTAATTAATAAGTTATAAAATGTGGAAAATATAGAAACAAAATCGTTTGGGCCGTGATAGACACCACGACCTAAATAATTTTCTAAACTATCGTAAGTTATTGATTTATAGACACTTAAAATCCCCCCCCCGAATGCGGAGTGGTTGCACATTGGATATATGCAATAAGTTGTCATTGTTCTTTTCTTGGAATGTTTGAGCAAAAGTAACAAAAATTTGCTGGCTTTGCAAACATTTTTACAAAAAAATAGCACCCGCGAAGGTGCTATTTTTTTGCGCTATATAATAAATATAGGTGATTTTACTATTTTTTCAGATCTATATGCAGTAAAACAGAGTGTTACTTAGCTCTTTTTCTATCCCTGTTTTTCTGACTTTGGCAACCCGTTGTGCGTTCCACTACGAAGGAGTTTGCGGATGTATAGTTTTCCTCTGCTGACGGCAAAGAGATAGTTGCCGGCAAATGCTATTGTATTTACATAACCTCCTGGTAGTGAGATTATTGTCCTCACACGGCCATTCTGGTCGCACACCTGAATACCTATGTCAGAGGCAACATATAAGTAACCGGAAGCATCGTAGAGAATTTGCCCGGCATCAGCATATAGATAGTAAAATTGCTGACCATGTGATAGTTTTCCATCTGGAGTTACAATATAATCCCAAATCCAGTTACTACCTTCAACGCGCTTAGCTATATGTGTGCCGCCAGGATATATGGCTGTATATGGGTCGGTTAATGCAATTTTACCCTTTGCTTTTGTGCGAGTGCCGTCTATTGAGATAAACTCCTTGCTTCTGCCCGTTTGTAGTATAACCTTCTCTTCTGAGTATGGGTGAAGTATAGCTCCATCTGCAATATCCTCGGCAATACACCTCCACTCGTGGCCTTCAGAGAACATCGAGGCAACAGTTTTACTCTGGCTCTTGCCCTTTTTAGGTAGTTCTGGCCAATCTTTGAAGAGCCAGCGCATAACATCGGGCATAATCTTTCGTGCATTTTTAGAAGAGTGTCCGCCCTCATCCCAAGAGTATTCTACCTCATAACCCGCAAATTGCAGTGCCGAGAGCATCAATTCGTTATACTCAAACCAACTGCCAAAGAGTGGATTCCAGGTATCTTTGTCATTGTCTTGCAAAAATACTCTTATTGCTCGTGGTTCACATTTACGCACAAGGGCAGGGAATTGATCGCCACCACGGAACGAGACAAAGGTACCACAAGAGGCATAGACGCGCGAAAAGAGGTCTGGTCGTTGCCATGCCGCATTGAAGGCGCATATTCCGCCGCTGCTATTGCCATATATAGCACGGTCGGTGGCGCGGTTAGAGATTTTTATTGGGCGTCCATCCTGGGTTTTATGGGTGCACACTGCAGGCAAGACCTCTGTTTCGAGAAACTCTGCATAGCGACCATCCATTCTGTCAAGCTCGTTGCTACGGTTATAGCGAACAACTTTATCCTCCGCATCACGAATCTGACCCGGGCTAACAAACACGCCTATAATTACAGGAATACTGCCTTCTGCTATCAGTTGGTCAATTGTGTCAAACATAAAACTTCCTCCTGATACAGAGAGCCATAGACAAGCGGGTTTATTGCCGTCGTACTCCTTTGGGACATAGATAGTTATGCTACGTGAGGTGCCAGGGTAGATCTTGGAGTTCTCCATCTTAAATTTGACTATCTCGCCATTGTAAGCAAAAGTCTCAAGCGATGCCATTGCAAAGCAGAATATTAAGATTATTGCCTTAAGAGTCTGTTTCATAGTTAAGTTTTGTTAGTTGTTTTGTATTGGTTTAGCAAAGTTAAAAAAATATACCAGAGTTTTAGGCCCTGGTATATTTTTTTGTGAAGGTGAGTTTACTTCTTCAGACCCATTTGGTCAATCAGCGCCTGAGTTTGAGGTTTGTGACCGCGGAACTCAACATAGAGGTCCATAGGGTGAACCTTACCGCCAAAAGAGAGAAGCTTACGGAAGCCGGCAGCAGTCTTTGCATCGAAGATGCCGTTCTGCTGGAAGAGTGAGAAACCATCCGCAGCAAGTACCTCTGCCCACTTATAGCCGTAGTAACCGGCAGCGTAACCGCCAGAGAAGATATGTCCGAATGCTGGTGCCATAGCGGTACCCTCAATAGCAGGAACGACCTTTGTAGACTCCATAGATGCCTTCTCAAATGCCTCTACGTCGCCAGTATAAGGCTCTGTAAGGGTATGCCATGCCATATCTGTAAGACCGAATGAGAGCTGACGTACATTTGCGTACGCAGCAAGATAGTTCTTTGCAGCGACAATCTTCTCAATCAGCTCAACAGGCATAGTCTCGCCACTCTGGTAGTGCTTAGCCCACAAGTCAAGGTACTCCTTCTCATAAGCCCAGTTCTCCATAATCTGTGAAGGAAGCTCAACAAAGTCGCGGTAAACGCTTGTGCCATTAAGGCTCTCATACTTACCCTTTGCAAGCATGCCGTGCAGTGAGTGACCAAACTCGTGGAGGAAGGTTGTAAGCTCGTCAAATGTAAGCAGTGATGGAGTGGTTTCTGTAGGCTTTGTGAAGTTCATCACAAGCGATACGAGTGGACGAGTCTCAACGCCATTGTTAACAGATGTGCCACGGAACTCAGTCATCCATGCACCTGAACGCTTACTTGCGCGAGGGAAGAAGTCGAGGTAGAGAACAGCAAGGTGCTCACCATTATTATCCTTAACCTCATAAGCAGTTACATCAGGGTGGTAAACAGCGATATTCTCAGCCGGGGTAAATGTAAGACCATAGAGACGATTTGCGAGCATAAATACAGCGTCAATAACGTTGTCAAGCTTAAGGTAAGGCTTAACAAGCTCATCGCTTACAGCATACTTCTCGTTCTTGTACTTCTCGCTGTAGTAGCCAAAGTCCCAAGGCATTAGCTGACCCTCAAGACCTAAAGTCGCTGCATAAGCTGCAATGTCCTCAACATCCTTTGCTGCATACTCAATAGTTGCACTACGAAGCTCCTCAAGGAATGAGAGAACTGTAGGGGTATTCTGTGCCATGCGGTTGTCAAGAACATAGTCTGCGTAGCACTTATAACCCAAAAGGTTGGCGATCTTAAGTCTGAGAGCTGTAATCTGGCGGATGTTGTCAGAGTTGTCAAATTCGCCACCCAGTGCGCGAGAGTTATATGCCTTCCAAAGCTTCTCCTTAATGTCGCGCTGTGAAGAGTAGGTCATAAATGGACCATAGCTTGGAGCCTTAAGGGTTACTGTCCAGCCCTTTTCGCCACGAGCCTTAGCCTCCATAGCAAGACCCTCCTTAACAAAACCTGGAAGTTCCTCAACAAGCTTAGCGTCTGTGATGTTATAGCTGAATGCGTTTGTTGCAGCAAGTGAGTTCTGGCCGAACTTAAGTGTAAGACCACTCAGCTCGCCTGTGTACTGACGATAGAGCTCCTTATCCTGCTCAGAGAGGTTAGCACCGCCACGAACAAAGCCCTTGTAGGTATCCTCAAGTAGCTTCTTATCCTCCTTAGAGAGGAAAAGACCTGGGTTTTCATAGACATACTTTACACGCTTAAAGAGCTCTGGATTGAGCGAAACGTCATTGCTTAGTGCAGTAAGTTTTGGCTGAATCTCAATAGCGATAGCCTGTAGTTCATCTGAGGTATTAGCCTCGTTGATGTTGAAGAATACGCCACCAATGCGGTCAAGGAGTGAGCCCTGAAGCTCAAGGGCGTAAATTGTATTAGCAAAGGTTGGCTTTGCAGGATTGTTTACAATAGCATCTACCTCGGCGCGAGAGACAGCAATTGCAGTCTCAAAAGCTGGCATATAATGCTCCAATTTAATCTGGTCAAATGGAGGTGTCTGATGTGGAGTGTTCCACTCAGCGAGCAGAGGGTTTGTGGTGTCAATCTCTGGCATTACAACGGTAGGCATTGTCTCGTTACCGCAGCCTGTCAATAGCAATGATGCTGACATAAGTGTAAATAGTGTTTTTTTCATAACTTTATTAATTGTTTAGTTTCTTCATCTTTAACATCTCGGAGATAGATAGCTCCTTTGTAACCTCGGTGCTGTCTACTACAGGCTCTTTCCACAGTCCGCGAGCCTTAAGCATTGCGGTCTTGTCGGGGTCTTTGCCTCTGAAGGCGCGGTAGAGACTCATACCATCCCTCTCGCCACCCTTTGAGAGAATCTCTCGGCGAAGAGCCTCGGCCGTGCGGCGGTCAAATAGGTCACCTGTCTCGCAGAAGGCAGCAAAGGCATCCTTATCGAGCACCTCAGCCCATATATAGAAGTAGTAACCTGCTGAGTAGCCTCCCGAGAAGATGTGCGCAAAGTAGGTGTAGTGGTAGCGAGGCTCTATTTGTGAAATCATTCCTCGCTTTTCGTATAGGGCGTTGTACTCAAAACCATCAACATCCAACTCCTTAACCTCTGTCAGTGAGTGAATATCCAGGTCGCTCAGCGCTGAAGCGATAAGCTCGGTAGTGTTGAAGCCCTGGTTAAATAGTGCACTATTCTCTATGCGCTTAACAAATTGCTCGCGGATAATCTCACCGGTGCGATAGTGTGTAGCGTAAGTGTTGAGCATCTCTGGTGTGAGAGCCCAGTTCTCCATAATCTGCGATGGAAGCTCTACAAAGTCACCCTCTACGCCAATAAGTCCGTTATAGCGCACATTGGTAAAGAGGAAGTGTAGCGCATGACCAAACTCATGGAATAGGGTAGTCACCTCATCCAGTGTAAGTAGTGATGGTGTGCTCTCTGTAGGGCGGGTAAAGTTGCATACAATACTTACTACTGGCGCTGTGCGAGAGCCATCAGCCTCGTAACGCTGCTCGCGGAAGTATCCGCACCAAGCACCCTGACCCTTGCCAGCGCGAGGGTGGAAGTCAAAGTAGAGAATACCCAAATGGCTCTCGTCCTTATCTAAAACCTCATAGGCTGACACCTCATTGTGATATACAGGGACAGATACAGGGCGGAAGGTGATGCCAAAGAGGCGGTTTGCGAGGTTGAAGATTCCCTGACGAGTATTGTCAAGCGAGAAATACGAACGGACAACATCCTCATTAAGAGAGTATTTCTGCTGGCGAACACGCTCGGCGTAGTACCACCAATCCCATGACTCAAATTTATAACCATCCTCGGTAAAGTCATTCTTAAACATTACCTCCATCTCAGATAGCTCCTCCTTTGCACGCTCAACCGCTGGAGCCCAAACCTCATCAAGTAGGTTGTAGACAGCCTTTGGAGTTGCAGCCATCTGCTCAGATATAGCATACTCTGCATAAGATTTATAGCCGAGAAGATGAGCCTTCTCAGTGCGTAGGCGAGTCATGTCTTTGATAATCTGCTTGTTATCATACTCGTTGTTGTTATTGCAACGGTTGATGTATGCACGGTAAATCTCCTCACGAGCAGCACGATTTGGCGAGAATGTAAGGAATGGAATTAGGCTCGGCTTGTGGAGTGTAAAGGCGTACTTGTCGTCCTCACCAAGCTCCTTTGCCTTCTCTTTTGCTGCATCTCTAACAGATGTAGGCAGTGTTGCAACGTCCTTATCTGTCTGATACATGACAAAATTATTGTTCTCGGCAAGCACATTGCTACCAAAGCGAACAGAGAGGGCTGAAAGCTCCTCATTTATCTGCATCAGACGAGCCTTCTTGTCGCTATCAAGCAGGGCACCACTACGAACAAAATCATCATAAGTTTTCTCTGTCAGGCGAATCTGGTCAGCTTCAAGGTCGCAGCTAAAGCGGGTATCGTAGACCGCCTTTACACGTGCAAAGAGTGCCTCATTCATGACTATTGCATCGCTATGTGCTGCAAGTTTAGGCATCAGCTCGCCCTCAAGAGCCTGAAGTTCTTCGTTTGTCTCGGCAGCGCAGATCATACCGAAGACATTGCTCACATCTGAGAGCATTCTACCGCTGCGGTCCATGGCGGCAATGGTATTCTCAAAGTTAGGCTCCTCCTTGCTATCAACAATGGCCTGAATCTCCTCCGCATGCAATGACATTGCGCGCTCAAAGGCTGGCTGATAGTGGTAGCTTTTGATGCTCTCAAATGGCGGAACTCCGTACGGAGTATTCCATGCCTCAAAAAATGGATTAGGTAGCTGTTCTACCTCTTTGTTGCAACTAATCATAGTTATTGCCAATAATATAACTGCTAAACGCTTCATATCACTAAAAAATTACTATCTTTGCTGACAAAAGTAATAATTTTTTTTAGGCTATGCAACTATTTTATGCACCCCAAATGACTCTACCCGAATATACTCTTGCTGAGGAGGAGTCTCGTCATGCAATAAAGGTGCTCCGATTGCGCGTCGGAGATACTCTGCACATAACAGATGGCAGGGGAAATTTACATCTCTGCCAGGTGGTCAGTGACAGTGCAAAGCATTGTACAGTACGGGTAGTTGAGAGTCAAAGTGAGTTTGAGAAGCGTAACTATAGCCTAACTATGGCAGTGGCTCCTACAAAGAATATTGACCGATACGAGTGGTTTCTTGAGAAGGCAACAGAGATTGGCGTGGATACTTTCGTGGCTCTTGAGAGCGCGCACTCAGAGCGCAGAGTTGTAAAACCTGAGCGTGAGGAGAAGGTTATCACTGCCGCTGTTAAGCAGTCACTTAAGGCATATCATCCGGCGTTTGAAGATATGACTCCATTTAAGGCACTGGTTGCCAGAGAGTTTTCTGGCCGTAAATTTATAGCTCATTGCGGTGAACCTGTGCGCGGAAAGAGCTATCTTGCCTCTACGCTTAATGCTGGCGAAAATGCACTTGTACTTATTGGCCCAGAGGGTGATTTCTCGCCCGAAGAGGTGGCTCTTGCCGTTGAGAATGGCTTTGAGGAGATAACTCTTGGTACACAGCGCCTGAGAACAGAGACGGCGGCTGTTGTGGCAGTAACTATGGTGGCAGTTATAAATAGTTTGTAGCGATGTTGTGGCAACTGTTCATATCATTCCTTAAGATTGGAGCCTTCACCTTTGGTGGCGGATATGCTATGGTGCCACTTATTGAACGCGAGGTTATAGATAGGCGAGGTTGGGTAAAACGTGAGGATTTTTTGGATCTGCTTACTATCGCCCAGTCAGCTCCTGGCCCTATTGCTCTAAATACGGCAGTCTTTGTCGGCTACCGCATTGCGGGGCTTAAAGGGGCGCTCTCATCATTACTGGGTATTGTACTGCCGGCATTTACGATAATATTGCTTGTGGCGATATTCTTTAGCGATATACGCGATAATAAGGTTGTAGACTCAGCCTTCAAGGCTATGCGTCCAGCTGTTGTGGCACTTATCGTTGCACCCATAGTCGGACTATCTAAGGGGCTCAATGTTTGGTTGTTAATTGTCGCAGCTATTACAGCTTTGGCAATTTGGTGGTTTGGATTCTCTCCCGTATATGTGCTCGTTGTGGGCGCAGTGGCAGGTCTGCGATGGAGCATCTATTTGACAAGAAAGGAGGGTAGAAAATGATATACCTACAGCTGTTTATATCATATCTTAAGATTGGCTTCTTCGGCTTTGGTGGAGGCTATGCTATGCTCTCTCTTATCCAGAATGAGATTGTTGAACAGCGCGGATGGATTACCGTGTCGCAGTTCGCAGATATTGTCGCTGTGTCGCAGATGACACCTGGACCTATCGCTATCAACTCGGCAACATATATAGGCTATACTATCGGCGGATTCTGGGGCTCTGTGGTGGCCACTGTGGCTGTCTGCCTACCGGCACTTACGGTGATGCTCACCCTTACAAAGTTCTTTTTGAAACTGAAGGATAATCGCTATGTCCATGGCGTTATTACTGGTATGCGCCCCGTTGTCGTTGGTATGATTGCCGCCGCAGCCCTGCTGCTTATATTTCCTGAACAGAGCGCTGATAGCAGCTTTATCGACCACTGGAGCTGGATCCTCTTTGCTGCAACCCTCTACGCAAGCTATAAGAAGGTCAATCCAATCCTTCTAATCGCCCTCTCCGCCGTTGCCGGAATAGTAATATATGGGGTGTAATAAAGAAGCTGTCTAACAAGGAGATTTCTGCGTTACACTTGCCCTCAAAATCCTCACATACGCTACAGTATGCTACGGTTTTTCGGGCTACGCAAGCCTTGAAATCCCTCTTGTTATACAACTTCTAACGAAAAGGGAGTGTCTAAAAAACTTGTTAGACACTCCCTAAAATCAAATCTTACAATTAAAATTTATTTTTGTTTTACCAATTTTGGTTTGCTGTTCTCATCCAACGCGTACTTGTAGTTGCATATACATTCAGGGTGAGTTGCATTCCACTTATCAATACCTTCATTCATTATTACAATTTCAGCTGCTATATCTGTACTTCTTGCTGTGCCATACTCGTATGACTTGTGTTGACCGCCATAATTGCGAGTTCCTATACCCTTACTTGTAGTTGGTGTGCCAGAGTAGTAGCAGTTGGCAATTTCAGCATACGGACTGTAATTTTCATAATATCCAGTATTTGTTATATGACCAGGCTCTCGTCCCAGAATACTAATTGAGGTATAACATGAGCGAATGCTAACATCGATAAAATTATTTACACAACCCAAGATTCCTCCTACTGGAGAATATGACTGACTAGTCTGTTCATGAACCTTTCCAGACGGCTTTATGCATGCTATCAATTTGTCGCCACCACTAGTATTTCCTACAATACCTCCTACATAGTCATTCCACTCCCACTCGTCAATAGTATCGCTAATGTCGCCAGTTGATTGACACGCAATATACTGTGAATTATTTGAGTATCCAACCACTCCACCAGTACATATAAAGTTACCTGTTGTCGAAGTCGTAATATCTACAGCAGAGATGCAGTTTTCAAACAGGGTTGATGATGCTTGAGATGCAAAGCCTCCAAAATAATTAGAATATCCAGCTTGTGGACTGATGATTACTCCCTGAACGGTCAAATCTTTGATTGTAGCTCCAGATACAGATAAAAATAGACCTGTGCTTCCAGTTGTTTTGCTGTACAGATTGCTTATTGTGTGATTGTTGCCATTAAAAGTGCCTCTAAATGACTGTATTGGAGCCCAACTACCTGCTAATGGACTGCAAACATCGCTCAAGTCAATATCGGCAATAATTTCAATTGTCTTTCCCTCAAAAGTTATAGCAGACTCAGCTCCAACTGCAGCCAATGCATCCGCATCGCCATTGGTTAGCTTTGAAAGAGCAACTAACTCCTCTGGAGTGTCAATATTAAACACATCACCAATTGCGCCAGTATACCAGTCATATGTTATAGGATTTTGCTCTGGCACATAAACCTTGTTATTGTCAAAATCGTAAGGAATTAACACGTAATCCATCCATCCATAAGCAGTATTATATGCCAGTGCAGATTCGTATGGAATATATAATTGAGCATTTTTTGTATTGTAAAAAGCGTAGTTGGCAAGTGTTGCTGGTGTCTCCGATTTTACATAGATGCTTTGTAACGCAACGCAACTATAAAAAGCATACGAGTTGATGTTCGTTACACTTTCTGGGATAGTTATGCTTTGTAGCGCAGAACAATTATAAAAAGCATAACCTGCAATGAATTTAACATCCTCTGGAATATTATACGTAGTTAAATCTTTGTATGCAAAGAATCTTAACAAACCATTTGTAATCCAGCAGCGATTGTCTGCAGATGCATACTTTCCATAAATTTTTGACAAATTCATACAGCCAGTGAAAATATTTGAGCCGTATGTAGTGATATTATCTCCCAAAGTTATTGACTCTAACTTTGAACAAGACCTAAATGCATTTTTACCCAAAGTAGTTACGCTATCTCCAATTGTAATCTCGGTAAAATCAGCCGAATAGAAGACGTTGTACTCATCGTCTTCCATATCGTAGTAACTATCAGGAATGTTGCAGTGTATAGTTAGTTTTCCAGTACAATTGCGAAAAGCGCATGCCTCGTATGTATCCCCAAATTTGGTAATACTTTGAGGTAGCGTTAATGTTTGCATGCTTGTGCATTCGGAAAATGCATCCATACCTATATAAGTTACACTCTCTGGCATAATTACAGAGGTCAAACTACTACATTGATAGAAAGCCTTAGATCCAATCGCAGTTACCTCTCCATCAAACTTGATTACCCAACACGATTTCTGCGTGTCATAGGTGTTTGAAACAATATTTGCACCGAATACACTTGTGTTGTTCGGTGTAGTAGCCTCGGTTGTGCTGCCGTTAGTATAGAAAATTTCATTATTTGCAGGCTTTGGAGCCTCCCCAGGCGTTGTGCCGGTGAAGTCCTCAGGGTCGTTGATTGTGTAGGCAATGGTCTTGATTGAGCCCTGCTCGAGCTCAAATACAGGAAGGGCAAAGCTCTTCTCGCCATCGGCAAATGTAAATGTAACAGTTAGGTCTTTATCTGCAAAGTTCACTGCCGGAAGAGCAACATAGAAAGACTTTGCCTTGGTTGTAATCTCTTGATTTATAGCGGTAAGGGTAATCTCCTTGCTGCCTGTGGATGCTACAATGGCACGACTCTCTGCACTAAGGTTGATAGTTACGTCACCAGCGATATTATTTGCTGCAGATGAGAGTTTAATAGAATTTAGGGTGTAGCTATCTGGAATAAGCTCCGACTTTGCAACATTAAAACGCATCAGCGCACCTGCATTCACAAAGGCAAAACTTGTAGTTTGTGACTTTGCCACCATAAGCGCATAAGAGAGGTCAATCTTCTCGGCATTATACTTCTGCTCTGCAGCAATTGCTGTTGAGATAACATCTCCGCTGATTGTCGCCTCGGCATTGTATGGATAGACGGCGTAGTTAGAGCTGATAGAGCCGTTACTTGTGCCGGTGAAACCTACATAGCCAAAGGTGGCGGTGCGACCATTGTTTGAGAGCTCCTTAATCTTGTAGTGGCGGTTGTGCTCGGTCTTTGTAAAGATTGTCAGCTCATCCTCAGCATTCCACACAACCGAAGTGCCATCAAGTTCGGTGCGGCTCTGATTGTCCAAAGTTGCAACAAAGTCGCCACTTGGCTCAATTGTAGACTCTACGATTTCACTCTTTGAACAAGCTGCAAAGAGTAGTGTTGCAATAGTAGCCCAAAGTAAAGTTTTTTTCATGATATTATTTTTATTTTACTGTCAAGAGATATTATTCTATATCAGTGCAAAGATAGGTAATTTTTTCGCTGGCGCAAGTACTATTTGCCTAAAAAAGAGACCCACCGCAGTAAGATACAGCGATGGGTCTTGATAATTTATAGCTTTTGACTATTCGTATGCGATTTCGTAGAGCTTAGCAATATCCTCAACAGATGTAGGGCGTGGGTTGCCACCTGTGCAGACATCATTAAATGCCGCTACAGCAAGTGCAGGGATATCCTCTCTCTTAACACCAATCTCACAGAGGTGCTGTGGAATACCGATGCTAAGTGACAGAGAACGAACAGCATCAATAGCCGCCTTAACGCCCTCGTCAACGCTCATGCCCTCTGTATTTACGCCCATAGCCTTTGCGATATCAAGGTACTTTGCGCGAGATGGAGAGTCAGCATTGTACTCCATAACATATGGTAGAAGTAGAGCATTTGCAACACCGTGTGGAGTGTCGTAGAATGCGCCGAGTGGGTGAGCCATAGAGTGAACGATGCCCAAACCAACATTAGAGAATCCCATGCCGGCGATATACTGAGCCTCGGCCATGCCAGAGCGAGCAACCTCATCCTTGCCGTTATCAACAGCATTCTTAAGGTGCTTTGCAATTAGCTCGATAGACTTGTACTCAAACATGTCGCTCATAGTCCATGCGCCCGGAGTGATAAAGCTCTCGATAGCGTGAGTAAGCGCATCCATACCAGTTGCTGCAGTAAGGCCCTTTGGCATAGAGTACATTAGCTCGCAGTCGATAATTGAGCACATAGGGATGTCATTAGGGTCTACGCATACCATCTTCTTCTTAGCCTCCTCGTCTGTAATTACGTAGTTGATAGTAACCTCGGCAGCAGTACCTGCAGTTGTAGGAATGGCGAAGGTTGGCACTGCGCGATTCTTAGTAGGAGCAACACCCTCGAGAGAGCGAACATCGGCAAACTCTGGGTTGTTTACAATAATACCCACAGCCTTTGCAGTGTCAATAGATGAACCACCACCAAGAGCGATAATAAAATCTGCGCCAGAGGCCTTGTAAGCCTCAACACCACGCTGTACGTTGCCGATTGTTGGGTTTGCCTTAACATCGCTATAAATCTCATAAGGGATAGCTGCGTCATTAAGCACCTGCTCAATTTGAGCTGCAACACCAAACTTAATAAGGTCCTTGTCTGTTACAAAAAATGCCTTCTTAAATCCTCTCTTAGCAACCTCCTCTGCAATTACAGAGCGACAGCCAGCGCCGAAATACGACGTCTCATTTAGTACAATACGATACATAATTTTCTATTTTAGGTTATTAGGTTAATTTATTTAGCGACAAAGTTTCAGTTCTAAATTACAAATTTAGTGAAAAATATTGAATTTACAATAGTTAAAATGCATAAGTATAAGAGGGCTGACTAAACGACAATTTAGTCAGCCCTCTTATTTAATATCCACTATGATTAGTCAATCATATCAAAGCCAGTGTATGGAACAAGCACCTCAGGGATTCGAATACCCTCTGGGGTCTGGTTATTCTCAAGCAGTGCCGCAACGATGCGTGGAAGTGCTAGAGAAGAGCCATTGAGTGTGTGTGCCAGCTGTGTCTTCTTCTTATCATCCTTATAGCGGAGCTTGAGGCGGTTTGCTTGGAAAGACTCAAAGTTTGATACAGAAGATACCTCAAGCCAACGCTGCTGAGCCTCAGAATATACCTCAAAGTCGTATGTAAGCGCTGAAGTGAAAGACATATCGCCACCACAAAGGCGAAGAATACGATATGGCAGGCCGAGTGACTTTACAAGACCCTCTACGTGAGCAACCATGCCATCAAGAGCCTCGTAAGAGTTCTCTGGCAGGGCAAGCTGTACGATCTCAACCTTGTCAAACTGGTGCAGACGGTTCAGTCCACGAACATCCTTACCATAAGAGCCGGCCTCACGACGGAAACATGGAGTGTATGCAGTAAGCTTTACAGGGAACTCCTTGTAGTCAAGAATTACATCGCGATAGATGTTTGTCACAGGAACCTCAGCAGTAGGAACAAGGTAGAAGTTGTCTGCTGTGGCGTGGTACATCTGACCCTCCTTATCTGGCAACTGACCGGTGCCGAAACCTGAAGCCTCATTAACCATTACTGGTGGCTCAATCTCACGGTAGCCTGCAGCAGTGTTGTAGTCAAGGAAGTAGTTGATCAGCGCGCGCTGAAGTCTTGCACCCTTGCCCTTATATACAGGGAAACCTGCGCCGGTGAGCTTTACGCCCAGGTCAAAGTCAATAATATCATACTTGCGAGCAAGCTCCCAGTGTGGCAGTGGATTCTCTGGTAGGGTAGAGTAGTTCTCGTCAATCTTTACAACAAGGTTATCCTCTGCAGTGCGACCCTCTGGAACAATGTCAGCTGGGAAGTTAGGCAAAAGAACAATCTGCGCATTAAGCTCTGCGCTTACAGCCTCGTGCTCTGCGCTAAGCTCTACAGAGCGAGCCTTAAGTGCTGCTACCTGAGCCTTGCGCTGCTCAGCCTCCTCCTTGCGACCCTGACCCATAAGGGCGCCAATCTCCTTGGCTGCCTTATTCTGCTCTGCCAGACATGCGTCAAGCTCTGCCTGCAGGGCCTTGCGGCGGTCGTCAAGTTCCTCAATTTTTGCAATTATTGGTGCTGCATCTACACCCTTTTTGGCGAGCTTGGCAATTGCTGCCTCCTTATCGCCACGCAACTGTTGTAATGTAAGCATATCGTGTATTTTTTTGAAATTCTCGTAATATTCTGCAAAATTAACAAAAATTTGTGTCATTGTGCCAAATCACGCCAATAAATTAGTAACTTTGTGCCAAATGAGCGCTGTAGTAAGAAATATTGAGTTGTTAGCTCCGGCAAAAGACCTGCAATCGGCTGTAGATGCCGTTGATTGTGGCGCTGATGCTGTCTATATCGGTGCAGCGCAGTTTGGTGCTCGTCATGCCGCTACAAATTCCGTTGAAGATATAGCCAAAGCTGCTGAATATGCTCATCGCTATGGGGCGAAGGTCTACGCTACGCTCAATACTCTAATTTTTGACGATGAACTTGAGGCTGCTAAGGCTCAAGCAGAGGCTCTCGTTGCTGCGGGTGTAGATGCGCTGATTGTGCAGGATATGGCATACTGCCGCATGGGGCTTAATGTCCCACTACACGCCTCTACGCAGACTGCTTGCTCAACTGTTGAGCAGGTGCGTTTCTTTGAACAGGTGGGTTTTGAGCGTGCAATTCTGGAGCGTAATCTTTCAGGTAAAGAGATTGAGACAATTTGTAGAGATACAAATGTTGAGATTGAGGCCTTTATTCACGGTGCAATATGTGTCTGCCACAGTGGTAGGTGTTATCTCTCTCGCTCTATGAGCGAAAGAAGTGGAAATCGCGGCCAGTGTAGCCAGCCGTGCCGATTGCCGTATGATCTTACTGACGGTAATGGCAACATATATATAAAGGGTAAGCATCTGCTTTCTGTCACCGACCTTGATCTCTCGCAGAGAATTGGCGATATGCTTGCGGCGGGAGTAAACTCATTTAAGATTGAAGGCCGACTCAAGGATAGGGTCTACCTAAGAAATGTGGTGAGCCACTATCGCCGACTGCTTGATGAGCAGATTGCCTTGCATCCTAACTGCCGACGTGCCTCTGTGGGCGTTTCACAGGTGGAGTTTACTCCAAATACAGCTAAGAGTTTTACTCGTGGAGGTGGAATTTACCTCTTTGACGGTAAACGAGCAGGTGTAGCATCTTTTGATACCCCTAAGGCTCTGGGTGAGCGTATCGGTAGTGTGACAAGGGTTGCGAGAAATCGCTTTATGGTAGATGGTAACCTCCAAATTTCTACAGGTGATGGCATCTGTTTTATCTCTAATGGCGAGGCGGTGGGTACCAATATCAACGCGGTTGATGGTGGTTGGATTACCCCAAATCGTATTGAAGGCATTAGGGTAGGTACGGAGATATATAGAAATTTTGATAGGCTTTTCACTGCATCCGTTGAGCGTAGCCGTATCCGTAGGGCTATTGAGGCGAGTGTTAGGGTGGAGTTTACAGATAAGACAATTACTGTTACGGCTGAGGACTGCACGGGCGTAAGCGTGAGCATGACTATTGATTACGCAACTGAAGTGGCAAAAAATACTGAGAAGATGACCTCTGTCATCCGCGAGCAGATGTCAAAGAGTGGTGATACTATTTTTGATATTACTCGTGTAGATATTTCGTCGGTTAGGTTTGTGCCTGCATCTGTTATGGCATCATTGCGTAGGGAACTGCTTACCACTTTAGAGCGCAAGAGGGTGGCGGCGCATAGCCCAGGCAAGGCTTTCGTGGAGGAGCTGTCGGCTCTCTATCCACGTACAGAGCTAACTGAGCAGGATAATGTTACAAACGCTTTGGCACGCCAGTTCTACACAGACCATGGAGTAAAGAGTATCCAAACGGGACTTGACCTGCGACAGACAACTGTCGGCAGTCGAGTTATGGTTACCGACTACTGTATTCGCCGCGAGATAGGGCAGTGTCTGCTTAAAAATCCGACAATCCGTGGCGAACTGTTCCTGGAGCGCGGACGAAAGAGATATAAACTTGCATTTGACTGCAAAAAGTGTCAAATGTCACTTATTGATACACTATGAATATAAAGACTATCTTTTCTGACTATAGCCTTATAGATACGGGAGAGGGCGAGAAACTTGAACGCTTTGGCGCCTTTACTCTTCGCCGACCAGAGCCGCAGGCAATCTGGCGCAAAACACTTACTGAACAGCAGTGGGCCGCCGCTGCCGATGCATCCTTTCTGCGTGATGCAAAGAGCGAGGAGCGTGGCGAGTGGAAACTGAAACCTAAAATGCCGTCGCGCTGGAGTGTTAAGTATGACTATAAGGATATGCACCTAAGCATGCGACTGGGACTCACCTCTTTTAAGCATGTGGGAATCTTCCCCGAGCAGGCGGCAAACTGGAACTTTATTTACGACTGCTGCACCGAGATTGAGAGCCCAAAGGTGCTCAACCTCTTTGCCTATACCGGTGGCGCTACACTGGCTGCAAGGGCAGCCGGCGCGGACGTTACACACGTGGACTCCGTCAAGCAGGTGGTCACTTGGTCGCGCGAGAATATGGAGGCAAGCGGACTGCAGGGGGTAAGATGGATTGTTGAGGATGCGCTGAAGTTCGTGCAGCGAGAGGTGCGTCGTGGAAATAAATATCACGGCATTATCCTCGACCCTCCAGCCTATGGCCGCGGCGCTAATGGCGAAAAGTGGGTGCTCGAGCAGAATATCACCCAAATGCTTGAGTGCTGCGCCGAACTGCTTGAGAATAAAAACGCCTTCCTGGTGCTCAACCTCTACTCTATGGGCCTCTCGTCTACCCTCGCCCGCACGGCTGTTAGACAGTGCTTCGGCGTGCCCAAGTTTGAACAGTGCGGCGAACTCTACTTCGAGGATAACGCCGGCAAAGAACTCCCCCTCGGCACTTACTACCGCTTCCGTCGCTAAATCACTCCTATATAAATTAAGAGGTCGCTCAACCGAGCGACCTCTTGTTTTACGCGGCAGACTACTAAGACCATCTGCAGGGGTCTTGAACTATTGAGCCAACTGTGGAACAGTAGTCTCTACGCCATTGATTTTAACAGTCGCGTTTACACCGTCTGCACTATCCCAACCAGAGATAAATACCATCTCGCCATATGCAGGAGCTACGCAATCGTTTACAAAATCAATAGTTACACCCTGAGGGAATGCGCTTGAGTTAATCTCAACAGCACCCTTTGAAGCGGTAGCTGAAGTAACAAACTCGCAATTATCGTAAAGAACCTTTGCGCTTCCATTTCCATTGTCGACATAGACATTTACGCAACGATCTGAGTAGTTAAACTTACAGTTCTTAAAGCTAACATCATTTGCACCATATGTCCACATACAATGCTCATTGTTCATAGCATCAAACTCGCAGCCGATAAACTCATGCTTGCCTAAAAGTGTAAAATAAGTCTGCTCAAATTTGCAATTTGTATATGTACCCTCCATTCGAGCAAAGCCCTTATAGATGCCACCTGTGGTTGCAATAGTAAGGTCCTCAAATGAAACCCTGCAAGAGTCGAATGTAGTAAGAGCTACGTCATTGTTCTGGTTTACAAAAATCTTTGCACCATCCTCAACGCCCTTGAATGAGAGAGTCTTGCCATTAAAACCGAAAGTAGAAGCATCGTATGTGCCAGCAGTCAAACCGATAGCATTTGCGCCTGCTTTAACGGCTTCCTTAATACCGTTAACATCGCTGACAATAATACCATAAACCTCCTTACCATCAATCCACTTCTTAAAGTTGTTTGTCAGAGCCTTTGTGTTGTTGTTGAGCTCATTCAGAAGACCATAGTTGATATTCTTAAAGCCATTTGCAGTACTGTTGTTAATCTTTACTACACCAGTAATGCCATACTCTGTGTGCATCTGTACAGCAGCCTTGTCAGTTTCTTCTGTAGAATAGAAAGTACAATTGTTAACGATAAGATCATATTTAGGTGAACCCTCATTGTACATAACAATTGCTTTACCTACTGTATTGAAAACGCAATCGCTTACTGTTAGCTTAGATTCATTAGGACCATAGTAGAAAATCGCATAGCCATCAAAGCCACTTGAAGTTGTAACGTTGAAAGTACAACCCTGAATGTTAGCTGCGTAGCAGTTAAGACGAATACGACCGTCTGAAATACAGTCAATCATATTGAACTGCTTGTAGTAGTGAATGAATGCAAAGGTCTCCTCAGCGTAGTAAAGCCCAGTAGGAACTGTTGTAGTTAAGTTCTTAAGAGTAAGTGTCTTGTTGTCAGCGCGAAGCTGTGCAGGAATCTTTACAATAACATTTTCCTTGCTCTCACCAACGATAGTTACACCGTCAGCAATCTCCCAAGTGAGAAGGTCGTCGTATGTACCATTTGGAAGAGTTACAATTGCATTCTCGATCTTGAGCTGCTCTGCAATGCTCAAACCAATATCTCCAATTACAAACTCAGCCTCACCAGTATTGTTCTCAACAACAGCTGCGCCATCCTTCTCACCATAGTATGAACCAAGGTCATACTGAGCTGCAGCAGTGTAGTTCTTGTAGTTGTGAGTGTTATCAACAACAAGCTTTACACCCTCAACAGTATTACCAGAGATAGTACCTCTTGCATAACCGATAATACCACCAAGGTCGCGGTAACCAGTGATAGTTACATTCTTAGCAACACAACCGCTAAGCTCCTCAAAATCAGAGTTTGCATAACCAACAATAGAACCACCCTTGTCACCATTATCCCAGCTTCCAGTAAGATTGTCGCATGAAAGGATAATCTGAGAATCCTCAACGGTACAATTCTTAACAACACCATCAGCATAACCAACAATACCAGCAGCGTAACGGTTACCCTTTACAACAGCATTCTTAACAGTGACATTCTCGATAGTTGCGCCATAAGCAGTAGATCCTGCTACAACAGCGATACCATTAACGGTAGAAGCACCTGTAGAGATATGGTCAACAGATGCACCATCAATAATAAGATTCTTAACTACAGCACCACCACGAATCGCACCAAATAGACCAGCACCAGTATAGCCAGCCTCAGTAACAACATTGAGGTTATAGATTGTGTAACACTCTCCACCGCGAGTAGGCTTAGCGCCATCTAATACGCCCTGGAATGATACATTGTTATTATCAGCATTTAGACCGATTGGTGTCCAAGCAATGTCGTTAAGATCAATATCGTTAGTTAGTTTAATAGTCTGACCTACAAGGTTGTTACCAGCCTTCACCTGCTCAGCAATCCAGGCGAGCTGATTTGCGTTAGAGATAGAGTAAACATTGTTTGCATCTGGAGTAACAGCCTCAGTTGTGCCATCCCATGGCTTAACTACAACCTCCTCAGCTGGCACGTCAAATACAGGATTAATCTCAACATTGAACTCAGTTGGCTTAGTAAGGAGAGCACCGAGGATGTTAGTGCGGTAGTTGCGCTTAAGAGGTACGCTGAAGTACTTAGTGCCTGAGAATGCAGACTCGCCACCGTTCTTGTTTGCCTTGAATGTAAACTCAACATCTGATACCATCTTTGCATTTACAGCATCCTGAGGAACAAGGATGTAGTTCATTGAAAGAAGAGTGTAGCCATTGAAATCGGTCTTAGGCATATCTTTCTCAGTGAACTTAATATTCTGCTTGCCATCAACCACGCCAGTAGCAATGTTAAGAGTGGTGTATGCCTCTAACTCTACAGTACTTGTAGTAAGGTCCACCTGGCTGTCTTCTACAGCATCCATATCAGACTGACTTACAGCAGCATTGAGCTGAGCAAATGGACGAGTAAGGACGATGTTAGTATCCTCACTTGTAGCAGTTGCAGGGTCAAAAGTAGCAACGAACTTGTAGAAAGCATCACGCTTCTCGTCGTTTGCATTAACATAGTCTACAGTAACGACTTTTGTTGTTTCGTTATATACGTAACGCTTGTCATAGTCAGCCCAGAATACGATGTTGTAGGTCATACCCTTGAGCAGAACCAAGTTTACAGTTGTAGGAACACCTACTGCAATGTCCTGCTCGCCAGAGAGGTCTGATAAGAGGGTGTTACCATCGTAAACATAGTAACGAAGTTTGTTTACTTGCTCGCCTGTGCCATACTCAGCACGAGTACCAAGCTCTGGGAGATTTGCAGTGAAGGTAACTTCAACCTCACCGCCGCCGATAGAAGAACTGATGTCTTCCTTTGCGCACGATGCTGTGAACAGAACGGCCACAGCCATCAGAAAACGAAAAATGTTTTTCATAGTGCTTTGTTAAAAAATTAATGGATTAATAAAAAATGTTAATGGGATATTACAAGTTCAAAAGGCGCGCCAAAGTTAGCCGCCAAGAAGATGTCGGACGGATATATGCGCACAAAAGCCCCCTTCCGGCATGTGCGGAAAGGTAATACATAATGGGGATGTATTTAGTATGCGCATAAAAGTTAATGGTTTCAACAACAAAAGTAGTAAAAAATTGTCAATTGTCAAATTTTTCAATCTCATTTTTGGCAATAGTGCGCAAAAAAAAGAACGCCCAGATATTTAGGCGTTCTTTTTATAAGGCTTGACAGTTATTATTTCACATCAAGAGTTACAGCAGGGTGTACGTTGTCACCGCAGAGCAGGTTGGTAAGGGTGAGCTTCAGATTTTTACCCTTAGCAACGTTGAGCTGGATGCTCTGGAATGGCTTCAAGTCTACTGGAAGCGCATTCTTTGATGTCTTATACTGGTAAGTGAAAGAGCACATGTTTGTAAGGCGAACGGTGCGAGTACCCTTCTTGTCAGTACCTACAACCTCATACCTAATACTTGCGAGGAAGAGATCCTTCAGCAGCTGCTCGTTACCGCAGATATATCCACCTGCGTAAGCGAGTGTGCGCTTTGCCTCAAGAGCCTCACGGATACCCTCCAGGGTGCACTCTTTAGCGAATACGAGGGTCATATTACGATTCTGACCCTTCAGGCGGTAATACTCGGCTGTAGTTGTGTGGATGTCGGTATTAGAAGCCACGAAGAGGTTCTCCTCGCGTGCACGGTCGGTAATTGGCAAGTAGAGTGAGCCACCATTAGCAACCTCAATACCATCGATAAGACCCTCGGCGTAAGCCTTCTTCTCAAAATCTGTCTTTGCGCAAGATGTACGACGCCAACCTGGGTGGTTATGCTGGATAAGAGCACCCTGCTTGCGTGCATTTTTGAGGCTTACGAGTGGATCCGGATCGTAGAGAGTGTTGTTATCCTTTGTAAAGAGGGCATTGAAGTGTCCAATTTTTACAGGCTCACGAGTAATCTCTGCGCCTGGAATAACGAGGATACCATACTTCTTACTCTCCTTAACAGCCTCCTGAACTGGGTAGTTAAGGTCTGCCTTGATGCCTGACTCTGTCGCATCCTTACGGATAAGGTCGGTATTCTCTGCCTTCAGAGCTTTACCACCAGTATAACCCTTGAGGAACTTGAGCATCTTAGGCTCGATGCGGCGATACTCAACGTGCTCGGTGATTGCGATAGCGTCAAGACCGTCGTAGTAAGCCTCACGAACACGATATGCTGGTGTAGTTTCAGCGTCCGAGTAGATAGAGTGAATGTGGAGGTCTACCTTGTAGATGTTGTAGCCATTAACAGCCGGCAAAACAAATTCTACTCGCTGTGGTGGCTGAGCAACCGGAGTGCGCAAAGTCTCAGGGTTGTACTGAGCTGCTGCGCTAAGTGGCAGAAGTGCCAAAAAAGCAATAAAAATTCTCTTCATGTTTGTAAAATTTTAAGGTTAATTTCCAAAAATCGTATTTAATGCTGTGGCAAGACGATAACCTGCTCGTTGCATTTGATTCTCCGCGATAGGACCTCCCTTTTCGACAAAACTCATATCAAGTGAAGGGACGCTCTTGCCGTCGTTAATTGTCCAATAGATTATCGGACGCACATACTTGCAGTTATCCTCAAACCAATCTTGCGCCCAACCTTTGGTTATGCTCTTAATCTGCTTATCCTGCAAGGTGTTAAGATGGTCTGCATACTTTTTATAGTCCCAGCCTTTGTGATAAGCCTCCACAATACCAGTATCCCAAACTGCATGGTAATTCCACGATTCGCCGAGGAAGGTAACGGGATACTTACCTTCGTGATGCAGGTCTACAAAACGCATGTGTGTAGGGCAATGGAAGTCTGCGACAATGTGGACAATGCACTTGATAGCGATAAGGACTGTTGAATCGCTAAGTGATTGATAATCCTTGAGTTGCACGCGGAAGTTTTCCATTGCAGTCACTCCATCGCGACCTTTGCGATAACGCTGACGGATAATCTTATCACTTGTGCAGTCAACATCTGCAATAGATGCATGCCAACCAGAGAGTGCATCGTCATAAGGTGGCGTAGCTGTCACCTGGTCCATCCACAAAGAGTACTCATGTAGGGGTGTTCCTTTGGTGTACTTTTCTATATTAGCCTTAGCCTTGGCGGTGAGATTTCGCTCGGCAATTTCGGCTATGGTCTTATGACCAATATATCCCCATGCAAGAGCCAACTGAGGCAAAAGCAGTGCAGTAATAAGTATTGCAAGACACTTTTTCATATTACTTTCCAAAGATTGTATTAAGGGCAGCAGCCATCTGATAACCAGCCTTTTGCATCTGTGACTCTACAAGCGGAGTTGCCTTTTCGACGAACTTTTGATCGATTTTCTCAATCTTACGGTCATCAATCCAGTAGATTGTAGGACGACACTCGCGAGCAGCAGCCTCAAACCACTCTTGAGCCCAACCTTTGGTTATCTGCTTAATCTCTTTTTTGCTCAGAGTGTTGAGGTGGTCAGCGTAGAGTTTGTGGTCAATCTTCTGGCCTCTCTGTCTCTGCAACGACTCAATGAGCCAAGTATCCCAAAAACGGTGAACACCAACCTTCTTGCCGTTGAAAATTGCTACGAATCCACCCTTATTAGCGTTGTCGACATAGCGTACGTGGCTTGGGCAGTTAAAGTCTGCAACAATGTGGGTGATACATTTGATTCCAAAGAGAACTACTGAGTCTGGTAGCTCCTTATAGTTCTTAAGTTGCTCACGGAATGTATACATAGCAGTCACACCATCCTTGCCGTCACGATAGCGGTCACGGACAATCTGAGGGGAGGTGCAGTCACAATCTGCTATAGATGCGTGGAAGCCATCCAAAGCCTGTTTGTAGTCAGGGTGGTTGCGATATTCGTCTACAAAGAGTGAGTACTTCCATAGCGGGGTGCCGCCAGTGTACTTCTCGATGTTTGCTTTTGCCTTTGGTGTGAGGTTGCGTTCTGCAATCTCAGCGATGGTGCGGTGACCAAGTCTGCCCCAGCACAGTGCAACCTGTGGAATTAGTAGGGCTACGAGTGAAATGATAACAATCTTTTTCATTGTTTACTCTCCAAATATTTCGTTAATTATTTTAGCCATTCTAAGACCTGCAATAAGCAACTGCTCAGAGGCATACTCTACATAATCGTTCATTGTTTGGTTATCTACTATAGATAGCTCATTATCAGGAGTGTCTTTACCCTTTTTAGGAACACGCTCAAAGATATTGTATACCTTATGTGTGCGTGTTGCTACATCCTTGAGCCACTCTTCCCATGTGCCAGCAGTAACACTGTCAATATACTGCTGAGAGATAGAGCTATCCAGAGCGTGTGCCCAATCCATATATCCCCAATCTGGGTGGTTCTGCTGGATGATACCGCTATCCCACAGCTTATGGTAGCCAAAACGGATATTCTTCGTCTTAAGGAAGATGTCGTAGCTTGATGTATGTACTCGCTTAGGCTTCTCACCAGTGCGGTCATATAGAGCAACATGTCCAGGACAGTGGTAGTCTCCAAAAGAGTGTACAAAGTGGTAGATAGTAACTTTAAGCGCTGAATCTGTAAGCTCGCGGTACTTCTTGAGCTTGTTGATTGACGACTTCATGTACTTGTGTGGCTTGCCAATAGGCTCAAGGGTATTGATGTCGTAGTGGCATACGTGGCTTAATTTACCCCAAGATTTGTTGTCCACACGGTGACAATCAAGCCATGAGGCGTAATATACGATAGACTTTCCATCAATACACTTCTCGATATTCTCTTTAGCCTTTGGAGTGAGGTGTCTCTCGGCGATATATGCTATTGTTGCGTGTCCTACACCTCCCCAAGCAAAACATTCGGCATTGATACCACAGATTAATAGGGCTGTGAGGGTTAATATAAATCGTTTCATGGTTATCTGTCTTATTTGATTGTAACTTTAGGTGCGTTGGTGTCAAAGAGGGAGTTTAGAACGGTCGCAAGACGGTAGCCCGCAACTGTAATCTGCTCAATGGCAATAGGATATATTTTGTTCTGCCATCTACGCAATCCATTTTTGTCGAAGCGTGTGCCGGTGTCAATCATGCCGAATACCTCGCGGTAGAGAGGTACATTACCTACAATCCAATCTGTTACAGAGCCTGCTGTTACTTGTGATACCTGCTCTGGTGTTAGACGTGATAGTTGGTGTACAAACTCACTTGTTCTCCATGCAAAGGTGCCTCGAACCGCATCACTCTCCCAGTAGGTTACATATGGGCGCTTCTTATTATCGTAGATGTAGTAGCTCTTACGCTTCTCCAGCATATCTGTAAAGATGTAGTGGGTAGGACAGTGTAAATCGCCCATAATGGTGACGATATAACGAATATTGTCAGCAAGCTCCTGCTCAGAGAGTTTTCCTGACTCAATAGCGCTTATTGCGGCAGTTAGCGCCTCAAAACCACAAGCTCTATTGACGATATTCTCTGGGTGCTTTGCAATCTTCTTTCCCTTGATTAGCTTTGTCTTGTTGAATGCTACAGAGCGCCAATTCTTGGTCTGCTCGTAACCCTTCTCCTCAGCTACATCGTACATCCACTGTGCAGAGTAGATAATGTTGTGACCACCAAGGGCTTTGTTAATATTAGCCTCCGCCTGCTCAGTCAGGTTGTCATTGGCGATGGCTGCGATAGCATTATGCAGGGCACGAGACCATGCAAATGCGCTGTTAGTAAAGAGTAGACATGCTATAATTATGATAAACCTTTTCATAGTACTCTCTGTTTATTTGTCAAATATTGAGTTAAGAATAGCTGCAAGACGGTAGCCAGCGACAGTAATTCGCTCCTCGGCAATACCGATGACCTTGTTGAAGTAGTTGCTATATGTGACCTGCTTGCTCTCAGGAATCATTTCAATGACGGTCTTTGATAGAACTACAGTCTCTTGATACCAATCATCAAGAGTTCCGCTTTGTGTAGCAGCAATCTGCTCCTTGGTGTATATGTCAAGGTTCTGAGCAAGCAGACTTGGCGAGGTGTTGTTGTGCTTTGAGTCAATAATGCGACCATCCCACATAGCGTGCACCTTCAGAGTCTTCTTTCCCTCCTTAACTCTCATAGGGCGCGATGTTGGGAAGTCAATGTGTACAGGACAGTGGATGTCACCCATAAGGTGAACAAGGAACTTGATATTCACATTGACAAGTGAGTCGCTCAATGAACGGAAATCGCTCATCTCAGAGACAATGCGCTTAACCTGGGTTACAGAGTATGGCGGTACAGGGTTGCCATTGCTGTCAGTGCGCATGTCGTCTGTCCAGTAATCAACGTGCCAGTCACGTGTAATGTCAAACGGAGGATCGGTGCGGTTAAAATCCATCCATGAGGCGTAGTAGACAATTGAGCGGCCACCGATATAGCTCTCAATATTGGCCTTAGCGCGTGACGTGAGATACTTTTCAGCGATGTATGCTATAGCTGAATGACCACGACCATCCCACGCCATTGCGCTGCTTGCAAGAGTCATAGCAAGCAGTGCTGTGAGAAATACTCTTTTCATTTTGTTCGGTTTTTAGTTTTGGTTTGTGCAAAGATAATAAAAATAAGAAAAGCACCCCAATTTTGGAGTGCTTTTTTCTTAAAAACGGATTTGAATCACAAGATTCAAACTATGAAAGTGGAGTTACACTAACATAGCTCTTACCAGAAGCCTTCTTAGAGAAGACAACTACACCATTAACAAGTGCGAAGAGGGTGTGGTCCTTGCCCATACCAACATTCTCACCTGGATTGTGAACAGTACCGCGCTGACGAACGATGATGTTGCCTGCTTTCGCTACCTGACCACCATAAAGCTTTACGCCGAGTCGTTTGCTCTCTGACTCACGGCCGTTCTTGGAACTACCTACACCTTTTTTGTGTGCCATACTTCTTTAACGATTTTAAGGTTATGCAACAATCTCTTCAATTACAATCTGCGACAGATACTGACGGTGACCGTTGCATTTCTGATAACCGGTTCTGCGCTTCTTCTTGAACACGAGGACTTTGTCATCCTTCAGGTGCTTAAGAATCTTAGCCTTTACTGAGGCGCCTTTTACAACAGGTGCGCCCACCTTAACCTGACCGCCGTTCTCCACGAGCAGGACCTTGTCGAAACTCAGGGTAGAGCCAACCTCACCCTCAAGACGGTGTACATAGAGTTTTCGACCGTTCTCAGCCTTGAACTGCTGACCTGCAATCTCTACAATTACAAACATTTAGTTTATAGTTTAATTAGTTTTTAATGCATTTTAACACAAAATGCTCGCAAAGATAATCATTATTTTTTATCTGTGCAAGAGTTGAGCCTCTTTTTTATATAAAATAAAGGTACGCTCTTGAATAGAACGTACCTTATATAATATGTGTTTTATGGACTACTGAAGAACTGGACCAGCCTCAGTCAGTACCCAACGCTTGAGCATTACAGCACCCTTTTCGCCATTAACATAAATGTTGTCTGAAGATACGTTGAATGCCTCGATAGCAGCGTTCATAGCATCAACATCTGTCTGAGTAGCAGCAGTTGCAGTTGTGAAGTTGTATGCGGCCTCAATCTGTGGATTACCTGCAGCTGTGAATGCTGTTTGATCTGTTACTGCGTAGCTTGCAGCGATGCAGTTGCCATACTCACCATTGTTCTTCGCGCTGTTACCAACCATTGTTCCTGCCTTAGGAGCAACAACTGTAGACTCGCTAGCACAACCGATAATCCAAGTGCGTGTGTTGATGTGGCTTGAGTTATCTCTCATTGTATAGCCTGCAAATGCGCCTGCATAACCATTAGTTCCTGTTGCTGTGATTGTTGCCTTAGCAGTTGTTGTACAGCCAATGAGATATGCGTCAGTGTATCTGTAGTATGAGCGATGGAAGCCTGCGATACCTCCGGCCTGAGTTCTCGCAATAACGTCTGCATTATTTACGCACTGACCAACTACGCAACCGTAGTTCATACCTACAATACCACCAACATTGTTGTCACCCTTAACTACGGTGTTCTCGTCTGTAGTACAGTATGTTACGTATGCCATCTTCTCATTTAGCCACTGACCAGAAGACTTCTGTGTACGGTGATAAACACGACCTACAAGAGCACCAACCTCGCAAAGTCCAGTAACAGAAGAGTTTGTGATGTGTACATTGTTTACGTGGCTACCATCCCAGCAACGACCGATAACAATACCAGTGTAGCTCTCTTTATTATTTTCAATGTCACCACCTGCGTTGTATACAACGGCATCATCGAATGTTAGATTGTCAACAGTGGCACCCTTTGTCCAGCAGAGGAAACCTGAAGCTACAAGGTCGTGGTTGATGCGAAGACCAGAGATAGTCATGCCGTTACCATCAATTTTACCACCAAGGAACTCTCCACCAGCTGTCTCGTAGTCGCTCATCACAGGCCAGTTGCTGCCAGAAGGGATGCCGTCTGTAACAGTAATATCAGTGTCGGTATAGACAAAGGTCTTATTTGCGTTGTCTATAGCAATCTCCTTTGCAGGTAGAATGATGTTGTCTACCAACTTAAGACCCATGCTCTTGTCCTCATACTGAGCGATGTAAGCCCATTTCAAAAGACCTCTCTCATTTGATACCTCCATATATCCATCACACATTACGTAGTCCTCCTTAGGAACGTAGATGTGATCAGGTACCTCAAAGCGCTCGTCAATAATGATTGTAAAGATTGAAGGGCTTGTAAGTAGATTACCAATGATGTTTGTACGGTAGTTACGCTGGAGAGGTACATATGAGTAGTTGATAGTGTTTTGATCAGCCTCATTAGCGTTCCAAATGGTAACTGAAACATCGCTAGTAACTTTATTCTCACCTACAAGAACATAGGTTGTTGCAAGATACTTATAGACATTGTTATCATTCTGAATATTCAACACATCATCATCATCGTTATAGTCGATAGGGCTATCTGCTCTCTTGAATGTTACAGGAATAGAAGCCTGCTCATACAGAGAGCCATCAAACATGTTGAACTGAGTGTAGGTGTTTACGGTAATCTGAGTATCAGAAACTACAAAACCTGCATCCTTTGCATCATCAACATCCAGAGCATTAACACCGAGGTTAAGCTGAGCAAGTGGACGAGTAAGGGGGAATGTCTTACTCTCAGGGCCTGCTACAGTGTAGTTGTGCTCAACGTACCAGAAGCAGTCAAAAGACTCGTCATTAGCTGATGGTTGAGGGTCTAACTTCATGCAAACCTTCTTCTCAGCCCAAAATACGTTGTAGTGAAGTGGGTCAACAGTACCCTTAAGCTCTGTCTTTGCCTCCTGAGCTTTGTATGCGAAGAAAGCGATGTCGTAGGTCTTACCGGTTGCAAGACGAACGTTAAGAGTAGCCTGCTTGTCTTGAATCTTTAGAGTACCTTGGAGATTCTCAAGTGGAGCATTTGCGCCATCCTCATAAACTGCCCAAGCAACCTCGTCAACAGTTGTACCGTCAGCAATAGCACGAGAACCTAATGCGCCACCCAAATCAGCAACGAAAGAGACCTCAACCTCCTGACCCTCAGGTGCAACGGATACATTCTCCTTTGCACATGATGCTGCACTGAAAATAACAGCGATAGCCATCATAAAACGGAAAAATCTTTTCATGTGAGTATAGTTTTTAATTTGTGAATATTTCCTAATATCTATTTCAGCTTTGTAATGTCACTCCTTGCCTATCAACAACTATGCCGTTAATTTTTTGTGGCATTAGATAGGGATTTGTGATAAATAACCATTCAACCTGCAAATTTATAAAATAAAATCAGAAAAACAACATTTTTTGCAGAAAAATAGTGAAATGTTTGGCATATTTTTGGTACGGGTTTGGCGGTTATGGTAAAAATTCTTGTTTTTTCGCCCTCATTTAGAATGAGAGCTATGATTGTGGGCATGCTTACAGCTCCAGATGTGGAGATAGAGAGTGTAACCTCGCGTGAGGCTCTATTTAAGCGATGCTCCGAAAAATTGTTTGATAAGGTGGTAATTGAGGATTATAGACTCTTTATGGATGGAGGAGGCTCGGTGGCAAAGATACGGGCGCACTTTACAGCGAAGCCTAAGATTGTTGTACTATCTGCAGCAATAGATGAGCAGTCTGTGCTCTCGTTGTTGGAGTGCGGTGTTGACCAGTATCTTTTGTTGCCGGTTTCACCCGATAGATTAAGACGTAAAGTCTATAAGTAGGTTATGATTATTGTGACGATAATTTACCTGCTTTTAGGCTCGCTGCTGTTGATAGTAAGTAGCAGATTGTCAGTTCGTTCAGCTGATGCGGAGGCAAAGGCGATAGAACGAATTGCTGCATTTGTTGCAACACGCTCAGGTGATATTTCGTCGTTGAAAAATGGGGTGGCATATCACCATTTTGTGCTATGTGTCGTCTATGTAGCTGATAGGGTTAATGAGGAGGCATACGAGCCATTAAGGGCAATAGTTAGGTATTACAATATTGAAAATGAACTTATATCAAGAGCTTGGCGGAGTAAGAATAGTGGTCGGCGTGCCTATCTTTTGGCACTTCTTGCTCGGCTGCCATTAAGTATGGCTACCGTGGTAAAGGTTGAAAAGTTTTTAACCGATAAATCTGCTGATGTGAGATTCTATGCTCTGATGTCAATATTCTCTGTCGCGCCATATCGTGCGGTGGCAATCTTGGAGAGCATGGAGCAACGCCTCTCGCGCAGGGAGGTGGCGGAGATTCTAACACTATTAGGTCGTGGCTATTGCCCAATACCCTACACGAAGTTGATTGTATCTGAAAATTACAATCTTCAACTGCTCGGAATACACCTTGTCAGACGCTTCGGAATTACGGAGAGTCGGGCTGAAATAGCGCTGATAGTTAGAGATTTACATAATGAACTTAGGGATGATGCGTTAGAGACACTTGCATATTTTGGCGAGAGAGAGCGCTTTGGAAAATTTACTGTGATATGATACTGGTTATAGTGGCAATATCTATCGCTATTTTACTCTTGATAGTAGCAGTAGTCTTTGTGTGTCGGTGCTACAGGATATTCTTGTCTACGCGACTACTGGGGCTATCGACAGCATCGGAGGTGGATAGCGTTGGAGGTGTGGCGATATCTATTTTATGCCCCTCACCAGAGGGTATTGCTACGGTGGTCAATCTGCTCGGTGTGAGGTATCCCTGCTCGGAGGTCGTGGTGGCAATAGATAGAAGGCGACACAATAATCTGCTACTTCAACTCAAAATGCGTTACTCATTAGTAGGTCTGCAGTGTTTGGATGGAGAACTTTTTCGCTCATACCGTTGCTGTTTTCGTCGATTGGTTGTGGTTGCGAGTGATAGCAGTCTGGGATATGATGGCTTGCTTGACTTGGCGGCCAGAAATGCTATGTATGACTATCTGATGGCTGTACCACCATCAGTAAGGCTTATCGCTGATTCTCTGGGGTTTATTGCGGATAGTATAGCATCTAAGATTGGTGATAGAGTAGATATAGTTACTACTTCAGAGAGGGGTGTTGTAGTGTTGTCGCGGAGCGCATGGCGTAGAGGGGTGTCGTTCAGTTTGCAGTCGATAAGTGTTTTACAGCAGAGTAGAATTCATATCAACCAGATTATTACTCTTGACGTAGAATCTGAAAGTGGTAGCGATGTTATGATTGAGCGAGCTAGATATAATTTTTGGGATTTTTTGGCGTTAAATATTATGAAGTACAGAAAAAAATTATTATCTTTGAAAAAACCTTAAAACCGATGCTTACAGATGATATTAGAGCCTATCTGCTCCCTCAAGCATTCAACGCTGCGGTGCGTGCTGGTTGGGAGATAATGGAGGTCTATAAAAACAAAGATAATTACGACATCTCGGTTAAGAGTGATAGTACTCCTGTAACACTTGCCGATCGCGTTGCTCACGAGAAGATTAAACAGACTCTCGGACCGACACGAATACCGATTTTGTCGGAGGAGGGGCGTGAAATGCTCTATGATGAGCGCCGAAATTGGGAGCTCTTTTGGCTGGTAGACCCTCTGGATGGGACAGTCGAGTTTATAAAGGGGAATAATGAATTTACCGTCAATATCGCCCTTATGTCAGAGCGAGTATGTGTTTGCGCTGTGGTCTATGTCCCTTATCTTAAACGCGCCTATGTAGCTAGCCAACATATTGGTTCATACCTACTTATCGATATTGCTCCCGATGTAAATGCAAACTACTCTTATGACGATATTTGTCAGCGAAGAAGTCGTTTGCCTCTGTCAGAGAAGCAGCATAGCGGCTATCGTATTGCAGTCTCTCGCTCACATCAGACAACTGAGACTCAACAATACATTGATGCGGTAAGAGAACTGCGTGGAGATGTAGAGATCGTGGAGCAGGGTAGTTCGTATAAGTTTTGCCTACTTGCCGAGGGCGCGATAGATTACTATCCGCGTACTACCCATACTTATGAGTGGGATACGGCTGCTGCGGAGTTGATACTCTCTGAGGCTGGAGGATTTACCCGCTCACTACCTGATAGAACACCGTTGCTCTACAATAAAGAGGATTTGCATAATCCTTGGTTTGAATGTGGAAGGTAATATAAATAGGTATATGAGACGATTTTGGGTTATATTATTAGGTGTAATTACGCTTAGTGCAACTACAGCCTCGGCGCAGAACTATCTTTCAGAGCGAAAAGTAGGAGCCGTTGAGGTAGAGCTGGGCGTGGGATTAGCTACGGCGGCAAATAGGATAAGTCATTTTGGAGAGAGTCGCCAAGGTGTTGAGGTTAGTGCCGAAGTAAGGTATAACTTCAGCCAGACGCCATTAGATATTGGTGTGCATTTTGGACTCTGTTCATTTACCCGTACACAACAGTTGGGAAACTACTTAAGTAATCACGATTTTGACAGCCAGATGCTTATGGTGGTGTCGGACTATAACTTTTTCCAAGGACGCCTTGCTTCGCTTTTTGTTGGTGCTGGTGCCGGTGTGGCGTGGAATAATCTTAATGCTAACGCAACAAAGAGTGGCTTTAATGCCTGCGTTATGCCGCGCATTGGCGTTGAATTGTCAAATCATGTGCGTATAACGGCAGCCTATAAGTTCTACGAAAAGGCGAATAATCACCTTGTTCTTAGTGTAGGCTTTGCCTTTGGTGGCGGAACTCGTTAGGTGAAACATATTTACAATAAAAAAGGGGTGGCTATAAAGCTACCCCTCATCTTTTGCAGAGCAAAAGGCTATTTAACTGCGTTTACAATTGCCTCGAATGCTTTCGGCTCGTTCATCGCTAGGTCAGCCATAACCTTACGGTTAAGAGCGATACCCTTAGCGTTTACTTTACCGATGAACTCCGAATAGGTCATACCGTAGGCACGGACTGCCGCATTGATACGAGTAATCCACAGCGAACGGAATGTACGCTTCTTAAGGCGGCGGTGTGCATATGCATACTGCAGACCCTTCTCAACAGTATTTTTGGCTACTGTCCAAACATTTCCCCTTGAACCAAAGTTACCCTTGGCAAGCTTCAAAACCTTTTTTCTTCTTGCGCGTGACGCAACAGCATTGACTGAACGTGGCATACTTAAAAGTTTTTGATGAAGTTAACAGCGGCACGATTCTCTCGTACTCTTTAGGGCTGTTTCACTCCGGTTAATAAATAAAGTTAATTTTAATTGGTAAAATTGTGATTAAAATTACTTAACCAACAACTTCATAAGCTTTGGCTCATCTACGCTCGATACGAGTGCCGAGTGGCAAAGATTACGCTTCTGCTTTGTAGTCTTTTTTGTCAGGATGTGACTGTGATAAGCGTGCTTACGCTTGATCTTACCTGTGCCGGTGAAAGTAAAACGCTTCTTTGCAGCGGCATTAGTTTTCATTTTTGGCATAATTGTAAAATATTTTTAGTTAAACATAGCGTGCAAAGATAC
>CAJGDC010000005.1 GCA_904502005.1 uncultured Alistipes sp.
TGTTGTTTTCAATACTACCCCTGCGGTCAATAACCTTACCCTCGTAAGCCATTGCCTCTGCAAGAGTAGTCTTACCCGAGCCTGGGGCACCCACAAGAACGATGTTCTTAATCTCTTTTGGTGAATAGTTTTTCATATTTTTGTAGTTTTAAGGATTACAATCTTGGACAAAGTCCCTTTTCAGTCTATAAAATTAAACACTTTTTTTTGAACTGCCAAGCATTTTACCAAAAAACTGCAACTATTCACCATATTTTAGACCTTTTGCGTTGTTGATACTATATATAATATAAAAAATCTTGCGAGTGCAAGATTTTTACCATTGGCTATTGGCCGTTAGCTATTAGCCTTTCAGAGGTGTCGGCAAGCCGACCTATATAAATACCTTATAAAAGTCAAAAGCCAAAGTATAATGGCGAAAAGATGTGCACAGCACGCACATGACCGTTAACGTTCTTATTGGTACTACCAGTATATCCATACGTCAAACTGACATAACAAGCGCGCGATTCATCCTCTTTCATCTCCATTGACGACCAATACCACTCATTGTCAATCTTATCCCTCAATTTAGGATTAAGTTTATCCTTATTCCGATATATAGCGAGTAACTCCTCCGTTGAAGGCAGATACCAACCCTCGCCCAAGTCGGCACACCACTTAAATGCTGGATATTTACTCTGCCAACCAGGTCTTGATTTTACTATCGCCATATTGTAGTCACCACTATCTTGACTATCTGCGCCAATATATCGCCAACGTTCCGAATCATCTGATGCCCACTCCAACTCATCTTTAGACTGTATCATACTCACAATTTTGCCATGCTTTCCGTCATCGCTAACCTCAAAGACAACACCCTCTCGCACACCATCGTTGTAGTAGTCGCCAATCTTAAATATTTTTACTGGTACTGGGTTGGGGACATGAGACATGCATTGACTACAATAGCCCAACTTCTCAAGGGAGGTAATCACCTCTCTCTCAGACTCAATCCATTGAACATTTGTAAAGATAAAATCTAATTCAATATTATCATCAAAACTAAAATCCCCGATACGATAAGGTAGAATCTTTTTATGATGTTTTAGCGCAAAGAGTATCTCCCTCTGTGTCCACTCCGATTTTGCTGAAGCTGCAGATGCAATAAACAGAACAACTTTGCAACTACTAATATAACCTGTTATCTCTGTCAAGAAGTTTGCCGAGCCGTGAATATTGCGGTCTATCCAAAAATCCACACCTGCAGCAGCCAAAGCACCACACAATGACTCTGCCACCTTAATATCACTACGCGAGTAACTTATAAAAACATCACACTTCATATTTACACAAAGGTAATAAAAAAATCTTGCAGGTGCAAGATTTTTTGGCTGTTAGCCTTTGGCTATTGGCTGTTGGCTGATCTGTGACACACAAGAAGCCTCCTTTCAGAACAAACCATTTTGTCGTCAGAGCGCGGTAGATACAATGCTCGGCAAAAATCCCAGCGATGGATAGTACTTTTTCGTACAGCCATTGCTGGGATTTTTGTTAGCGGAAGTAGGTATCCGCGTTCTGACGACAAAATTAGTCTACTTTGATGTCAGTATTAACATTCTTAGAGCCGACAAGTGCATAATAGAGCATGTAAACCAGACCGGCAACGATAACCCAGTAGCTACCGATATAGCCTACAAAGTCTGCAACGAAGCCCTGGATGAATGGAAGGATACCACCACCGCAAACGAGGGTCATAAAGATACCAGATGCAAGTGGAGTGTACTTACCAAGGCCCTCAGCAGCGAGGTTAAAGATTGCGCCCCACATAACAGATGTGCACAGACCGCAGAGGAACATAAACATCATGCTCAGTGGCACCTGTGCCTCAATAACAGGGATAGTTACCTGTACAGACTCAGGAATGTACATCAGCGCAAAGACAAATGCCAGAGCAACAAGGCAAACAGTTGTAAGCATTGCCTTAGAAGATACCTTACCACCAACAGCGCCACCGATAAGACGACCACACATCATAAGGAACCAGTAGAAGCCTACAAGTGTACCTGCAATAGCAGGACCTACACCCTCAAGGGATGACATATAGAGGTTTGCTGTATTTGGAATACCCACCTCAACACCAACATAGAAGAAGATTGCAATAGCACCAAGCACGAAGTGGCGGAAAGAGAGTGGGCCATGTGGATCCTTCTCTGTATTACCGGCCTTGCGAGCAGCCTTCTCCTCAGCAGTCTCCATATGAGGCTCTGGAATAGCAGAGAGGGAGATAATAACAAATGCAAGAGCGAAGATTGCCATAGCGGTAATCATTGCAGGGGCAGCATCACCAACGCTTGCAGTAGCAGCCTGACCACCAATCATATAGCCGAGGAAGATAGGAGCGATAGTACCACCAACAGAGTTGCAAGAGCCACCAAGCTGGATAAGCTGGTTACCACGATTACCACCACCACCGAGGGTGTTAAGCATTGGGTTTACAACAAGGTTGAGCAGACACATTGAGAAACCGGCAACGAATGCGCCAAGCACATAGACAGCAAAAGACTCCGCATAGCCAGAAGCGAACTGGATAGCCACACCCACAAAACCTACAGCGGCAGCGAGCAGAGAGGTAAACTTATAACCCTTACGCTTAAGGATAAGACCACCAGGGATACCCATGCATGCATAAGCAATAAAGTTTGCAAGGGTACCAAGCTGTGCCATAGCGTTAGAGGCTCCAAACTGGTTTTTAACAATAACGCCCATAGAACCAGCGAAATTGGTCACAAATGCAATCATAAAGAAGAGCAAGAACATCACTCCGATTGCAAATACATTTCCATTTTTCTTTGTCATAATAGTATAGTTTTAAGTTGTTTGTATCTATCTATCGCGCTCCGCCACAAATGTGCAGAGGTCAATCATCGCCTGACGATATGGGGTATCTTCAAGGTCAGAAAGCTCAGAGAGTGCACGCTGAAGGAATCGCTGGAGAGTTGCACGGGCAGCTGCTACACCATCATACTTTACAACCTGCTCTCTGACAAACTCTACAGCATCACTATCCGTAGCTGCACGCTCAACGGCACTGAGAATCTGAGATTTAAGCTTCGGAGTAACCCTCTCAAGCACCTCAAGCAGTGGCAGGGTAATCTTTCGCTCCTGGAGGTCATTTGCCGCAGGCTTGCCGGTATTATTATCTGGGGTGTAGTCCAAAATATCGTCTACAATCTGGAATGCCATACCAAGCTTCTCACCAAAGCGATGCATGCTCTCAATAGTTCTGCGCGGTGCACCTACAGACATAGCACCTGCCGAGGCACATGAGGCAAAGAGGGAGGCGGTCTTTTTGTAGATAATGTCAAAATAGTCCTCTTTTGAGATGTCGAGCTTTCCGGCATGGTCACTCTGAAGAATCTCACCCTCGCACAGCACTGCCATATTGCCGATAATGTGCGTCAATAGGTCATATTGTCCACTACGCAGACCAATATCCATATTTCGTGCAAGGATATAGTCGCCCACAATAACTGCATTGCGTGACTGCCAACGAGCATTTACCGAAGCTTGACCACGGCGAAGATTTGACTCATCAATAACATCGTCATGCACAAGCGAGGCGGTATGAATCATCTCAATGAGCATAGCCGCAAGCATTGTGCGCTTGCCAAAGCTCCCCGTCGCAGAGGTGGCCGCAGCACTTAGCATTGTAAGCGTTGGGCGGAGCCCCTTACCGCGCGAAGAGAGAAT
Source organism: uncultured Alistipes sp. (assembly GCA_904502005.1). Taxonomy (GTDB): domain Bacteria; phylum Bacteroidota; class Bacteroidia; order Bacteroidales; family Rikenellaceae; genus Alistipes. The sequence continues at coordinate 3,733 of CAJGDC010000005.1, forward strand.
ATACTCAACCATATCGGCAAGCAGTGTACCCTCCTTCTCGCCAAATGAGCTACGGACAAAATTCTCAAACTCCTCAATTCTGTCAGCTATTGGTCGGCGAATATCGTCTAGTGTAACCATAAAGTTGTCCAAATAGTCTTATATTTGAGCAAAGATAAGCAAATTTTAGCAGAGAGTTCAGAAATATGAATGTTTTTTTGTATTTTTGTGTGGTTTGGAACTAATATTTGAGTAATAATGGAGTTTTTGAAACGAATATTCCCAAAAGCTGTGCCTGTATTGGTTGCAGTTGTTATATTTTTTGTAATATCTGCAATCTGCTTCGCCCCACAATTTGAGGGTCGCAAGATTGTAATGCACGACATACAGCAATTTGACGGTATGAGTAGCGATATTCGCAACCACCGCGCGACACACGGCGAGGACCCACAATGGACGGGCGCAATGTTTGGCGGCATGCCGGCATACCTTATAAATATACGCTATCCGGCGCAGTTTATCAAGACCACTGCCGACAAGTTGCTCGGTGCTATGGGCGAGCCGTTGGTGCTGATATTCTTTGCTATGCTATCAATGTGGCTGATGGTGGTGATGATGGGCATAAATCCATGGATAGGCATTGTTGCGGGACTTGCCTATGGACTATCCACCTACTTCTTCCTCATTATCGGAGCCGGACACATAACAAAGATGTGGGCGGCAGTTTATGCCCCTGCGATGATGGGTGCGATATATATGGCATTGAGGGGTAATATGTTACTTGGAGGCGCTTTGGCAGCACTTTTTGCGACACTGGAAATTGGAGCTAACCATCCGCAGATAACATACTACTTCCTTTTGGCTGCATTGGCCCTTTGGGTTAACGACCTGATTTTTGCAATCAAAGAGAAGACTCTCAAGATATTTGGTAAACGCACCGCCACCCTTGCAGCGGCGGCTTTGATTGCCGTGGGAGCAAACTTCTCATCCCTCTTCTACACTATGCAACACACCAAAGATACTATCCGAGGTGGTAGTGAAGTTGCTGCAGCCGTAGAGGGAGAGGTGCACGAGGGGCTTGATCTTGACTACGCAACAGCATGGAGCTACGGCATAGACGAGAGTTGGACCATGCTAATTCCAGACTTTATGGGTGGAGAGAGTGGCTTTGATGGCTATAGCGAAGATAGATACTCTCCGCTCAACAGCGCATTAAAAGAGTGGGAATACTTTGACTTTACAGGTATTCCTAAGCAGTATGTTATTCCATACTTCACCGACATTACCTACTGGGGCAAGCAACCATACACTGCAGGTCCTACATACCTCGGCGCTGTGGCTGTATTTCTTGCTCTGCTCGGCATAGCACTGGTAAGCAAACGCAATCGTTGGTGGATTATCGCGGTAAGCATCATCGCACTAATGCTCAGTTGGGGTAGTAATCTGATGTGGTTTACAAAATTGTGCTACAACTACCTGCCGATGTACAATAAGTTCCGCACAGTATCTATGGCGCTTATAGTCTTGCAGTGGTCGGTACCATTGCTCGCTGCATTTGCCGTATGGAATATCTTCAAGAGCGAAAATAGGGAACAAATTCGCAAAGCTCTACTCTGGTGCGGCGGTGCAACAGCTACGATATTGCTACTCTTTACCATTGCCGGCAACTTCTTCTTTGACTTTGGAGAGGAGCAGACCGCAATGCGTATAAGCAGCCGCTTTGAGCAGATATTTAATGGTGGTGGTGCCGAAGAGCTTGTTAAGCAGGGGTTGCACGAGGAGATTGGTTGGTCGCTTGCCGGAGCCATAGCTCAAGAGCGTGAGCAGATGATGAGTGCCGACTCTCTTCGCTCGCTAATCTTTGTACTCTTAGCTGCTGCGGTAGTTGCACTTGTGGCGTATGGCAAACTCAAAAAGAGCTATGCAATTGCAGCTCTCGCCCTGCTTGTTATTGCCGACATGATGCCCGTAGCGTTCCGATACCTTAGCTACGACGACTTTGTCGCACCACGCAAGGGTAAAATCGTCGCCACAGAGGCAGACAAGGCTATCATGGCAGACAAGGAGCCAGACTATAGAGTTTTCAACCTCTCCGTATCACCATTTAACGATGCAACAACATCTATGTTTCACCGCTCTGTGGGTGGCTATCACGGTGCTAAACTCTCTCGTTATCAGGATATTATCGACTACTACCTGCCTACAGAGCTACCTCACGAGGGGGTGCTTGATATGCTCAACACAAAGTATATCATCTCTGCTGATGGCGAGGTAATCGTACGCCCGACAGCTCTGGGAGCAGCGTGGTTTGTAGATTCTGTGCTTGGTGTCCGTGGTGCTGCTGAGGAGATTCAATCCCTTGGACTTGTAGACCTCGCCTCCACCGCTGTAGTTGCAGAGCGCGACCTACCAGAGCAGACAGCATACTCTACAGAGGGTAATATCGCCCTTACTGAGTATGCGCCAAATCGTCTTGTCTACCATTACAATGCGCCCGAAGAGGTCTTTGCAGTCTTCTCAGAGATATTCTACGACAAGGGTTGGAGCGCAACTATTGACGGCAAGGCTGCCGAGGCTATTCGCGTAGACTATATACTCCGCGGCATGGCACTACCAGCGGGCGAACACACTATAGAGTGGAGTTTCCGCGCCCCATATTGGGCTCTTACTCAGAGCATTACCGCTATTTGTTCGATACTTGTAATACTTTCAATTATCGGTGCGTTAATATATAATAAGAGAAAAAAGGATGAAGAATAGACCGACAAAGAGTAAAATACTACGCTCATACTCCGTAGCAACTATAAGCATTGCCCTGGTACTCTTTTTGCTGGGCAGTATATCTTATGCTATGATTTCAATCTTCCGTTCTGCCCAAGGGGTTCGCGAGGGAGTGGTTATGCTCGTGGAGATTGATGATGATATCTCAGTAGCTGAGCGCGATAGCCTGAGCAATACCATAGCTGCAAATAAGATGGTTGCAAAGGTAGAGTTTGTATCTAAGGATCAGAAACTCGCCGACCCGGCCTTCCGCCACGCCTTTGATGTGGATGTTGAGAGCCTTATGGGCAAGAACCCTTTGCCTGATAGTTTTGACGTAACACTATCTGCCGAGGCAGCTGATTCTGAAGCCCTAACAGCCTTCGTCGAGCAGCTAACTGCAATGCCGGAGGTGGCACACATATCCTATCCCGAAGATATGGTTGAACAGGTACACTCTGTGCTCGACACCATGCAGTTTCTACTGCTGCTCTTCGGTGGTGCAATGCTGCTAATCTCAGTAGTACTGCTGAACAACACCATTCGTCTAAGCATCTACTCTCGCCGTGAAGCTATAAATACTATGAAACTTGTCGGGGCCACAAAATGGTTCATCATCAAGCCATTCCTGGGTCGTAGCGCACTACAGGGGGCAATAGCGGGCATATTAGCGACGCTTCTCTTCGCCCTCACACTCTTTTGCATCGACCACACACTACCAGAACTTGGTGCAATAGAACAGGTAGAGCTTATTGCAATCATCGCAGCGATAATGGTTGCCAGCGGAGTTGTGGTGGCTGTGCTCTTCACGCTCTTTACAGTAAATAAATTTGTCAATATGAGATCTAACAAAATACACATGTACTAATATGAAATGGTTTAACAAGCTGAGCAACGAAAATGATAATAAGATGCCGCTAACAATGAAAAACTACCTCCTCATTGCCATCGGAGTAGTAATAATAATCCTCGGCTTTGTCCTTATGGCCGGCGGAGATGCCGCAACAGCTGAAGAGTTCAATCAAAATATCTTCTCATTCCGCCGCATAACCCTCGCCCCTATCGTGGTCATCGCCGGTTTTGCATTTGAAATCTACGCCATCCTAAAACGATTTTAGCCACTCCCAATAGCGCACGTCAAAAGGTTGTGCTACCACGCTAAATAAAAAATGCCTGCTTTAGGATAGTTCTCCTAGCAGGCATTTGTATTAGTGGTAGCAACGCTACCTATTCACAACAAAATTAATATTTAAGCCAACGATACAAATCCTTAAACGACGGCTTCTTGCCGTGCATAAAGATACCGACACGGTAGATTTTTCCAGCCACCCATACCATAACAACAAAAGTTGAGTATAGCAACACAAGCGAGAGGATAATCTCCCAGGTTGGAATACCGCTTGGAATGCGACCCATCATAACAATTGGCGAGGTGAACGGAATCATAGAGCACCAGACAACAATCGGACTATTTGGGTCGTTCATAACCATTGTAAGGATTAGGAAGGCAAGGATAATTGGCAACATTATCGGGGTTGTAAGCTGCTGCGCATCCTGTACCTCATCCACACTTGCACCAACGGCAGCATACATAGCCGCATAGAGCAGAAATCCACCAACCATAAATAGCAGTAGCAGACCGACTATCTGAGCGATGTAGCCAGTATCCATCATAGATGCCATAGCGGTAACCATACCTGTATCAATGCCGCTGGCAGCCATTGCTGTCACATCGGCACCCGACTGCATAGCCTCCACGCTTGACATAATATCATCTGGAAGAACTGCAGGAATCAAAAATGCACTCATAGCGATAATAAGCACGCCCCAAACCACTATCTGTGTAGCTGCTACGGCTGCCACACCTAGAATCTTACCCATCATCATATCAAATGGGCGGACAGTAGAGACAAGCACCTCAAGGATACGAGAGTTCTTCTCCTCAATAATGCTCTGCATAACAATCGAGCCATAGATAACAAGGAAGAAGTAGAGCACAAATCCTAGCACAAATCCCATCATACTTGATGCAAAAGATGAAGAGGCTGAACTCTGCTCATCATCACCATTGCGGAATGTAGAGAGGGTAATATCCACCTCCACCTTGTCAAGTATCTGCTGTAGATTCTCAAGATTATACTGTTTAAGTCGCTCATTCTTAATAATTTGCTCTACCTGGTCAGCAATATTATCCTCCAAAAGCATAGAAGATGAGGCATTGGTATATAGCTGAATATTGTTTGGATTTTCCACAATATCCTGACCAATGTATAGCACTCCAAACTCCTCTTTCTCAAGCGAACTTTTCAACTCCTGCTGCAAATCGCCACCCTCAAGAATGACAAAATTAACCTCCTCATTGCTCTCGAGGCGAGAGGCAACAATGCCGCTGTTATCAATTACCGAAATCTGCTTTGTGTCGCCTTTTGCAAATAGCATTATCAGTGTTGGCGCCACGCTCACAAGTGCCAGCAACAATGGCATAAGCAGCGTTGTGATGATAAACGACTTTTTGTATACGCGCTCCTTAAATTCGCGCATTATAATTAGACCAATATTTCTCATAGCCATACTCATTTAACGCTCCTCTACGGCGCGGATAAAGATATTGTTCATACTCGGAATAATCTCGGTAAAGCTACGCAACTCTACCGCCTCGTTTACGGCTGCAATCACACTGCGCACATCGCTATTGTGCTCAATATGAATCTTTGCCGAGGTGATTCCCGAAATTCTATCATACTCTCTCTCAAGCACGCTACACACCTCTCCCAGCGGCTGAAGTACATCCTGCTCGCCACGATACTGAACAGCAAAGATATTATCTCCGTAGCTACGGCGAATATCATCCACACGACCCGAAAGGATATTTTTTGACTTGTTAATCAACGTAATATGGTCGCAAATCTCCTCAACGCTCGACATATTGTGAGTAGAGAAGATAACTGTTGCGCCTTTGTCCCTAAGTCGGAGAATCTCCTCCTTGAGCAGATTGGCGTTAATAGGGTCAAAGCCCGAGAATGGCTCATCAAAAATCAGCAACTTAGGTTCGTGAAGCACAGTGACGATAAACTGCACCTTCTGCGCCATACCCTTTGACAAATCCTCAACCCTCTTGTTCCACCAATCCTCAATACCGAAGCGTGTGAACCACTCCTTTAGGCGTACAAGGGCCTCATGACGTGACAGACCTTTCAGACGCGCAAGAAAGATAGCGTGCTCGCCCACCTTCATCTTCTTGTAGAGTCCTCGCTCCTCAGGCAGATAACCAATTCGGTATATATCTTGCTGTGTGATTGGTTTGCCCTCAAAGAGTACACAACCCTCATCGGGCACAGTGATGCGATTGATTACTCTAATAAGGGTGGTCTTACCTGCGCCATTTGGACCCAACAGGCCATAGACCGAACCGGTCGGAATAGCCACCGACACGTCATCCAGGGCCGTATGCTCTGTAAAACGTTTGGTGATGTGCTCCGCAATGATAATGTTGCTCATAATACTAACTTTGTTAATTGTATAGAAGTTGAAATATACTTCATTATAACAAAGGTATTGATTTTTTTTGTATATTTGTACCGAACTACATATTTTTTTGATGATGAATAAAAAATCTGTCCTTGTCTCTGGCGGTGCCGGATATATAGGTTCACATACTGCCGTAGAGCTTATTGCTGCGGGATATGATGTGGTTGTGGCGGATAATCTCTCAAATTCTGACATGTCAGGCATTGAGGGTGTGCGTGCAATTACCGGTGTAGATGTGCCATTTATCAATGTAGACTGTTGCGACAAGCAGGCTTTTGCTCAGGTTTTTGAGCAGTACGACTTCGACTCGGTGATTCACTTTGCGGCCTTCAAAGCTGTGGGCGAGTCTGTTGCCGACCCAATGAAGTACTACTGCAACAACCTACTCTCGTTCATCAATGTGATAGACCTTATGCGTGAGTATGGAAGGCATAATATTGTCTTTTCATCCTCAGCCACTGTCTATGGTGAGGCAGAGGAGTTGCCTGTGACAGAGGCTACAGAGCGTAAGCCGGCAACGAGCGCCTATGGAAATACCAAGCAGATGTGTGAGGATATTCTGCGTGACGCTACTGCCGCATATCCTGAGATTAAGGGTATAGCACTGCGATATTTTAACCCTATTGGCGCCCACCCATCGGCTCTTATTGGCGAACTTCCGCGCGGAGTGCCACAAAATCTTGTGCCTTATATCACACAGACCGCTGCAGGCGTGCGCGAGTGTCTATCAATTTTTGGCGATGACTACCCTACTGAGGATGGTAGTTGTCTACGAGATTATATCGACATTGTAGACCTTGCCAAGGCTCACGTGGCAGCAATAAACCGCATGGTTGAGGGCAAGAACCAGTGTGGCTACGAGATTTTCAACGTCGGCACTGGTCGTGCAGTCTCGGTCTTTGAGTTGGTAAAGACCTTTGAGCGTGTGAACAACCTTAAGCTCAATTACAAGGTAGCCCCTCGTCGTGCAGGTGATGTGGTGGCAGTTTGGGCAGACACCACCCTTGCAAATAAGGAGCTAGGTTGGAGAGCAGAGCGAAGCCTTGAGCAGACACTTCAGTCTGCATGGGAGTGGGAAAAAAGAGTAAGAAATATAGAATAAAATAGTATAACTATGGAGTATAGTAACATCCTAAATCAGTATGCCCCTGCTGCAACCGTAGAGCAGGTGGCTGAGCAGGTGGCAGCAGCAAAGGCTGCACAGTCAAAGAACGAGAATACAGAGGTCTATAAGTTCTGCCTCTCAGCTGTTGACCTTACAACACTCACCTGCAACGACTCTGTGGAGTCAGTTACAGAGTTTGCCAATCGCGCCGTAGATTTCTACAAGGCCTATCCGGAGATTGAGAATGTAGCCTCTATCTGCGTATACCCTTCATTTGTGGAGACTGTAGGCTTGGCTATTGATGGCACACCGATGCGAATTACAAGTGTCGCAGGCGGTTTCCCATCTTCGCAGACATTCCTTGAGGTTAAGATGCTCGAGGTGGCTATGGCTGTTGAGAATGGTGCCGACGAGGTAGATATCGTACTTAATGTCGGCAAGATGCTCACTGGCGCATACGACGAGGCGGCAAATGAGGTGGAGATGATACGCTCTGAGATGGATGACGATGTTGTGCTGAAGGTTATCCTTGAGACTGGAGCGCTCAAAACCCCTGAGCTTATCCGCAAGGCGTCGTTAATATCTATGGCTGCAGGTGCAGACTTTATCAAGACCTCTACCGGCAAGATTGACGTTGCTGCAACACCTGAGGCTGCAGTTGTGATGTGCCAAGCTATCAAAGACTATTATGACAAAACAGGTCGCAAGGTTGGCTTCAAGGCTGCTGGTGGCGTTAAGAGTCCACAGGATGCAGCTCTCTACTACACCATCGTAGAGCAGATTTTGGGTCAGGAGTGGCTTACAACAGAGCTCTTCCGCATCGGCGCCTCTTCGGCTGCAAACAACCTACTCTCGGCTATTGTTGGCTCTTCAGTTAGCCACTTCTAATGGTTATCGCACAAAAAAATCCACCTATGAGGGTCATAGGTGGATTTTTTATATTACAGCGGCTACTTAGATAAAAACTCCTTAGTTACCACTACGCGGATAGCTCTTGGAACAATCTCTATATCTATAGGTGTCTCACCCATCATCTCGCCATCGCACTCAAGAGTTATAGGAGGTGCAGAGGTGATACTTATATGCTTGCCCTGCGCATGCTTAACGTGACCGATAGAGTATATTCCACCATTAAAGAGGCGGCGCAGACGGAAGACAATGTGCCACCAATGCAACGGCTTGATAAGGGTTATATCGAGCAGTCCATCATCAGCAACCGCTTTAGGTAGCTGCTGCACACCTCCACCGTTGTACTTACAGATACCTACGGCGATGCTAAAAATCAGATTGTTGAATATCTCCTTACCATCCACCACAATCTTTACGCCCGACGCCTTATAGCTAAAGTATGCCTTCAGGATGCTTGCGTAGTATAGCCAGCGGCCCTTAAAGCCCTGTGCCTTCCAATGGTTAAAGATTGATATGACAAATGAGTCAAAGCCCAAGCCTGCCACATTTGCCATGTAGCGGGTCTGGCGATATTTTGACTCTGTATATGTCACAGCACCCACATCTTGGAGAAAGGTCTTACCCTCCTTAATAGCTCGTATAGCCTCGGAGTAGTGTGATGCAATGCCAAAGGTTCGCACCCAGTCATTACCCGTTCCAACAGCTATAACTGCAAGGCTCACCTCCTTAGGCTGGCACTGCTGCTGGATAAAGAGTCCATTGACCACCTCATTGAGCGTACCATCACCACCGACAATGATAATCTTGCGATAACCCTTATTTACAGCCTCCACTGCCAGCTCCGTAGCGTGACACTTATGTTCTGTAAAGACAGCATCGTGGTAGATATTGTTATCTCTAAGCAGTTTTGCTATCTGCGGGTAGTCCGTAAGTCCAAGACCCGAACCTGCCGTTGGGTTTACGATGGCAAACCAGTGGTCAGTATTTATCTGGTCGGCAACCATACTACTTCAGTGGAGCGTTTGCAAGCGTATGGAGCAGGAATGAGTAGAACTTCTCTACCGAAGCAATCTCAACCTTCTCATCTGGAGAGTGAGGGTAGCAGATGGTCGGTCCAAATGAAATCATATCCAACCCCTCGTATTTACCACCAATAATACCGCACTCAAGACCTGCGTGAATAGCCATCACAGCCGGCTTAACACCATAGAGTGACTCGTAAGATGCGAGCATAGTGTGCAGAATTGGCGACTCCATGTTTGGCTTCCAGCCGTCATAGTCACCCGAGAGCTCAACAGTAGCACCAGCAAGCTCAAAGACGCCCTTAATAGCCTCGCCAAGTGCATGCTTCTCGCTATTTACCGAGCTACGGAGCAGACACTGAATCTTAACACACTCGCCATTGCTCACTACACGCGCAAGGTTAGATGAGGTCTGCACAAGACCCTCCATCTCTACAGACATCTTTACAACACCATTTGGCGCGCCGATAACAGCCTTAGCGAGCTTTGTTGCAACCTCAGCAGGGATAACCTGCTCTGGCATGGCTGTAGGTGTGGCCTTCACAGATATGCTATCCTCGATATTTGCAAACTCGGCGATAAGTGTCTTCTCAAACGCAGCAACCTCTGCCTCAAAAGCAGCCGCATCGCCATTAGCCACAAGAACAACAGCCGTAGCCTCGCGCGGAATAGCGTTACGCAATCCACCACCATCTACACTTGCCAGGCAAACATCGCAAGCTGTATGGTTCAGCAGACGGAACAACTCGCGGTTAGCATTTGCTCTCTGATAGCCAATCTGAATACCAGAGTGACCACCCTTAAGACCCTTAACCTCAACAACATAAGCTGCATAACCCGCAGGAGCTGTCTCGGCAGTATAAGGCAGTGTAATATTTGCATCCAGACCACCTGCACAACCTACATACAACTCGCCCTCGGTCTCAGAGTCAAGGTTGAGCAGAATATCACCCTGCAACAGACCACCCTTAAGACCAAAAGCACCATCCATACCTGTCTCCTCAGTAGCTGTAAAGAGCGCCTCAACAGGACCGTGAACAAGCGTCTTATCCTCAAGAATTGCAAGGATAGCAGCCGCACCGATACCATTATCAGCACCAAGAGTTGTACCATTAGCAGTCACCCACTCGCCATCAATATATGCCTCAATAGCATCGTTCTCAAAGTCAAAAACCTTGTCGTTATTCTTCTGTGGCACCATATCAAGGTGAGCTTGAATAACGATACCCTTACGATTCTCCATACCAGGGGTAGCAGCCTTACGCACATAGACGTTATTTGCCTCATCAACACAATATTCAAGACCCTGAGCCTGAGCAAAATCTACTACATACTGACGAATCTTCTCCTCGTGGTGAGAAGGGTGCGGAATGTTACAAATAGCCGCAAAATGTTTCCAAACAAGCGCCGGCTTAAGCGCACTAAAATCTTTGTTCATTATTGTATAGTTTTAAGTTTATTGTTTATTCTCACTCTCTCGTTGCTCACGCGCCTCACGACGACGCTGCTCCTCAATCTTATCCTGACGGTCAAAGGCGTCTACAATATGCTTTACAAGCTCATGGCGCACAATATCCGAACGGTCAAACTCTACAAAGCCAATGCCCGGAATATCCTTCACCGTGTTCATTGCGCGCACAAGTCCGCTGTCTGACTTATGCGGAAGGTCTACCTGCGTAACATCGCCCGTAACGATAAACTTTGCATTGCGACCCATGCGCGTAAGGAACATCTTTATCTGCGAGCGGGTAGTATTCTGCGCCTCATCAAGAATCACAAAGGCGTTATCAAGCGTACGACCACGCATATATGCAAGCGGAGCAATCTGCACAGTGCCATCCTCCATAAACTTCTGCAACTTCAGTGGCGGAATCATATCGTTCAGCGCATCATACAACGGCTGCAAATATGGGTCGAGCTTCTCCTTCATATCTCCTGGTAGAAAACCGAGCTTCTCACCCGCCTCAACAGCCGGTCGGGTAAGTATCACACGGCGCACTTGACGCTCACGTAGTGCCCTCACTGCCAATGCGATAGCTGTATACGTCTTACCTGTTCCCGCAGGACCTGTTGCAAAAATCAGGTCGCACTTGTCGTAGAGATTGACCAGCTTGCGCTGATTTTCGGTGCGAGCCTTTACTACCACACCATTATTGCCGTAGACAATAACCTCGCTATCTCGAGCAGTTGCGCTACTGCTCTCTGTTGGCGCATCGCCCGTAGTAAAACCTGCAGCAAAAGATTGATCTACAACCTCTTTGGAGATATGTCCATAGCGGTCGTAGTAGTCAATGAGCGACTGCATACGACGCTCAAAACGCTCTATATCGCCCTTGGCACCGAGCACCTTAAGCGTATGTCCGCGTGCAATAATCTTCAGCTTTGGATGCAGAGCCTTTATCTGCTCAAGATAGACATTCTTGGCACCATACAGCTCCCTGGTATCTATATTCTCTACCGAAATTGTTTTACCCTCTGTCTCTATCATTAGAATAGTATTCCCACTTTTAGTTGTGCATTAAACATTGTTGTCTTTATATACTCACCCTCCATACTAATATCATACGAAAGGCAGTTCTCCATCGCCTTAAATCCTCCACCCACACGCGCATCAACAAGCAATCTATTAAACAGACACACGCTTACACCTGCACTATAAGATACGGTCGGATAGAGACGGCCAAACATCACCTTCTCGCCCTTACGGTCAAGATATGTCGGGTTGTCCATTAGCGTAAATACCGGGCCCACATTAAACCTCACAAGGACCGCCTTAAGTGACACAAGCAGAGGCACCTGCACCGTATTACACTTTATATCGGACTTAAATTTCTGCTTCTCATCCGTCAGGGCAATCTTGTTGTATGAGTAGAGAATCTCTGGCTGAATGCCAAGTATACCCACAAGCCTAAGCCCCATATGAATACCGGCAACAAAACCTGTCTGCGCCTTTAACGATGCCGAAGAATCGCCCATGTCAAACCTCGCCAGCGGATGATGCACTCCTGCCACAACACCCCACTCGGTCCTTATGCCCGGCACACCACCTCCAGCATACGCCGTTGCCCCAATCAGCAACGCCACAAGTATAACTATACATCTTCTCATAATCACTCCAAAAATAATAATTTTTTATTAAACAGCCATATAAATAGGTATCAATATTGCCAAAAATTTTGTTCTCCCAATGCTTTTCACTACCTTTGCACCGAAATTGATGATAAAAATATAAAATAGAGCATATTATGAGTCTTGTTGCAATTGTTGGCCGTCCAAATGTGGGCAAAAGTACACTCTTCAACCGTCTTGTAGGTCAGCGTCAGGCTATTGTCGATGCTACTGCGGGCACAACACGTGACCGTCACTATGGTAAGACAGACTGGTCTGGTCGTGAGTTCTCAATTATTGACACAGGTGGTTACACCGTAAATAGCGAGGATGTTTTTGAGGACGAGATTCGCCGTCAGGTGTTGCTCGCCATTGAGGAGGCAGATGTTATTCTCTTCCTTGTAGAGGTGGGTACAGGCGTTACTGACCTCGATATGATGATGGCTGAGATTCTGCGCCGCGCAAAGAAGCGTGTGATTCTTGTCTGCAACAAGGTTGATAACTACGAGCTTATCTACAACTCACACGAGTTCTATACACTCGGCCTTGGCGACCCATTCTGCATCAGTTCAATGTCTGGTAGCGGTACGGGCGAACTTATGGACGAGATTCTCAAGCTTCTTCCTGAGGATTGCTCTGCAAATGAGCTTGAGGACCTTCCTCGCATCACTATCGTAGGTCGTCCAAATGTTGGTAAGTCATCTATGACCAATGCACTGCTTGGCCAGGAGCGCAATATTGTAACCAACATCGCAGGCACTACTCGTGACTCAATCCACACACGCTACAACAAGTATGGCATGGACTTCTATCTTGTTGATACCGCAGGTATGCGCAAGAAGGGCAAGACCATGGAGGACCTTGAATTCTACTCTGTTATGCGTTCTATCCGAGCTATTGAGGCTTCGGATGTCTGCATCCTTATGCTCGACGCACAGCAGGGCATTGAGTCTCAGGACCTAAATATCCACAACCTCATTGTCCGCAACCGCAAGGGATGTGTTATTGTTGTGAACAAGTGGGACCTTATTGAGAAGGAGAACAACACAATGAAGGAGTGGAAGGAGTTCCTTGAGAAGAAGCTCGCTCCATTTAGCGACATTCCAATCATCTTTACCTCGGCACTCCACAAGCAGCGTATCCTTGACGTACTGCAGACCGCTATCCGCGTATGCAACTCACGCTCACGTCGTATTCCAACATCTGAGCTGAACGACTTTATACTGCCAATTATCGAGGCTACCCCACCACCAACAGTAAAGGGTAAGTATATCCGCATCAAGTACGCTATGCAGCTGCCGACACCTACTCCGCAGTTCGCATTCTTCTGCAACCTGCCACAGTATATCCGCGAGAACTACCGCCGCTTCCTTGAGAACCACATCCGCGAGCAGTACGACTTCTCGGGTGTGCCTATCCAGATATACTTCCGCCAGAAGTAACATCAAGTGGAGAGGTAAGTATGGTGATTGTTTTATAGGACTACTGCACGGTAGTCCTATTTTTTAACAACAGGCAGTGATTAGGCTATGAAACCAAATAGTAGAGTTTTACTCGGAATGAGCGGAGGCACAGACAGCTCTGTGGCAGCCCTACTTCTGCAAGATGCAGGGTATGAGGTTACGGGTGTCTCTTTCCGCTTTTTTGAAAAGGATGAGAATACAGAATATCTTGATGACGCGCAGGAGTTGTGCCGTCGTCTAGGTATTGAGCATATCATATCCGACCAGCGAGAGCTCTTCAAAACAACTATTATCGACTACTTTATAGGCGAGTATATGGATGGTCATACTCCAGTGCCATGCACTCTGTGTAACAACTACTTAAAGTGGCCATTGCTCCGCCAACTTGCTGATAAATTGGGAATTTACTATATAGCCACAGGGCACTATGTGCAGAAGCAAAAGATAGATAACTTCTGGCATATCACCAACGGCGTTGATGAGGATAAAAACCAATCCTTCTTCTTGTGGGGACTACCTCAAGATATTATGGAGAGGATGCTGCTACCAATGGGCGAGCTAACAAAAGAGCGCGTCAGAGAGATTGCCATGGAGCGAGGATTTCTGAAGGTGGCAAAGAAGAGAGATAGCCTTGGCGTCTGCTTCTGTCCAATGGACTACCGAACATTTCTGAGAAACAACGTTACTGCAGAATCTATCCAAAGGGGCAAGTTCTATGATACTGATGGTAATTTTATCGCCTATCATGAGGGTTTTCCCTTCTATACTATCGGCCAAAGACGAGGCCTAGGCATCGACCTAAATCAGGCGGTGTTTGTAAAAGAGATCATCCCTGCGGAGAATAAAGTTGTGCTTGGCGACCTGCATTCGCTGGAGCGGACAGAGTTCTATTTGAAGGATTGGAACATTACCAACCCTACTCTACTGTTAGACAGAGATGATGTCATTGTAAAAATCCGCTACCGCAAACAGGCCAACCGTTGCACTGTAACTCGGCAGCCAGATAATACCCTAAAGGTTACTCTGCATGAGCCACTTACAGCTATTGCTCCAGGACAGGCCGCAGCCTTTTACCGCGGCGACACACTTCTCGGCGGCGGAATTATTGTGGAGTATTAACTCACAAAAAAATCTGATTTTAGGCGAGGATTTACAACGCTCAATGAAAAATGCCTGCGCAGGATAGTACCAAGTAGTACAGCCCAGCAGGCATTTATCATTAGCGGCAGTAAATACCGCATTAAATCAGATTTTAGAGGGCGCCGATCTCGTAAAGAGCACCATTCACCTTACGTACTGCGTCTGCAGCTGCGTCGAACTTAGCCTTCTCCTCCTTAGTGAGCTCAACCTTAACGATCTTCTCAATACCCTTCTTACCGAGTACTACTGGTACGCCAAGGCAGATATCCTCCTGGCCATACTCACCCTCGAGAAGAACTGAGCAAGGAACGATAGCCTTAGTGTCGTTGATAATAGCGTCAACAACATAAGCGCCAGCAGAACCTGGAGCATACCATGCAGATGTGCCAAGAAGGCCTGTAAGAGTAGCACCACCAACCATTGTGTCAGCAGCAACCTGCTCGAGCTTCTTCTTTGAAAGGAACTGAGAAGCAGGAACTCCCTTAATTGTAGCCTTAGATGTGAGAGGCACCATAGTAGTGTCACCGTGACCACCGATAACCATACCGTCGATATCCTGAATACCTACGCCTGTAGCCTTAGAGAGGTAGCAACGGAAGCGTGATGAGTCAAGAGCACCACCCATACCGATAATGCGGTTCTTCTTAAGACCAGTAGCCTTGAGTGCAAGGTAAGTCATTGTATCCATAGGGTTAGAGATAACAACAACGATAGCCTTTGGAGACCACTTAAGAGCGTTACCAACAACACCCTTAACGATACCTGCGTTGATACCGATAAGCTCCTCACGAGTCATACCTGGCTTACGTGGGATACCAGATGTAACAACGATAACATCAGAGTTTGCAGTTGGCTTGTAACCCTCTGCGTCAGTAGCTGTAACGCCTACGAGCTTAGTCTTGTAGCCCTGAGTAGCAGCAGCCTGGAACATATCCAGCATCTTACCCTCTGAAAGACCGTCCTTAATATCAACCAGAACAACCTCGCTTGCAACGCCGCGGCAAGCCAATACATTTGCACAAGTTGCACCTACTGCACCTGCGCCGATAACTGTAACTTTTGACATAGTTTTTTGTTTGTTTAATATAACTTAATGTTGATTATTTCTCAATAAGAGCTGCATACTGCTCTGCTGAAAGGAGAGCATCTACCTCTGCAGGATCAGACATCTTAACCTTAACCATCCAACCCTCACCATATGGATCGCTGTTTACAAGAGCCGGGTCTGCATCAATAGCAGGGTTTACCTCCTCTACAACGCCAGAGACAGGGAGGAAAGCGTCAGATACGGTCTTCACTGCCTCGATAGTTCCGAAAACATCGCCTGCAGCAAGGGTCTCGCCCTCGGTCTGAATGTCTACAAATACGATATCACCAAGCTCGCTCTGAGCAAAATCGGTAATGCCCACATAGGCATACTCGCCCTCTACACGACACCACTCATGGTCATTAGAGTACTTCAATTCAACAGGAATATTAGCCATAGTTTATAGTTTGTTTTAGGTATTTGCACTTTTATCGTACAAATGTAACATTTTTTTCAATTCTTTGCAATAACAAACTCAATTTCTTTGAAAAGATAGCCATTTTTTGTTCCATCTCTCTGCTCTACAACCAATTCTCCCGTTGATTGCACACCCCGAATTGCACCCTCAAAGCGTGTACCATCAGGCAGGGCATATGTATGCCACTCATTAAGACGATAGAGGGAACTATGGTAGTCATTTTGTAACCTACTCCACTCCCCCTCGCGGAGCTGACGATAGCGCTCTAACAAACAACGTTCAAAGCTGAACAACAACGAGTTAAGGTCATACTTTTGACCCGTAAGCATGCTAAGAGAGATTGGGTTTGGAATATCTGCAGAGAACTCCGTCTGATTGACATTTATACCGATGCCAACTACAGTTCTGGCAAGGCTATCTCCACGATATGCATGCTCGATAAGAATACCTACCGCCTTGCTGTCACCAACATAGATATCGTTTGTCCACTTAACCGCTGTTTCGACCCCCTGCAGAGCAAAGAAATCCTTAAGCGAGAGCGCCACCGCCTCAAGAAGCATAAACTGCTCTTTGACGGGCAAAAACTTAGGCTCAAGCACTACTGAAAATGTAAGATTTTCACCCGTGCGACTCTCCCACGTATGCCCCCGCTGACCGCGCCCTGCAGTCTGAAAATCTGCCCATACAATATCCCCATCGTAATACTCTGCACCACGAGCGACATCATTGGTTGAAGTGGTGGTATCGAAGTGATAAATCATAATCCGCTATACACTTACACCAAAATCACGAAGAGCATCATTCAGTGTTGTCTTCTTATCCGTAGACTCCTTGCGCTGACCGATAATAAGGGCGCAAGAGACATTGTAAACTCCTGCAGGGAACTGCTTTGGATAGGTTCCCGGTATAACGATTGAGCGAGCAGGAACATAACCTTTATAAGTCTTTGGCTCACTGCCTGTTACATCAATAATATGCGTAGAGCCGGTAATCACCACATTTGAGCCAAGCACAGCCTCGCGACAGATATGCGCACCCTCAACAACGATAGCGCGCGAGCCGATAAAGCAGTTATCTTCGATAATTACTGGTGCAGCCTGAACAGGCTCCAGCACACCGCCAATTCCTACGCCACCACTGAGGTGTACATTCTTACCAATCTGAGCGCACGAGCCGACTGTAGCCCAAGTATCAACCATAGTTCCACTATCAACATAGGCGCCGATATTTACATACGACGGCATCATAACAGCGCCAGGAGCGATATATGCGCCATAGCGGGCAATACCATGCGGAACGACTCTTACGCCAAGGTCGTGATAGTTGTGCTTGAGCTCCATCTTATCATACCATTCAAGCTCGCCAGCACGCATAGTTCTCATCTTCTGGATTGGGAAGTAGAGGATTATCGCCTTCTTAACCCACTCGTTCACCTGCCACTCACTCTTCTCAATATCAATAGGCTCGGCACAGCGAAGCTGACCCTTATCAACCGCCTCAACAACAGCGCGTATAGCACTACGAGTAGCCTCATCATTGAGTAGCTCGCGATTCTCCCACGCCGCCTCTATAATATTTTTCAATTCTGTCATAATAAAACAAAGTTTTAGAAATTTTTCCAAAGGTACAAAAAAGTTGCCATTTCTTAAACGTTATGCAAAGAGTTTTTGTATCTTTGTACGCAAATTATTTATATAAGTATGGTAAAGGCACTTAAAACATTGGCAATAGTCTTTACCGCTATAGCTATTTGCTATGCGGCAGGGTACGGTTGCGGAAGAGTATTGAAGAGTATGTTAAAGAGGAGTATTGAGTATCCAACTACAGCACGCGAGGGTGTTGTAGACAACTATTTCGGCACAGAGGTTGCCGATCCATATCGTTGGCTTGAGGACGACAATTCAGAGGCTACAGCCCAGTGGGTGGCAGAGCAGAATAAGGTCACTTTTGACTATCTACACTCCCTACCTGCACGCGAGAAAATTAAAGCTCGCCTTGAGCAGCTGTGGGACTACCCTACTCAGAGCGCCCCATCAAAGCATGGCGATTGGTACTACATCTCGCGCAACAGCGGACTGCAAAATCAGAGCGTAATCTACCGTAAGCGTGACCTGACAAGCAGCGAGGAGGAGCTCTTCCTCGACCCTAACACTCTGTCGGAGGATGGCACCGTTGCGCTCAACACCGCCACATTCTCTAAAGACGGTAAGCTCTTTGCCTACTCGCTCGCCTCGGCAGGTAGCGACTGGGTGGAGATTTTCGTTATGGATGCTGAGAACAAAACTCTACTTTCAGACCACATCAAGTGGGTTAAGTTCTCTGGAGCAAGTTGGTCGCCAGACTGCAAGGGTTTCTACTACAGCGCCTATGACGCTCCAAAGGAGGATGAGGCTCTCTATTCTGCTCAGAACACCAATCAGAAGGTCTACTACCACCGCATAGGCACATCACAGAGCGAAGATACACTTATCTATGCCGACCCAACTCAACCACTTCACTACTTCCACGGTGGCGAGAGCGAGGATGGTCGTTGGCTATTTGTAACCGGCTCGGCTGGTACCTCAGGAACAGAGCTACTCTACAAACGTAAGGGCGAGAAGCACTTTAAGACCCTATTTGAGGGCTTTGACTACGACTATATGATTCTCGATTGTTATGACGACACGGCACTTGTGATGACAAATAACGATGCGCCAAACTATCGCCTAATATCTGTAAACCTCAATACAAGAGTTTGTTACGACCTTATTCCGCAGACAGAGCATCCGCTTGAGGGTGTAGGCACTGTGGGCGAGTATCTATTTGCCTTCTACCTAATTGATGCGCAGAACAAGGTGTTGCAGTATGACCGCAAGGGTAACTTCATCCGCAATGTTGAGCTACCAGCTATTGGTAGCGTAGGAGGTTTTGACTCTCGCCGTGAGGATAAGGATACATACTACGCTGTGGCAAACTATACCACACCAGGCAATATCTACCACTACGACCCAGAGACTGGTGTTTCAACCCTCTACAACGCATCAGCCGTTAAGTTTGACGGTTCGCAGTACACCACTTCGCAAATATTCTTCACAAGCAAAGATGGCACTCAAGTGCCGATGTTCGTATCGCACAAGAAGGGCATTGAGCTTGACGGTAACAACCCATGCTATCTCTATGGCTATGGTGGTTTCCAGATAAACCTCACCCCATCGTTCAGCACCACAGCGGCGATGTTTATGGAGCAGGGGGGTGTATACTGCGTAGTAAACCTCCGCGGAGGAACTGAGTATGGCGAGGCATGGCACAAGGCGGGCATGCTCGAGAATAAGCAGAATGTCTTTGATGACTTTATCGCTGCCGCTGAGTATCTGATTGCTCAGGGTTACACCTCGTCAGAGAAGCTCGCCATTGCAGGTGGGTCAAATGGTGGTCTGCTTGTGGGCGCTTGTATGACACAGCGTCCGGAGCTTTACGCCGTAGCTCTGCCAGCGGTTGGCGTGATGGATATGCTCCGCTACCACCTCTTTACTATCGGTCATGGCTGGGTCGTAGAGTACGGCAGTTCGGAGAAGGAGGAGCAGTTTAACTACCTCTACAAGTACTCTCCACTGCACAACCTCAAGGAGGGTGTCTCTTACCCTGCAACACTCGTAACTACTGCCGACCACGACGACCGCGTTGTTCCTGCGCACTCGTTTAAGTTTGCTGCCACGCTTCAGCACTGCCACGCAGGTGAGACTCCGGTGCTTATCCGCATAGATACTAACGCTGGTCACGGAGCCGGCAAACCTACAGCAAAACGCATTGAGGAGGCGGCAGATGTATACGCATTTATCTTTGAGAATACTAACACGAAATATAGAGAAATCAAATAATGAAAGTCTACAAGTTTGGAGGTGCATCGGTTAAAAATGCCGATGGCGTAAGGAATCTAAAGCATATTATCGACGGTCAGAGTGAGCTTTTTGTCATCGTCTCGGCTATGGGCAAGACCACCAATGCACTTGAGGAGGTCTTTGACTTCTACCGCACAAGCAACATTGAGGGTGCGCAGAACAAGATTGACCAGATTGCTGCATATCACCAGACCATTATTGACGACTTGTTTGGCGAGCCACGCCAGATAGGTCAGGTAGAGGCGCTACTGAGCGAGCTGCATCGCTTTGTAACTACCGTACCATACGACGCATCACGCGCCGAGGAGCGCTATGACCGCATGGTGGCATTTGGTGAGCTTATCTCAACATCTATCATCTCTGAGTGGCTCAACTTTGCAGGCATTGCTAACCACTGGGTTGATATGCGCCGCTGCTTTGTAACTCAGTTCCGCCACAAGGATGCCAATGTACTTATTGAGGAGTCTACCCCACTGCTTCGCCGTGAGGTGGCAGGCTCTGCGGCTCGCGTATTTATCGGTCAGGGATTTATTGGCTCGGCAGCCGATGGAAGTACAACAACACTTGGTCGCGAGGGCTCTGACTACTCGGCAGCTGTCGTTGCGCATATCCTCGACGCGGAGTCTATGACCGTATGGAAGGATGTAGACGGTATTCTTAATGCCGACCCTAAGATCTTCCCAGAGGCGCAGAAGATTGACGCGCTGAACTATGTAGATACTATTGAGCTTGCATATAGCGGTGCGCAGATTATCCACCCAAAGACCATCAAGCCTCTGCAGAACAAGAATATCCCGCTCTATGTTCGCCCATTTGGCAACAAGGAGGCTGCAGGTACTCGTATTGACGGCACCGCTGAGGATGTAAAGATTCCAATTATCATCCTTAAGCGCAACCAGAGTCTGCTAACACTACGTTCACGCGACCTTTCGTTTGTCCTTGAGGAGAAGTTCCCAATTGTATTCTCTATTTTGGAGCGATTCCGTATCAAGACAAACCTTATCCACAACTCGGCTGTAGATCTTAACCTCTGCACCGAGAGTAGCTGGCGACTTGAGGAGGCTGCAACTGCACTTCAGGCAGAGGGTTTTGATACAACAATAAACAACGATGTTGAGCTGCTCACTATCCGCAACCACACTGAGCAGTCACTCAAGGCCCACACCTTCTCGGAGCGCAACATCGTAAAGCAGATAGATGCACGCACTGTTCGAGTAATACTTCGTAAAGAGTAATGAGTAACTACCACACACCCGTACTGCTCAAAGAGGCTATCGAGCTGCTCGACATCAAGCCAGATGGTGTATATGCCGACCTGACTTTTGGTGGCGGAGGGCACTCGCGCCGTATTCTTGAGTGCTTAGGCGAGAATGGTCGCCTCTATAGCTTTGACCAAGATTCAGACACCAAAGCCAATGCCCCAGAGGATAGCCGTTTTAACTATGTAGAGAGCAACTTCCGCTTTCTGCGCTCAGCGTTGCGACTGCGTGGAGTAACGGAGGTAGATGGCATACTTGCCGACCTGGGTGTATCATCACACCACTTTGATGCCCTACCTCGCGGCTTCTCGTTCCGTGGTGAGGCTCCACTTGATATGCGTATGAATCAACGTGGTGGCGAAACGGCTGCCGACGTGGTGAACAACCGCACCGAGGAGCAGCTTGCAACTATATTCTCGCAGTATGGAGAGCTGGATACTACCTGGAAAATTGCCGCATGCATTGCCCGTGCAAGAGCTGTAAAACCAATTACGACTACTGCCGAGCTTGTTGCTGCCGTAGCTCCATGTACGCCAAAGAAGGATGAGTCAAAGTTCCTTACAAAGCTCTTCCAAGCACTTCGTATAGAAGTCAATGGCGAGATGGAGGCACTTAAGATGGCGCTTGAGCAGAGCCTAAAGGTTCTCAAGCCAGGAGGTAGATTGGTAGTGATTTCGTACCACTCCCTTGAGGATAGAATTGTCAAGAACTTTATCCGTAGCGGAAATACGGAGGGAAAGATTAAAAAGGACTTCTTTGGCCGAAGCACAACGCCTTTGACCGTTGTGACTCGCAAGGCCATTGTTCCAACAGCCGAGGAGATTGAGGCCAACCCTCGCTCCCGTTCGGCAAAGATGAGAGTAGCTGAGAAGTTATGAGCAACACAGACTATATAGACGATAGTGTTGATACCGCAACACAAGGCCAGCCAATTGCTGACACCGACTCCACCCCTGGCAAGACAGAGATGGAGCAGGTGGTTATTACCATGCCGGCAAAGCTCAAAAAGGCGATTGTTGCGGTGGCAAACTTTATTCGCAGCCTCTTTACTGGTGAGATTATCATCAATCCTACCGTATCAAAGGGTTACGACTATCTCGCCTATATAGCCTTTCTGATGCTGATAAGTATCATCACCCTATTCTCATCGCTCCACATGGAGATTCGCGTGAATCGCCTCTCTGAGCAGGTGCGCCTGCTTGGCGAGCGAGCTGTGCGCACAGAGGAGCAGAGAGTCAAGGCCACCACCCACTCGGCTATTGTCAAGGCACTCTCTGAGCGAGGCATTGACCTTACAGACTGCCACGAACCTGTTACAATAATCAACACACAGAGGTAGCATGGAGGAGCTTAAGAAGAGGTGGCAGAGCCAGATGCACAGCAGGCTCAACATTGTCAAGTGGGTGATTATCGCGCTAATTGTGTTGATATTCTCCCGCCTGATATACATCCAATTTTACGACAGCAATATCGGCAAAACCTCCAAGCAGGTACATAAGCGACTAATCTCACACGAGATTATCAACGCCAAAAATGGGCGTATCCTTGCCCGTGACGGCTCTGTGCTTGCCACCACAGTTGAGCGTAAAGAGATATTCTTTGACATGGCGAGCCACGGTTTTGACCGTGAGGATAATTTTACTGAGCAGGTAGACTCGCTCAGCAAGCTTCTGAGCCAATACTTTGGTCAGCATAGCCACTCTTGGTATGCCGACACAATGAAGAGAATCCACAATAGGGCTATTAGGCGTGACTCGATAAACTTTAAGGTGGAGGATAGGCGTTCACTATTTGGCAAACTCTTCGGCAGCAAGAAGAATATTGACACACTACCCGTATACAAAATCACTCGTCGCCATACATACACCCGTCTATTCCGCGATGTAGATGCAAATGAGTGGGCAGAGTTAAGTCGCTACCCGATACTCAACCAGTCGCTGGGCGAGGTCTATATTGACACCTTAAAACACATGCGCATATATCCTCATGGGGATTTGGCAAGACGTACAATTGGTCGAACAGATGTCGAGAATCCTTACGGCATAGAGTACGCCTATCGCGACACCCTTATGGGTAAAAATGGCAAGGTCTACCTGCAATATATGGCGCCAAATTTCAAGGCTAAGATTGAGAACGATACGCTCAAGACCATCCCTGCCATTGATGGGTACGACGTTGTAACTACACTTGACATGGAGCTTCAAGATGTTGCAGACCGTGCACTACGCCAGAGCCTTCGTGAGCAGAATGGCGAGTGGGGAACAACTGTGGTTATGGAGTGTGCTACGGGCGACATTCTTGCCATGGTAAACCTTCGTCGCAACTCTAAGGGAGAGTATACCGAGGGTATAAACTACGCCGTAGCGCAACGTATGGAGCCCGGCTCTACTATGAAGCTCGCCACAACACTCATACTGCTTGACAAGGCCCACATGTCGCCAGACAAAAAGTACAACTCCGGCTATGGCAAAAAGATTAAGGTTGGCAAGTATAACGAGGTTGCCGACTCTCACCCTATCGGCACACGTAAAAAGCCTCAGATAGACCTTAAGACCGCCTTTGCCGAGTCTGCAAATGTCTACTTCCTCAAGGCTGTGATAGACAACTTCCAAGGTCGTGAAACGGAGTATTACAGCGCTCTGTGCAGCCTATATCTTGACCGTCATCCTGCTCTTACAGAGCTTGAGAAGGCTCCAAACAAGGTCTTTCTACCAAAACCGGGAAGCAGCAAGTGGTACGGCTCAACGCTCGGACTACTCAGCTATGGCTATGGCCTTGAGATTACGCCTATGCAAACCCTTACACTCTACAATGCTGTGGCAAACAACGGCAAGATGGTCGCACCTCGACTTGTAGAGCGTATAGAGCGAGATAAAAAGATTGTTGCTCAAAATCCAGTTAAGGTGCTTAACCCTCAAATCTGCACACCTCAGACCCTCGCCCTAGTGCGTGAGTATATGGAGCAGGTGGCGCTAACCGGAACGGCTAAAAACTACTTTTCTGAAGAGCAGACAACCTTCCGCGTGGGTGCCAAAACCGGCACAGCAACCTCGGCGAAGGGTGTGGGATATGGTGAGGGCTATCACCTCGGCTCTATGGTTACCTATCTACCAGCCGACAATCCTCAGTACACCTTTATCACAGCCATCTACAAGAAGAAGGGCAAAGGCTCTGTCTTTGGCGCTACGGTAGCAGGACCTGTACAGCAACGCATAGCCTCCTATCTCTACAACCGCGAGACAAAGTGGGCGGAGAGGCTGATTGTCAGCGATGTGAAGCAGTTACCAACAGATGTTAAGGGTGGAAATATAGAGTATATAAGTAGCGTGGCAAACCACTTTGACCTGGCTACTGCTTACACCACCCCGACAGGTTGGGGAACAACCACAACGGGCATAAACAGCATAACCATACACTCAACAATTGCCGACAGCCACCTTGTGCCAAGTGTTATGGGCATGGGGCTCTCTGATGCAATATTTCTACTTGAAAGCCGAGGTTTGAAGGTGCAATTCTCTGGCAGTGGTAAGGTTGTATATCAGAGCATTACTGCCGGTGAGCAATTTAAGAGGGGTGATAAAATAAGAATAAGATTAGAGTAAGATGAATATTGAAAAACTACTAAAAGGGGGCAGCTACACAACCATTCATGGCGATACAGAGCGAGAGGTCACTCATCTAACCTTTGACTCTCGTACTGTGACAGAGGGCAGTTGCTTCTTTGCCATTGAGGGCACGGTGGTAGATGGACATAACTACATCAGCAGCGCAGAGCAAAAGGGTGCTACTGCTATAGTATGTAAGCGACTACCTGAGCAATTAGATACCCAGAACACGACATACATTGTAACCGACGACACCGACATGGCTATGGCAACCATGGCGGCTGCCTTCTACGGCAACCCAAGCCGCAAGCTAAAGGTTGTCGGCGTTACTGGTACCAATGGTAAAACGACTATTGCCACACTGCTCTACGACCTTGTTCGCGCTATGGGTCACAAGGCGGGACTCATCTCTACGGTGGTCTATAAGGTTGATGATGAGCAGATTACCTCTACTCACACCACCCCAGACACCATCCGACTGAACGCTATGCTTGCTCAGATGGTTGAGCGAGGTTGCGAATACTGCTTTATGGAGTGTTCATCGCACGCCATTGTTCAGCGTCGTATCTTCGGCATTGAGTTCACGGGCGCACTATTTACCAACCTTACGCACGACCATCTGGACTATCACAAGACCTTTGCTGAGTATATCCGCGCAAAAAAGCTATTCTTTGACAACCTTAGCAAAGATAGTTTCGCCATTGTCAATAGTGACGACCGCAACGGACTTGTAATGCTTCAGAACACCGCTGCTCAATCGTTTACGCTATCACTTAGAAGTCACGCAGACTTTTGCTGTAAGATTTTAGAGAGCACTGTCGAGGGTATGCTTCTCAGAATTGACAACAGTGATGTCTGGGTAAGCTTTTTAGGACGTTTTAATGCCTACAACTTGCTTACTGTCTACGCTGCCGCTGTAAAGCTGGGTTTTGAGCGCAGTGAGGTGTTGCGTTGCCTAAGCATGCTTACTCCGGTAGACGGAAGATTTGATATCGTCCGTGCAGCAGATGGCACAATAGCAATTATCGACTATGCCCATACGCCAGATGCGCTTGAGAATATCCTTAAAACAGTTGCAGAGATTCGCACAAAAAACCAGAGCGTAACCACTATCTGCGGCTGTGGCGGTGAGCGCGATACGACCAAACGTCCAGAGATGGCAAAGATTGCCGTCAAACTCTCTGACCGAGCAATCTTTACCTCTGACAATCCTCGCAGCGAGGACCCTGAGCAGATACTCCGCCAGATGGAGGCAGGAGTCTCCGTTACGGATAACTATATGAAGATTGCCGACCGCGATAGTGCCATAAAGACAGCTATCATGCTCAGCACTGCAGGCGATATTATCGTGGTGGCAGGCAAGGGCCATGAGTGCTATCAGATTATCGGCACCGAGAAGTTGCCATTTAATGACAAAGAGCGAGTAATTTATTGGTTTTCAACATTTAACAGATAACTATTAACAATATGCTATACACACTTTTTAGATACCTTGACAGAGTTTACGACCTCCCTGGTTCGGGAATGTTTCAGTACATTACCTTCCGAGGTGTTGCCGCGTTTATCATCGCCATGCTGATTGTAATATACATCGGTAAGCCAATTATCCGCAAGCTGCAGAAACTTCAAATTGGCGAGGAGATTCGCGACCTTGGCCTTGAGGGCCAGCTTGCAAAGAAGGGCACTCCTACAATGGGCGGAATACTCATTCTGCTTGCTATTCTTATCCCTGTGTTGCTCCTTGCTCGAGTAGACAACATCTACATCATGCTGATGGTTATCTCTACCGTCTGGTGTGGTGCTATCGGATTTTTGGATGACTATATCAAGGTCTTCCGCCACAACAAGGATGGACTGAAGGGTAAATTTAAGGTTGTCGGTCAGATTGGTCTGGGAATCATCGTGGGAACGGTTATGTGTTTCTCTGAATCTGTTGTGGTGCGCGAGAGCAATGTGGTTGAGGGCAACGATAGCCACACCATCACCGTTGAGCGCTTTGAAGATATAAAGACCACACAGACCACAATCCCATTCTTTAAGGAGAATGAGTTTGACTACAGCTGGCTTACAGGTGGAAATCAGACTGTTGCGTGGATTGTCTATGTACTTATGGCAATACTTATCGTTACAGCTGTATCTAACGCGGCAAACCTTACAGATGGTATAGATGGACTACTTACGGGCGTCTCGATACCGATAGTTGTGGTGCTCGGTGTGCTTGCATATCTGTCGGGACATATCGTCTATGCCGACTACCTCAACATTATGTTTATTCCCGACAGCGGAGAGCTTCTGGTCTTTGCTCTTGCAATGATTGGTGCACTTCTGGGATTTTTGTGGTACAATTCCTTCCCGGCACAGATATTTATGGGCGATACCGGTTCGCTTGCTATCGGTGGCATTATCGCCGTCTTTGCACTCTGTATCCGCAAGGAGCTATTGTTGCCAATCATGTGCGGAATATTTGTTGTTGAGGCGCTATCTGTAATTATCCAACGTCGCTATTTTGCCTATACAAAACGCAAGTATGGCGAGGGTCGCCGCATATTCCTTATGGCACCAATTCACCACCACTTCCAGAAGCAGAATATTCCTGAGAGCAAGATTACCATGCGATTTATCATCATCTCGCTACTCCTTGCAGCAATCAGTCTTATAACCCTTAAAATCCGATAGTTATGAAAAAGCGTATAGTAGTTCTCGGTGGAGGAATTAGCGGTTATGGAACAGCTATATTGGCAAAAAAA
This sequence comes from uncultured Alistipes sp., assembly GCA_904502005.1. Taxonomy (GTDB): domain Bacteria; phylum Bacteroidota; class Bacteroidia; order Bacteroidales; family Rikenellaceae; genus Alistipes. The sequence goes on from CAJGDC010000005.1 coordinate 31,741, forward strand.
GAGGGCCACGATGTCTTTCTCTCTGATGCTGGAGCAATATCTCCACTCTACCGCTCACGACTAGAACAGTGGGGCGTTGAGTTTGAAGAGGGGGGACATACAGTAGAGAAGATTTTTAACGCAGCAGAGGTTGTCAAGTCGCCAGGTATTCCCGACAAAGCCCCTATCGTTGTGGCTATCCGTGAGAAGGGTATTCCGGTAATATCTGAGATGGAGTTTGCCGCCCGATATATGGGAGGTGCAAAGACAATATGTATCACAGGCAGCAATGGCAAGACCACAACCACCTCGCTGATCTATAAAATCCTCGCCGATGCAGGGTTTAACGTAGCTCTGGGTGGCAATATCGGCGAAAGTTTTGCCTACAGCGTTGCAACGGGAGGCTACGACTGGTATGTTCTTGAGCTGAGTAGCTTCCAGCTTGACGGCATGTTTGACTTTAGGGCCAACATTGCTGTGCTGATGAACATCACCCCCGACCACCTTGACCGCTATAACTACTGTTTCCAGAACTATGTAGATAGTAAGATGCGTATTGTGCAGAATCAGAAGAGCAACGACTGCTTTATCTACTCTGCTGATGACGAAACCATCATGGCAGAGCTGACAAAGCACCCACTGCACTCGCGTGAGCTACCTTTTATGGCAAAGAGCGCCGTAGCAAGTAGTGCAGGTGACGCATTTCTCTCTGGAGAGAGCTTTACCGCCCGCGTAGGCGATGCCTCTGTGGAGATAGAGACTCAGAAGATGCAGATTAAGGGCCTGCATAACGCCTACGATGCTATGGCAGCAGCGTTGGCAGCACTTGCCGCAGGTGTTACTCCCGAGCAGGTGGCTGAATCTATCTACGACTTCTCGCCTGTTGAACACCGACTTGAACCAGTGGCAGAGATTGACGGCGTGCAGTATATCAACGACTCCAAGGCAACAAATGTGGACTCTGTATGGTACGCCCTTGAGAGTATGACTCGCCCAGTGGTATGGATTGCCGGCGGAACAGACAAGGGCAACGACTATAGCCCACTTATGGAGTTTGCCCGTAAAAAGGTGCATACGCTTATCTGTATGGGTCTGGATAATACAAAGTTAGAGCGCGATTTTGCAGGTATTGTGCCGACAATAGTCTCTACTGACAGCCTTGACAGCGCTATGCGTGCAGCTGTTGCAGCGGCAAAGAGTGGCGATAGCGTGCTACTCTCTCCTGCATGTGCAAGCTTTGACCTATTTAAGAACTACTGCCAGCGTGGCGAACTGTTCAAGGAGTGGGTTAATACAAACCTTAAAAAATAAGGGTAACAATGGAAGACAACAGAGCGCAAGTACCCTCAATACTCTCTAAAGTGACAATTTTCAATGCCGACAAGGTGTTGATGGTTATCATTCCTATACTCTTTGTGCTCTCAGCACTTGTTGTCTACTCGTCTGTTGCAAAGATGGGTTACGCTCACATGGGCACTGAGACTAATGCAATATTTACCAAGCACTTAGTGGTTATTTTACTGGCAGTGATAACCATGATGGGGTGTTACTTTATGGGGGCAAAGTTCCTCTATCGTATTGCGCCATATGCATATGTTTTCTGTTGGTTGTTCACCTTGGGTGTCTACTTTTTCGGTGCAAAGAGTGGCGACGCGGCTCGCTGGTACGACTTTGGCTTCTCCGTTCAGCCGTCGGAGTTACTCAAAGTGGCTACAATTCTACTCCTTGCCCGCATGCTTGACCAAGCACAGCCAACAATTGGTAAACAACGACTTATTCCATCTCTAAACCCATGGAGATGGAACAAAAAGGAGCGTAAAAAACAACTTGACATACTCTGGAACGGCACCTGCAAGATTCTTATGCCTATAGTGGCATCGGTTATGGTAATTATCAAGGCGCACAACTCAACAGCCCTATTGGTCTTTGGAATCGGACTGGTGATGATATTCATTGCTCGAGCGCTGAAGATGGAGATTTTTAAGTTTGTACTACTCATCGTCGTAGCTATAGCCATCTACTTCGCCGCCGGTGGTGGTCGTGCACATACTGCAACTAGCCGTATTACTAACTTTGTCAAGGAGTGGACAACCCCTGCCGACACAACCGCCACACGACCTTTAACAGATGCCGACCACGCCATGATTGCAATCTATGACGGAGGTCTGTTTGGCGTAGGTGCAGGTCAGTCGGTTATGCGTGCAAAGATTACCCACCCGGAGAGTGATTATATCTTCTCCTTCTTTGTCGAGGAGTACGGAATTATTATGGGTATGATTCTGATAATCCTCTACGCTTGGATTTTTGCTCGTGCCATAGCCATCTTCCATAGTAGCCGCTGGCTCTTCGGTGGGCTACTCGCCTTAGGACTCGCACTTATGATTACGATACAAGCGCTGCTGCACTTTATGGTCTCCACCCACCTATTTTTTGAGACGGGACAAAATCTGCCACTTATATCACATGGCGGAACCTCAATGATTTGCACCGCAGCTGCGCTGGGTATAATCCTGAGCATCAGCCGACAAGTCAATAACCGCACACTTGAACCACCCGAGGGCATCGCCGCCATGAGTGGAGAGGATAATGATGAATAAAAGTATGGTCAAAAATCCCGAACATAGAGCTTGGCAAGTACTGTCAAGCGAGTATTTAGACAACCAACCGTGGTTTACCGTGCGCAAAGAGCGCGTTCAACTCCCTACGGGCGTTGTCGTTCCTGATTGGTATATCTTTGAGTTTCCACGTTGGGTGCAGGTCATAGCTATCACAAAAGATGAAAAATTTGTGATGATTAGCCAATATCGCCACGGACTCGGAGCAACAAACTACGAGCTAGCCGCAGGAGTATGTGAGGAGAATGAAGATATAGAGCAGGCTGCTCGCCGTGAACTGCTAGAGGAGAGTGGTTATGGAGGTGGCGAGTGGAGAGAGATTATGCGCGCCTGCCCAAATCCGACAAACCATAACAATATCGCCTATACTTTTCTGGCCGTGGGAGTAGAGCGAATTTCGGAACAAAACACAGAGCAGAGCGAAGATATTGACGTTCATCTACTTAGCCGCGAGGAGGTACGATATCTCCTTGATAATAACATGATTATCCACGGACTGCACTCTGCCCCACTATGGAGATGGTTTGCAGAGAATAGATAATACAGTAAGACAACAAAGCCGCTCAAAGTACATACACTATTTTGTTATTTTGAGTGAGATTTTGCAAGGCTTACGAAGGCGAAAAAAGCGGAGCATACTAAAACGTATGTGAGCATTTTCGAAACGAGTATAACGCGGCAAAAGCCGCTCAAAATAACAAAATATGGAGGTTAGACTAGATAAATACCTATGGGCTGTACGCATCTTCAAGACAAGAAGTGAGGCGGCAGATGCAATTAGGAATAATAGGGTGACGGTAAATGGGAGTTATGCCAAGCCGTCGCGCGAGGCGAAGATTGGCGACAAGGTTGATGTTAAGAGGGGTATGATTACATATTCATACCTTATCACAGAGTTGGTATCAAATCGTCAGCCGGCAAAGAATGTACCGCTCTATTGCCAAAATATTACGCCACAGAGTGAATTAGATAAGTTAAATATCCCTCGTGAGACAATATTTGTATTCCGTGAGAGGGGTACTGGTCGTCCGACAAAAAAGGAGCGACGTGAAATTGACGCTGTGATGGGCGAGATGTTTATGTATGACGACGAACTTGAGCCGGAGTTGGATTATGATTCGGAGTTAGATACCGAGCCTGATGTTGAGGAGATAGATCCGTACGAGGATTTTTAACAAAATAACGCTGCAAAATGGAAATTTTTGCAGCGTTATTTTCAATGAATATGGAGCAGTTTAAAAATCGTACTGCAATATTGTTGACAATCTATTCTTTGTCGTTGCGCCAGCAAGGTGGGTTGTAACACCGAGGTAGAGCGTCTTACCGCCATTCTTAATCTGCATACCTTCAGCCTCAGAGAAGAGGTTTTCGTTGAGGTTGAGCAGTCGCTTCATATTCTCAAAGTCAGAGATTGCAGCAACTCTTGTGCGTGGCTTGATGCGGTTGCCCTTGTAGTCAAATACCTCAAGGTAAGCTCTTGCATTGTCATATACGCCGCTGCCAGACTTAGACTCAAGTGGCTGTCCCTCGTACCAGAAAATCTTGTCACCATAAATTCCCTGACCCTGGAAGCTGCAAGACCATGTCTTGGTATAGTCGCCAGAGTTGAGTGCTGATGAGATGCGGAACGAACTGATAGGTGTCAGTGAGTTGAGAACACGCGCATTTAGGGTGACTTTACCCTCTTTGCGCTCAGTGTTTGTATTTGCCTCGCCACCCCAAGTCAGAGTCAAGGTTATACTCTGCTCCTTGAGTGCCAAAACATCATCAAGATTGTAAACCAATATGTGGCGTCGACCACTTGATGAGGCTGTAATAAGCAGTCGGCGATTGTCAAAATCGGGCGTTACTTGCAGGTTGTGTACAGACCATTTTGTGCCTGACGTATCCGTATAGCTACTCAAATAGAAGTTTTCGCCAGAATAGTGCTCAAAGGTCGCTTTTGGTTGGAAACGGATGCGACTGAAGGTCTTGTTGTTTGTGTAGTCAGTGCCAGATACGGTGCCATTTGAGCCTACCCAAATAAAGTCCTCTCCACCATCTGTTGCCTGCTCTACACAGAGGTTTGTTCCGTGACCAAACCAACGTAGCAACATCTCTTCACCACTACGCGTGCTATCGCCATAAGCTCCTCGTTTTACGCGACTTACAACAACGAGCCACTTGCTACCTGTAGTAGTGTCACCAGCACACTGGCTGAAGTAGATATATCCATTTTCGCTCGGATCGTAGAAGTCAAAACACTGCATTACCGTTCCCGGATATCTAAGCTGACGAGATGAGAAAATCAAACTCTCACTCAGCAGACTCGCAAGAGTTTTTGGCTCTGGCTGCGGTTCTGGCTCTGGTTCCGGTTCTGGTTCCGGCTCTGGTTCAGTTCGAGGGATTACCGTCACAGAGCATCGCGCTGAAATCTGGTCGTTATAGCTACAGATAATATCAGCTGTGCCCTCAGCGTGAGCCTTAACAACGCCAGCTTCATCAACAGTGGCCACTTTGTTATCGGTTGATGACCATGTAAATGTCAAGCCCTCAACGACTGGATTTGTGACAACCTTAAGGCTCTTATAACCACCAACCACAAAGGTGATGCTACGCGGCGTAATGCCAATAGATTTGAGTACCACCTGAGCCTCCTGCTCGGGCGTGGTTGTATCGGTGCAACCGCATGCAAAAAGGAGCACCACAACAATAAGAATATCAATAAATCGTCTCATATCTTTTCCAATTTGCGAACAAAGTTAGTAAAAAAATCTAATATTGCAGATGGAACAGACTATTGTGCGAAAATATCCGAAAAAATTTGTACCTTTGCAAGTCAGAAGCTACGCTTAACAAATTTGCGAGATTATTTAATAAAACATATAAAATTATGACACAGGAAGAACTCTTTAAGAAACTGATTGCTCACTGCAAGGAGTATGGTTTTATTTTCCCATCCAGCGAGATTTATGATGGTCTGGGTGCTGTTTATGACTATGGTCAGAACGGTGTTGAGCTGAAGAACAACATCAAGCGCTACTGGTGGGACTCAATGGTAAAGCTGCACGAGAATATCGTCGGTATTGACGCCGCTATCTTTATGCACCCAAAGACTTGGGAGGCATCTGGTCACGTAGCTGCATTTAACGACCCACTTATTGACAACAAGGACTCAAAGAAGCGTTATCGTGCAGATGTGCTTATTGAGGAGTGGATGGCTAAGCAGGATGAGAAGATTCAGAAGGAGTGCGACAAGGCTCGCAAGCGCTTTGGTGAGGCATTTGATGAGGCTCAGTATCGTGCAACATCACCTCGCGTACTTGAGATTGCCGCTAAGCGCGACGCTGTTCACGCTCGCTTTGTTGAGGCACTGGACAAGAATGACCTTGAGGGTCTTAAGCAGATTATTCTCGACTGCGAGATTGTATGTCCTATCTCTGGTACTCGCAACTGGACAGATGTTCGTCAGTTCAACCTTATGTTCTCAACCCAGATGGGTTCTACTGCTGAGGGTGCAAATACAATCTACCTCCGTCCAGAGACTGCACAGGGAATTTTCGTAAACTTCCTCAACGTTCAGAAGACCGGTCGTATGAAACTTCCATTCGGTATTGCACAGATTGGTAAGGCATTCCGTAACGAGATTGTTGCTCGTCAGTTTATCTTCCGTATGCGTGAGTTTGAGCAGATGGAGATGCAGTTCTTCGTACAGCCAGGCACCGAGATGCAGTGGTGGAACGAGTGGAAGAACACCCGTATGGCTTGGCACCGCGCCCTTGGCTTTGGTGACAACATGTACCGCTTCCACGACCACGACAAGCTTGCTCACTATGCAAATGCCGCTACAGATATCGAGTTTAACTTCCCATTCGGCTTTAAGGAGGTTGAGGGTATCCACTCTCGTACTGACTTTGACCTTGGTCGTCACCAGGAGTACTCAGGCAAGAAGATTCAGTACTTCGACCCAGAGCGCGGCGAGAGCTATGTTCCTTATGTTGTTGAGACCTCTATCGGCGTTGACCGTATGTTCTTGCAGATTATGTCTGCAGCATACTGCGAGGAGAAGCTTGAGAATGGCGAGGAGCGCGTAGTGCTTCGCATACCTGCATGCCTTGCACCTACAAAGGTTGCCGTTATGCCGCTGGTTAAGAAGGATGGTCTTCCAGAGCTCGCTCGTCAGATTATTGACGATTTGAAGTTCGACTACACCGTAGCTTACGACGAGAAGGACTCTATCGGTAAGCGTTACCGCCGTCAGGATGCCGTTGGTACTCCATTCTGCGTAACAGTAGACCACGATAGCCTTGAGACTGGTACTGTAACTATCCGCTTCCGCGACACTATGGAGCAGCAGCGTGTAGCTATTGCCGACCTTGAGAAGATTATCGGCGAGGCTGTATCTTTCCGCCCACTATACAAGAAAATTAAGGCATAACAAGAGCTTAGCTGATGTCACGAATACTCGCTATAGACTATGGCGTTAAGCGCACAGGGTTGGCAGTGTCCGACCCTCTGCGCATTATTGCAGGGGCATTAGAGACTGTGGCAACAAAGGAGTTAGAGAGGTATATCGCACAATATTGCGCTCAGAATGACGTTTCAACTATAGTGGTAGGTAAGCCGTCACAGATGAACGGACAACCATCAGAGACGATGAAGTATATTGAGCCGCTTGTGCTTCGCCTACGCAAAGCTTACCCCGACAAGGAGGTGGTGCTGCACGATGAACGATTTACCTCCGTTATAGCACAGCGCACAATCCTTGAGAGCGGAATTGGCAAGATGGCTCGCCGCGATAAGGCTATCGTAGACCGCGTCGCCGCAACAATCATCCTGCAGTCCTATATGGAGAGTATTAACCATTAGCCTTATAGAGGTGTCGGCAGAGCCGACATATATAAATCCGCAAAGCGGATACCTCTGAAAAGCCAATAGCTAAAAGCCAAAAGCTAAAAACAAGGCAAAAGCCTCATACCGCATAAAACTGTAAAATTACTTTTAGGAGTGATTTTGCAAGGCTTGCGAAGGTGAAAAAAGCGGAGCATAGTAGAGCTATGTGAGCATTTTTGAAACAAGCATAACGAGGCAAAAGCCTCATAAAATAATTTTACTATGATTTATCCTATAGTCATATACGGCTCGCCAGTATTGCGCAACCAATCGGTAGAGATAACACCAGAGTACCCTGAGTTCAAGAAGCTTATTGAGGATATGTGGCTTACTCTTGGCGAGGCGAGTGGTGTCGGTTTGGCGGCGCCACAGATTGGCAAGAACATCCGCATGTTCATAGTGGACTGCACTCCATGGGCAGAGGAGGTTCCAGAGCTTGAGAACTTCCGTCGCGTATTTGTCAATCCAGAGATTTACGAGCGCAGTGAGCAGACTGACCTCTTTGAGGAGGGCTGTCTGTCGCTACCTGGCATTCATGAGAATGTCTCTAGACCAGTAAAGATTAAGATGCGTTACCTTGACGAGAACTTCGTAGAGCACGACGAGGAGTTTGATGGTTACCCTGCGCGTGTAATCCAGCACGAGTATGACCATATTGAGGGTAAGGTATTTACCGACCACCTCTCTCCACTGCGTCGTAACCTACTGAAGGGCAAAATCTTAAATCTCGCAAAGGGAAAGTATCGTTGCGCCTACAAAACCAAATAGCAGGATGACACTTAACGCCACAACACTATCAACCACAAAGCGACTGCTGCTCTGTCTGCTATCTGCCCTACTGCTTGGCTTTGGGTGGATGACCATTAGTGGATTTACAACTCTGGTGGCCCTTGTTCCACTGCTTGTAATTAGCCACAGCTACTCTGGCTCACTCCGTGATAGCGTTAAGGTTGCACTTTGGGCATCACTGACATTTATACTCTGGCACCTATCGACTATCTGGTGGGTGTGGAATGCTGCCGCTATAGGCACTATTGCCGGCACGCTTATTGGTAGCTGGTGGTCCTTGCTGCCATTTATGCTATACCATGTTGTCTCAAAACGAATGTCTAAGGGAATCTCCTATACCCTACTCACTGCAGCATGGATAGCGTGCGAGTATATCTACATCTGCGCCCCAGCACTCTCGTTCCCGTGGCTGACTCTGGGCAACGCCTTTGCCTTTGACACCTGGGCGGTGCAGTGGTATGAGTTTACCGGCGTACAAGGTGGTTCACTGTGGGTGTTGGTTTCAAACATCCTCATTTTTGAGGCGTTGAAAAGTGGAGGCAAGGCTCGCTGGATAGCAGCTGCAGCAAAGGTTGTCTGTCCACTGATTTTTTCAATTATTCTCTACGCTATCAACGCTCCAACCTTAGAGCGCTACACCTCTCGCAAACCAATTACCGTCAGCGCTGTACAGCCAAATGTAGATTGCTACGAGAAGTTTAACGGCAGCGAGGCAGAGCAGCAGAGGAGCCTTATCAGACTACTACAACAAACGCCGACAGATAGCGCAACCTTCATTCTTATGCCCGAGACGGCACTCGCATCAACAGTAAACGAGCGACATATTAGTGCTACACGCATAGTGCAAGCAATCAACACTCAGCTCCGCTTTGGGCATAGTGATGCGATGGTTATTGCGGGTGTGCAGAGCATTGTGCCATACGGCAGTCGCCGCATCAGTGATACCAACCGCTTCTCAAGCAACGGTATCTACTACGACATCTTCAACAGCTCTCTCGGCATTTGCGCCGACCCTGCCGTAACACCAATACACCACAAGGGCAAGTTGGTTGTGGGCGTGGAGACTCTGCCGGCATGGTTCCGTGAGGGTGGTCTTTTTGGTGTAGATTTGGGTGGCATAACAGGTCAGTTGGGTATCGGAAATAGTTGCAAGCCATTTGAACACAATGGTGTAAAGATAGCCCCTGCAATCTGCTATGAGGGTCTTTATGGAGACTACATGGGCGAATTTGTCAGAAATGGAGCGCAGATTATTGGTGTAATATCTAACGACGGCTGGTGGGGCGACACTTGGGGATATAAATATCTCTATGCCTTCTGTCGTCTGCGTGCTATTGAGCACCGTCGAGATATTGTCCGCAGTGCAAATACCGGCATTTCGGGCTTTATAAACTCTCGTGGTGATAGCCTTGAGAGCTTAGGTTGGGATAAGCAGGGTGTGATAACCTCTACCCTACGCCTTAACGACCAACAGACTATTTATACCCGCTATGGTGATTATATCGGCAGGTTGTCGCTCTATGTTGCACTACTCTGTCTGCTATATACTATAGCGATATTGTCGAAAAGAAAGTTTTACCTTGATTGATAAGCAATGAATTACAGTCAAACCCTAGAGTATCTCTTCACCTCCCTGCCAACCTTTCAGCAGGTTGGAGCCGCGGCGTATAAGCCGGGCTTGGAGCGCATAACTGACTTCTGTCGAAAGCTGGGCAATCCACAGCGTAGCTACTTTGTTATCCACATTGCTGGCACAAATGGCAAGGGTTCAGTGAGCAATATGCTCGCCTCGGTGCTTCAGCAGGCGGGTTATCAGGTGGGACTATACACCTCGCCGCACCTTACTGATTTCCGCGAGAGAATCAGAGTAAATGGCGAGATGATTTCGAAGCAGAAGGTTGTAAACTTTGTGGGCAAGTACCGCAAGGAGATGGAGGAGTGCGAACTCTCATTTTTTGAGATGACAACAGCCATGGCATTTGACTACTTTGCACAGTGCGATGTTGAGGTTGCCGTAATAGAGACCGGCTTAGGAGGTAGATTAGATGCCACAAATATTGTCATTCCTGCCGTTAGCGTTATTACCAACGTAGCTCTTGAGCATACAGAGCTACTGGGCGACTCACTACCAAAGATTGCACGCGAGAAGGGTGGAATAATCAAAAAGTCTATCCCCGTAATCGTTGGCGAGAGGAGCAGCGCCTACAACCTTGTTATTGAGGATATTGCCGCCGACCGTCGCTCCGCTGTTATCTATGCCGAGCAGGAGTTTGAGTGTCGTCGTCAGCAGCGCGAGGGCGATGTGCAGGTATTTGATATGATTCGCACACGCGACAATCAGCAGTATACCCTGCGCCTACCACTACTTGGAGAGTATCAGCGTCAAAATCTTGCCACTGTATGTGCCGTTGCCGACTATCTACACGAGAATACGCCATTATCAATCAGCCGTCGCGCCTTTGTTGAGGGCGTGCGCGACACAACTCTCTTAACAGGTTTCCGTGGACGTTGGCAAAGACTATCTACAGAGCCAACAGTTATCTGCGACACAGCTCATAATCCCGATGGTATGCGCCACGTGGCAAAGCAGTTGGGGGAGATTGCTTCTGGCAAATTGTACTGCGTGATGGGCTTCTGCGAGGATAAGAATATTGAGCAGATGTTATGCAGCATGCCTAAAGATGCTCACTACATCTTCACCCGCGCAAACTCTCGCCGTGCAGCTACCGAGGAGCAGATTGCAGCCATAGCCACAGCGCTTAATCTTGACTTTGAGTATCGTCAGGGTGTAAGCGAGGCGGTAGAGTATGCAAAGGGTATGATGAGCAGTGAGGATACACTCTTTATTGGAGGAAGCACATTTGTCGTAGCCGAAATTTTGTAACAATGAAGGAGCTAAAGGATAAGGTGGCACTCTATGGAGCCTCTGTGTTAAGCGACAGCGAGCTGTTGGCTCTGCTTGTCGAGGATTACAGCCTTGCCTCAAACCTGCTCAGTAAGTACAACTTCGCCACCCTTCCGGTGAACAACATCTCACGACTTCGTATGGCCGAGGGTATGGGACTTAGTCGTGCCGTGAGGTTGGCTGCAGCGGTAGAGTTCTCACGCCGCCGAGCTATTGCCGAGGTGGAGAAGAGGGATTGTATACATAGCAGCACTGACGCCACTAACTACTTCCGTCCAATATTCAATGGACTCAACCACGAGGAGTGCTGGGTGGTATTTCTCACCTCGTCAGGCAGCGTTATTGAGCGTATGCGAATTAGTCAGGGTGGCCTGCAGGCGACAATAATCGACAACAGACTAATCTTTAAGCGCGCCATTGAGCTACTGGCAACGCAGATGCTTATTGCCCACAACCATCCCTCTGGCAATCGCGAGCCAAGTCAGGCAGATATTGCTATGACACGCACTCTTAAGGCTGCCGCAAATCTCTTTGACATCAAACTGCTGGACCATATAATCATTACAGCCAATGGCAGCTACTCCTTTAAGGAGCACGGCATAGTTCTATAACAGGTACCACAAAAAAATAGAGATTGCCCATAATTTTCAAGCAATCTCTATCTTTTTATCCCCCCCCCGAAACACTAACCAAGATAGCTCTTAAGCAACTTGCTTCGTGAAGAGTGGCGTAGGCGGCGAATAGCCTTCTCCTTAATCTGACGAACACGCTCGCGTGTAAGGTCAAACTTCTCACCAATCTCCTCAAGTGTCATCTCAGAGCAGCCAATGCCGAAGAAGTAGCGGATAATATCTCTCTCGCGCTCGGTAAGGGTCTCCAGTGCGCGGTCTACCTCTGTTGCAAGCGACTCGTTAATAAGACCACGGTCCGCATTTGGAGAGTCTGGGTTTACAAGCACATCGAGCAGTGAGTTATCCTCACCATCTGCAAACGGTGCATCTACAGAGATATGACGGCCTGCAACGCGCAGAGTATCTGTAACCTTCTCACGTGGAAGCTCAAGCTCCTGAGCAAGCTCCTCTGGAGATGGTACACGCTCATGCTCCTGCTCAAAGCGTGCAAAAGCCTTGTTAATCTTATTGAGTGAACCAACCTGATTAAGTGGCAGACGAACAATACGGCTCTGCTCAGCAAGTGCCTGCAGAATAGACTGGCGAATCCACCAAACAGCATAAGAGATAAACTTAAAGCCTCGGGTCTCATCAAACTTCTCAGCCGCCTTAATAAGGCCGAGGTTACCCTCGTTGATAAGGTCTGGAAGGCTCAATCCCTGATTCTGATACTGCTTTGCCACAGAGACTACAAATCGTAGATTTGCCTTAGTGAGCTTCTCAAGAGCCTCCTGGTCACCCTTACGGATTCGTTGGGCGAGCTCTACCTCCTCCTCAACAGTAATAAGGTCCTCCTTACCAATCTCCTGAAGGTACTTATCAAGTGAAGCACTCTCACGATTGGTGATGGACTTGGTAATTTTTAATTGACGCATTTTATACCTATTGTTAATATATCTTTTTCAAAAAAATAGCCCTTGTCACAAACAAGAGCTATTCTATTGCATCGGCTACAGCCTACTCTACAACCATATAGCTAGCAGCCCTACCATCAGGATATACTCCATCAATGCTCTGCACCTTGCTTGTAATACTATTAAGGTCTGCAACACTGCTAATCGCCTTATCGTTGATATGAGTAATAACAAAACCCTCTCTAACCCTCGCTCGTGCAAGCAGACCGCCTGCATTTACCTGAGTTACCTGCACACCACCACGGATGTCAAGTTTCTTGCAGAGCTTAGCATCAGCCTCAGCGAATCTACCACCCAAGACCTTTATAACATCCACAGCATCTGATGGTAGTAGCTCTGCCTTCCCCGCCTTATTACGCAAAGTGACCTCAAAATGTTTCACATTTTCGCCTCTTTTTACAAAAATTTTAATTTTATCGTTCGGACGGTGCTTACCAATCTGCTCCGCAAGCTTTGTTGGAGCGTCAATCTCGACACCATCGATTGTGGTGATAACATCTCCCTTGCGCAGTCCAGCCTCCGATGCGGCACCACCCTCAACAACTGAGGCTACATATACTCCACCAACGCTCTTAATACCAGTCTCCTCGCCCATTGTATCTACAAACTCCTGGTCAATGTAACGATAAGTAATACCCAGCAATGCTCGCTGCACAACACCGTACTCCTTAAGGTCGCTGACAACTTTACGAACGATACTCTCAGGAACCGCAAACGAATAACCGATGTAACTACCAGTAGATGACTTGATTACAGTATTAATACCCACCAACTCTCCGCGAGCATTGACAAGTGCACCGCCAGAGTTTCCTGGGTTTACAGCTGCGTCGGTCTGAATAAACGACTCAAGGCGGAAATCGTCTGGAATAACATCCAACTGGCGAGCCTTTGCGCTCACAATACCGGCAGTAATTGTACTCTGTAGGTCAAACGGCGAGCCAATAGCAAGCACCCACTCGCCCAATCGCAGCGCATCTGAGCTACCAAAAGCAAGTGTAGGCAAGTTCTCAGCATCAACCTTTATAAGAGCTACATCCGTTGCAGGATCTGTGCCAATCTTGCGTGCGTCGAATGTTCTGCCGTCGTTAAGTTTAACGCGCAACTTGGTTGAGTTATCAACAACATGGTTGTTTGTTACTATATATCCGTCAGTTGTAATAATTACACCCGAGCCACCCGAGCGCTGCTCACGCTTCTGCATACCCTGCTGCTGCGGAATGCCAAAGAAGTCAAAGAATGGATTGTAACCACTTGGCACAGCAACCTCAGAGATTACCTCGATATTAACAACCGCCTTTACTGCATTCTCGGCAGCATAGGTAAGGTCTGGATAGCCACCCTGCTCATATGATGTAAAGTGCGCACCGAGCTGTGGAGCTGTCTCAACTACGCGCTCAACAATCTCTACTTGTGTTTGATTACTCTTGTTTATCACAAACATTGTCGCCGCAGCTCCTACTACAGCCGACAAAAAACTTAGTCCGATAATTGATAGTGTCCTTCTCATAGTTTTGTTCATTATTTCGCAAAAGTAACGTGATGAGATGTGTTAATATTGTGTATAACTACACTTTTTTAGAACTTAGCAACGGCACGAGTGGTGTAGTTATTCCACTTGAAGTCACGGCCAGAGAAACCATTGCTAATATCTACTCCCAAAGCTGTTGTACAGTTCTCTTTGTAGAGCTTCGCGTCTTTAGAAGTCTGGGCAGAGTTTTTGCCACTCTCTGTAGATGAGGCATACCATCTATAGTTATTGCTTATAAGTGGCGAGCGGAGTAATCCTTTATTGGCGTATATTGCCTCTAACTCCTTAATGGCTGGAATGTACCACTGACTGCCAAGGCTCTCGCACCACGCAAAGAGAGGGTAAGAGCTCTGCCAATTTGGTTGAGATTTTACTACGGCCATATTCTTCTCTCCGTCACTCTTGCTCTTTGCGCCTATGAGGTTTTCATGGCTATTTGTGGTCCACTTGTAGTGGCCTATCTCTGATAGTGTAAGGCTAACTATCTTGCCGTGATTTCCGCCTGCGCTGACTGCAAAGACTATACCGTCCTTTACTCCGTCATTGTAGTAGTCGCCAATCTTATATGGACCGCAGGTCTTAGGACGTGCAAGGGTTGTTGTCGGGCGTGCAGATAATCCAAAGAGGGCAAACGCGCGAACATAGTAACCGTTGCAGGTAACTCTTTCGTTGTACTTTCTATCCATTGTCACGGTGTATGCCGTAGGATAGTCCTTGTGAATAGTAGCTCCAGTAAGGGTTGAACTCCAGTAGTATGTGCCAGATTGTAGTGGCGCTCCGTAGCTCTTGAGACTCTGATTAATGGCTGCAAACTCCGCTCCGTCATAGGATAGTAGCCTTAGCTCATCTATAGATGGAAGATACCAACCCTCGCCCATAGCTGTGCAAGTTGCTTGGGCATCGCTCAGAGGTTGTAGAGTCTCTGTGAGGCTTATAATCTTACCGCTCTTACCGCCGTCCCAAACTTCAACCACTACGCCACACTTTGTGCCGTCATTGTATAGGTCGCCAACCTTATAAGGTGCAGCGGTCGGCTCGATTGTGCGCTTTTCGATCTGCTCTGGTTTGCCGAATGGAGCTACAGCGTAGATGTAAAATTTGCTGCTTTTAGACTCCATGCTTGACTTACCAGTGTGCAGGTTAAGTGTTAAAGCGTTGATATTACGGTTATTAACCTGCTCCGTAGAGCTCCACACAACTCCCTTTGAGAGACGGATACAACTGCTACGTTGGGCATTGTAGATGCTCTTTAGCTCGTTAATAGAAGGAATATACCATCCTTTGTCGATGAACCTTGTGCAATATTCAAAGGCAGGGTACTTTTTCTCCCAATCATCGGTGCGCATAATGACATTGGTGTTGTACTGGCCATTGGTTTTGCTATTTGCACCTATAATGCTGTTCATCAGTTGATTATCGGCTGTCCAGGCGTTTTTACCCCAAGGGTGGAAGTCAACAATCTTACCGCTTGTGCCATCGGCATTGACCTCAAAGACAATGCCCATCTTGTTATTCTCGTTGTAGAAGTCGCCCACTTTATATGGAGCTGAAGTCTGCTTCTGTTTGGCCCTTGGAATATCTTTTCCAAAGGTCTTTACGGCGCGAATGCGACAGCCGTAGTGCTTTTCGGAGGACCACACATAACCATCGCCTTTCTCAATACAGTATGCCTTTTCTGCACTATATTCGGTACTGGACCAATAGCGGTCAAGTTTATTCTTTAATTTAGGCTCTATGAGTGAACGGTTTTTGTAGATAGTCTTCAGCTCCTCTATGGTAGGCAGATACCAACCTGACCCCATTCTATGGCACCAACCAAAGGCGTCATCCTCGGTAATACTTTCAGCCCTCTCTCTGTAGTACATAATATCTCTACCATCAGTTACGCCGAAGGTTTTACCTATGTCAAGAGAGCCCGTCACTCTCCACCGCTTAATCTTATCTGAGTGGTTGAGGCTTACTATCTTGCCGCTGTAGCCGTTGTTATACACCTCAAACACAATGCCTTCATTTTTGCCATCGTTGTAGTAATCGCCAACCTGATATGGAGCACCATTACTACCACTTTTTTTGCCGCGCAGCTGGTTGATAACATCCATTATATAGTTCAAATCCTCCTTCTTGTCAAAACCAAATTGGTAGTCCAGAACATAACCACGCTCGTCAAGCAGAATGATACAAGGGCAGAATTCGCCATAAATCCACTTGCTGTTGCTACCCTCTCTTGGATTAAAATAGATGCGGTCAGACCTTACAGGGCTGCTGGTGTTGTACTGATGCTCGTTGTACTTCCAACTAACACAGTAAATATTTACTATTTGGGAGGCAAGCTGTGGGTAACCATCAAGCACCGCCTTTAGCTCACGATTAGGGGTACAGCCCACCATATATGTTATAACCAATGTCTTCTTGCCACGCTGGAAGTGAGAGCTCTCTACTCTATTGCCGTGAGAATCAACAAAATGTGCCATTGGAAATGGGCGACCTATAGAGTTTTCGAGTTCTCTATCGCGCTGTTCATTCTCTGCCTTTTCCTTAGCATCTCGTGCAGCCTTCTCTCTGTTCCACTGCTCGCTATCTGCCTTGAGCTTTGCCTCTTCTCGCTCCTGCTCTATGCGTTTTGTGTTGTGCGGAGCGGCGACAGATGTTGTGCGACTATAGTAGTCATAACGGGTCACAAAATAGTCCTTCCCTCGCTCCTCGAGTGTAGTACAGATAATGCGACTATTGTTGGCTGGTAAAAACAGACTATAGCTACCAGTAGGAAGTTGTTCGTTTATCATCTCAAAGATATTTACTTCAGAGAGTGGCGAACTATACTGGTAGCCTCCATTTTTGTAGACTCCCTTGCCTGTGCAGCGCTCGTTGATTGTGCTGCTGTAGATCCAAATAGTCTTGTGGTCTGGCAGAATACTGGCTGTAAAGCTACTCTTCAGGCGGGCTGATGAGAGCTTATTGGTCATTGAAGTCTCGCCACCACCTTCAGCCTTGTAGGTAGTGCCGGTGTAGCGGTAAGAGTAGTGCACCTCTTGAGCCGAGGCGATAGTTACGCCCAAGACAAGTGACAGAAGGTATAATGCAAATCGTTTCATATGTAAAAGTGTTTTGTCTCTGTCTATATAGAGGGTGCACAGTGAAAAATATTGCAAAAATTTGCTATATAAATGAAAAAATAGGCTCCCGAAACCGAGAGCCTATCTATTGAGAATAGTTTTCTACTACTCCTCGTACGCGTCGCGCTTCATCTTCCACATTGGAACGAAGATAAGTGCGCCGATAATTGCCATAACGACCATTGCAACGAATACGCCGTGCCAGCCAAACTGTGAGTCGGCAATCATACCGAAACCGAGACCAGAAACGATAGGACTGATATAGCTTACAAAGCCTACAAGACCATTTGCTGTAGCAGAAGCCTTACGAGTTGCGTGGTTAGATGCAATAACACCGATAAGTGCCTGAGGGCCGTAGATAAACATACCTGCAAGAGCAAGCACGAACAGCAGCATTACAGGGCTTGCACCAGCGGTCTGAAGACCGATGAAGCCGAGGATTGCAACCAGTGTACCGAGCATGCAGAAGAGGCAGGTACGTGTTGCGCGACCACCAAAGACCTTATCAGAGATCCAACCAGCAGCGAGCATACCTACAACACCGAAGAGCTCAAAGATAATAACTGTAGATGCAGCCCACTCAGGTGACATTGCGCAGTGCTCACGGAGGAATGTTGGACCCCAGTCAAGAACTGCAAAACGGATAACATATACAAAGAAATCCGCAAGAGCGAGTGCCCAGATAACTGGGTTCTTCCATACGTGCTTTGTAATATAAGCAGAGATCTCTGCCTGTGACTCTACTGGAGCATCCTCCTTTGCTGCACCATCCTCAAGCTCAGGAAGGCCTACGCTCTTTGGTGTATCGCGGAGAATACCGGCTGTGATAAATACACCGACAGCAGCAATGATACCTGGGATGATGAACGCCCACTTCCATGCACCTACGTGCTCAGCTGCTGAGATAACTGCAGGGTCTGTAACATCCTTACCCAGATTGCCCGCAATTGTTGCAAGCATAGCTGGGTCACCAGACATATCTGCACCCATAGAAGCCATAATAAACGAGCCGCAGAGGATACCTGCAAGACCTGCACCGATAGAGTGTGAGGTGTTCCAGATAGACATCTTTGTAGAGAGCTCATTTGATGGCACCCAACGAGGGATAAGACGAGAGCATGGAGGGAAACCACAACCCTGGAAGATGTTATTTACAATCCACAGAGCTGAGAGCAGGATTGTAAACTTACCCACAAACTCTGGAGTAGAGCCCTCAGGCACACCGGTAAGGGCGGTGATAATCTCTGCACCAAAACCGATAAGGATAGCTGTTACGGTACTTACTGCAAGTCCTGTAACCATATGCCAACGACCGTTAATGCGGTCAGCAAGCATACCATTCAGCAGCTTAGAGAGTCCATATAGGAAACCCGCAGCAGTAATAACTGCACCAAGGCTGGTCTTGCTAATACCATACTCCGCAGTAAGTCCCGGCATAAGGAACGAGAAGTTCTTACGGATAAGGTAGAAGAAGATGTAGCCAATCATAGTACCGGCGATGGTTCTCCACTGCCAATACTTAAATTTCTTTTGCTGTTCTAAAGTCATTGTATTAAGGTTTTTAGTTTGTTTCTGAGTGATAAATTATGCTAGTACCTTCTCAACCTCGGCGTAAGCTGCTACAATCTGGTCGAGAATTGGTGCGTCGGCCTCCAGAGATGCAAACTCTGCAACGGCAGCCTTAAGACCAAGCTCGGCGATGCGCTCCTGCATCTTTACGCTCTGTGGGTCCTCAGGGTTGTTGTAGTGCAGTGCTGCACCGATACCAAGAAGAAGGGCTGGAGTCTCTACACCTGCGCGCTGAGCGGTAAGAGTTGGGTTGATAAGACGGTCTGCAGCCGAGAGCTTACGCAGTGGCTCACGACCTACGCGGGTAACGTCGTCCTTAAGATATGGATTCTTAAAGCGGCTGATAATCTTGTCGATATACTTGAAGTGCGCCTCCTTATCAAGACCATGCTTTGCAACAAGGCCAAGACCACTCTGCAGCATTGCAGACTTAACAATCTGGTAAATCTGAGGATCAGCAATGCTCTGGTCGATAGTCTTAAGACCCTTCATACAGCCCATATAAGCGGTGATTGCGTGGCCGGTATTAAGGGTAAAGAGCTTGCGCTCAACATAAGCAAGGAGGTTGTCGGCAAGGTTCATACCTGCAATCTGTGGAACCTCACCCACGAAAGAAGCCTGCTCGACATTCCACTCGTAGAAAGCCTCAACAACCACATCAATAGGATTCTCACTTCGTACTGGTGGCACGATACGGTCTACAGAGCAATCTGGGAAACCGACCCACTTCTCACAGTAAGCCTTATCCTCGCCCTCAAGAAGTGCAAGGACATGCTCCTTGAGCTGTGAAGATGCACGAACAGCATTCTCGCAAGCGATGATATTGAGCGCAGCCTCAACACCTGCAGCGCGGCGAGCAGCGATACCCTTAGCAATTGCCGGAGCAATACGTGGAAGGATAACAACACCAACGGCAGTAGTGATAATCTCAGCCTCAACAATCTCAGCGATAACAGCATCTGTAGTAGAGTTTACGCCAGAGATGTTTGTAATCTTCTGCTCTACACACTCTACATCCATAACGTGAACAGTGTAGCACTTGTCCTCGTTGATTTTGTCAATTACAGTGGCGTTTACATCGGCAAAAACCACATGATAACCCGCCTGCTCCAACACCGCACCGATAAATCCGCGACCGATGTTGCCAGCTCCGAATTGAATAGCTTTCTTCATAAATTTGATATTTTTTATAAGTATAGACTTTCACGAACTTACAAAAGTAATAAAATAACTTTGAAAGCCAAAGGATTTTAGTGTGAATTTGACTATAACTATCTCTTTTTAACATCAATATTGGACATATGGGCACAAAAAAGAGGCTAGCAAATATTGCCAGCCTCGAGGAAACACGCCCTTAAATTTGTATCAACCAGAGGTGAATCCCTATTATTTTTTTACTTACGCATCTTTGAGAGCAGCTTCTTTGGATAGTTGCTGCAGATGCACTTAAGCTTGTCAGCACGGTTAACATAGTAGTTCATCTGCTGGTCGGTATCTACATTGAAGACACTGAACTCAATACCGCGAGATACAAACTCGTCAATAGTGCGCTTACCACCACTAAAGCCATCGTTCATATACTCAAGCGAGAGGTTTGCCCAACGGTATGCATACTTACAACCTGCGCCAAGGCGGTCGTACTCAGAGGCAGCCTTGTTTGCCATCCAACCGATAGGAATAGCAGCGGTCTCGCAGAGTGGAGCGCAACCCTTCATAACAGTCTCGTTACCGGTACAAATAAACTCAATCCAATCCTCAGCACCAAGCTCCTGTGCAATCTCAATAGAGCGACGGCAGGCGTTGATACAGTACTGTGCGCGCTTATCAGCAGCAACGGTAGACGGACCGGTGATATTCTTAATATCAAGGACAAGCTTTGTACACTTACCCTCTGTAACGGCAACCTTGATATACTCTGCAAGGGTTGGGAGTATCTCACCATTTGAGAGTACACCACCGCGACGAAGCTCCTCTACGGTGTTCTCCCAAGGATAGAGACGATTTATCTGGCAGTTACTGTCTGCGTGAGCAACAATCACATCATTATCCTTTGTCCAATAGATATCAAGCTCGGAGCCATAACAACCCAGTGAAATGGCATTGCGCAATGAGGCCAGCGAGTTATCAGGTGTACCACCAAACTCTTTTACTGCGCCACGGTGCGCTACTACGATATTATCAGCCTTCTCAATAGGCTTTGCCACAAACTCAGTCTTATCATCCTCATCCTCCTGAGGTGGCACATAACCTGGACCCCATGGTGAATCTGGTCCATCCTCTGTATCACATCCGACAAAGAACATTGCCGCAGCAAGTAGCGACAAAATTGACAGTCTTTTTACCATTTTTTATCTCTTGTTTGTTTTTTAAGTAAAAAGGGGTGGCAGTGGCTACCACCACCCCTTGATTTTGTTTTTTAAAGAATCTGGTTGAGTCTGTTTACAAGATTATTTTAATGTTTGTTTGTAACTATGTGCTTCACTAATTCGAGGCGCATAGGGGTTCCTATGTAACGAGAATCAGGGGAGCAAAGAGTTGTAACAAACTTAAAAGAACGCAGTAAATAGGCTCAAAACAGGTTCTACTTGTAGTTCTTAACGCAACGGAATGGGAATACCGCCTGACCGATATCAATGTTTGCAAGGTTAGCGCAGTGTGCAGCGTTAGTCTTGTTAATTACATTGTAACGACCACCAGATGAGTTAGGAGCGCTTGAGTTAGCACCTGCCATTGGCAGTGGTACGAAGCTCATAACACGCTGGCTCCAGTTCTGGAAGCCCTGAGTCATATAGCGGTAACCGATTGGATAGTAGTTGAAACCGAAAGCATCAGCATTGTCTGCAGAGTACTGAGTTCCCCAATCCTTGGTGTAACGCAACCAA